>DASWGT010000068.1:0-3580 GCA_036393575.1 Rhodospirillales bacterium | reverse complement strand
CCGGCGGCCTGGAACTGGTCGACGTAGGAATCCATGCGGCCCGCCGTGGTCGGCCCGAACGAGCCCGACGCGTAGCCCTTCGGCGTCTTCGCCGGACCGGCGTAATAGACGCCGTGGTCCTTGAAGTACTGCGGCAGGCCCTGGCCCTCGTCGAGTCGTTCCTTGAGCTTGGCGTGGGCGATGTCGCGGGCGACGATGATCGGGCCGGTCAGGCTGAGCCGCGTCCGCACCGGGTGCTTGGCGAGATCGACGAGGATCCGCTTCATCGGCCGATTGAGGTCGATCTCGATCACCTCGCCGCCGAGCGCCTGGTCGGTGATCTCGGGCAGATACTTGGCCGGGTTGGCCTCGAGCTGCTCGAGGAACACGCCCGCCTTGGTAATTTTGCCGAGCGCCTGGCGGTCGGCCGAGCACGACACGCCGATGCCGACCGGGCAGGAGGCGCCGTGGCGGGGCAGCCGGATGACGCGCACGTCGTGGCAGAAGTACTTGCCGCCGAACTGGGCGCCGATGCCCATGTTGCGGGTCAGCTTGTGGACCTTCTCCTCCCACTCCAGGTCGCGGAAGGCCTGGCCGTGGGCGTTGCCTTTCGTGGGCAGCGAGTCGAGATAGCGGCAGCTCGCCAGCTTCACCGTCTTCAAGGTGAGTTCCGCCGAGGTGCCGCCGATGACGATCGCCAAGTGATAGGGCGGGCAGGCGGCGGTGCCGAGGGTGCGGATCTTGGCGTCGAGGAACTTGACCAGGCTTTGCGGGTTCAACAACGCCTTGGTCTCCTGGTAGAGGAAGGTCTTGTTGGCCGAGCCGCCGCCCTTGGCGATGAACAGGAACTTGTAGGCGTCGCCGCCGTCGGCGTAGATCTCGATCTGCGCCGGCAGGTTGTTGCCGGTGTTCTTCTCGGTGAACAAATCCAGCGGCGCCACCTGGCTGTAGCGCAGGTTGCTCTCGGTGAAGGTCTTGAGCACGCCTTCGGCCAGCGCCGCCTCGTCGCCGCCGCCGGTCCACACGCGCCCGCCCTTCTTGGCCACCACGATGGCGGTGCCGGTGTCCTGGCACATCGGCAGCACGCCGCCGGCGGCGATGTTGGCGTTCTTCAAGAGATCCAGCGCCACGAAGCGGTCGTTGTCGGAGGCCTCCGGGTCCTTGAGGATGCCCGCGAGCTGCTTCAGGTGGCCCGGGCGCAGCAGGTGCGAGATGTCGCGGAACGCCTCCGCCGCCAGCACGGTCAGCGCCTTCGGCTCGACCTTGAGCACGGTTTCGCCGTCGAACTTGGCGGTGGAGACGAAATCGCCGGTCAACTTGCGATAGGGCGTCGAGTCGTCGCCGACCGGAAACATCTCGTGATGGACGTATGTGCTCATGTCTTTCCCCTCGCACCCGCGTCGCCGGGGCGGGCCACCGCGGCGGACCAGGGCCGCCGTCGTCGAAGTCCGGCCGCGGCCACCTTATTTCTTGCGGAACGCATCGAGGGCGATGACTTCGCCCTTCTCCTTGGCGGCGGCCGGCCGGGTGTCCTGCTCCGGCGCCTTGAGTCCGAATTTCTGCCCAGCCACCGATTCCAACTCGATCTCGCCGTCGACGTCGGTCGCCATCTTCAGCTGCAGGCCGAAGTTGACCGAGGGATCCGCGAACGACACCACGGCGTTGAACGGGACGCGCAGCCGTTCGGGCTTGCCGTTGAATCGCAACGTCACCCAGAACGCGTCCTGATTGACCACCAGGTTCTCGAACTGGTGCTGCAGCACGATGGTCATTTCGTCCGGATGCTCGGCCTTCAGGTAGCCCGGCGTCTCGACGCCTTCGCCGTCGGTGCGATAGGTGATGTAGAAGTGATGCTCGCCGGGAAGGCCGTTGTCGGCGGCGTAAGCAAGCGCATGGTGGATGACGCCGCGCAGTGCGTCCTCGATCCAGGCATCGTAACGGAGCGGATCGGATTCCATGCCATAATTACTAGCCCGTCCGCTCGGGATTCACCAGCCTTGAAACACCGCGCCGGCCGCCGGCGGGGCGTGGATTCCTCCATCCTTCGAGACGCTCGCTGCGCTCGCCCTCAGGATGAGGAAATCCGCGCGTTTACATGGCGGCCTCACCCTGAGGAGCCACCCGAAGGGTGGCGTCTCGAAGGGCGAGGCCGCGGCGGCCCGGCAGGCGAATCGAACGGCCCTGAAAATAAAGTGGGAGGCTTCTGTTGCCAGGCGCCTCCCGAACCCCGCCCCGGCCAGCTCAGTGGTCGGGGACTTATTGTCGGATCACCCGACCGCGTTAAGCGGCGAGGCGAGCCTGAGCAAAGTTGTCGTTGGCAACTATTGCTTTTAGCCCGATAACGGTGGAGCCATGCCGGGCAAAAACCTGACCTTTACCACGCGCGTCGATCCTGTTTCGCCCCCATCTGCTGCTCCCCGATCGAGGCCCACGAGCCGTTAGGGGAGCGAAAGGATAATGGTGGAGGCGCCGGGTACTGCCCCCGGGTCCGCAACGCTTATTCCGTCAGGCGTTTATCGCCATAGCCGTTTTACCGGCGCCCTTAATATAGTGATTCCCGGGGGCTTTGCGCAAGGCGGCGGGGTCATGCCGGCGGCAACGGGCGCTTTTGAGCCGTCAGATGATCCGCTTGCGGATGGCGTTGACCACCAGCTCGGCCAGGATCACCACCGTGAAGATGCTGAACAGCACGGTCGCGACCCGATGCCACTGGAACAGATTCATGGAGTCGTCGAGTATCATGCCGATGCCGCCGGCGCCGACCAGGCCGAGGATTGCCGATTCGCGCACGTTGATGTCCCAGCGGAACAGGAAGATGGACCAGAAGGCGGGACGCACCTGCGGCCAATAGCCCATGGTCAGCACGCTCAGCCACGGCGAGCCGGCGGCCCGCAATGCCTCGATCGGACCGCGGTCGGCGTTTTCGACGGCTTCGGCGAACAGCTTGCCGACGAACCCGATCGAACGGAAGGCGATGGCCGCCGTACCGGCCAGCGCGCCCGGCCCGAACACCGCCACGAATAGGATCGCCCACACCAGCGTGTTGACCGAGCGCGTCGACACCAGGATCAGTTGCGCGAGCGCATTGAGAGAGACGTGAGGGGTGACGTTGCGCGCCGCCAGAAAGCCGACCGGCACCGCCATGATCGTGGTGAAAATGGTGCCGAGCGTGGCGATGTGGATGGTTTCGAGCAAGGCCTCGTGGACCATCGCCGGGTAGTAGCGCACGTCGGGCGGCCACATGCGGTAGAACAGATCGCCGATCTGGGTCGGGGCGTCCTGCAGGAATTCGGGGATGATCTCGACGGTACGCAAGGAGAAGACGACCGCCGCAACCACGCCGATATAGATCGCGAACCGCGCCAGCCGCTCCGTGGGCGTGAACCGCTGCCATCTGTCCTCGGCAATGATCATGGCCGCGCTCTACTGGAACGTCGCCCTGAGGCGCGCCGAGAACACCTCGACCACCATGATCAGCGCGATGATGGAGAGCAGGATCGCGGCGACGAAATCGTAGTCGAAGCGCTGGAACGCCGCGAACAGGGTGCCGCCGATGCCGCCGCCGCCGACGATTCCGACCACGGTGGAGACCCGGAAATTG
>DASWGT010000067.1:0-4177 GCA_036393575.1 Rhodospirillales bacterium | reverse complement strand
TCCCGTTCGTTGTGGCTGATGCCGGCTTCGCAGGGCACGAAGATCATGCCGGTGGGGGTTTTGTGAACGAGCTGGCAGGCGTCGTGGCCGGCGCCGGAATACAGGTCCCGGTGTCCGATGCCGAGACGCGATGCCGCGCCGCGGATCAGCGAAATGCATTCGTCGTGAAAGGTCACCGACTTCCGTTCGCTTTGCAGGCGGAAATCTATGCCGAGGCCGAGTTCCGCAGCGATGGTTTCGCAGATTTTCTGCATCTCCTCGTGGATGCCGGCGAGCACCACGTCGTCCGGGTGGCGGCTGTCGATGCTGAAGACCACCTGGCCCGGAATGGTGTTTCTCGAATTGGGCCGGACCGCCAGGTGACCGACGGTAATCACCGGCACCGGCTCATGTTCGAAGGCGATACGGTTCACCGCGTCCACCATGCGCGCCGCGCCGAGCATCGCGTCCTTGCGCATGTGCATGGGCAGGGTCCCGGCGTGGCCCTCCTCTCCGCTGAGCGTGACCATGAAGCAGCGCTGGCCCTGCGCGCCCAGCACGACGCCCACCTGTGTGCCTTCGCTTTCCAGGATCGGGCCCTGCTCGATGTGCGCCTCGAGGAAGGCGTCGACGTCGTGTTCGCCCACGGGCTCGGTGCCCGCGTAACCGATGGATGCCAGCGCATCGGCAAAGCGCACGCCTTTCCGGTCGGTGCGATTGAGCACGTCATCGGGATCATAGATCCCGGCGAAGGCGCCGGAAGCGAGCAGGCCGTTGAAGCGCACGCCTTCCTCGTCGGTCCAGACCACGAGGTCCAGCGGCGCGCGGGTGCGAAGGCCGGCGTCGTTCAGGGTACGCGCCACTTCGAGTCCGGCGAGCACGCCGTAGATGCCGTCGAACTTTCCGCCGAGGGGCTGGGTGTCCAGGTGGCTGCCGGTCATCACCGGCGCAGCGCCGGGATCGGTCCCGGCGCGGCGCGCGAAGATGTTGCCCACCCGATCCACGCGCACCCGCAAGTCCGCGGCTTCACACCAGGAAACGAACAGGTCCCGCGCCTGGCCGTCGAGTGCCGTCAACGCGATACGGCCGACGCCGCCGCCGGGCGTGGCGCCGATCTCGCCCATGGTCATGATGCTTTGCCAGAGGCGGGCGGCGTTGGTGCGCACTGCGGCCGGGTCACTCATGTCCTTGTCCCCACAGCCAGCGCGCGGCGGCAAGGACCCGGACGTCCGCGCCGCGCGGCCCCGCCACCTGCACGCCGAGGGGCATGCCGCCGGCGCCTTTCAGCAGCGGAACGTTGACCGCCGGCGAGCCGCACTGGGTCCAGATGGCGTTGAACGCCGCGTTGCCGGTGGTGGTGAGATCCGCCGGCGCTTCGCCGGGCGCCGCCGGTGTCAGCACGGCGTCATAGGGTTCCAGCAGGCCGTCCATTTCGCGGCAGCGCGCGTCCGCGCGGTTGAGGGCGTCCACGTAGTCCGATGCCGGGATCGGCATGCCGGCCTCGATCCGGACCTTGAGCTTCTCGCTCAGCGCCTCGGGCGTTCGCGCGTACTCGTTTCGAAAAGTCGATGCGAGACAGGCGTTGAGAATGGTGTGGTGGTCATCGAGCGCGCGGTCGAACGACGCCGGCAACGCCAACATGGCAACCGTGTCGCCGAGCCGATCGCAGAGCGCCTCGTAAACGCGTTTCGCGTCGTCGTCCGCCTGGTCCCACACGGGCGACCTGACGAAGGCGATCCGCTCAGGCGAAAAGTCCCCGAACTTTGCGAGACCGTTGACGAGATCGCGCTGCGGCCGGGCGAGCATGTCCTCGTCGCCGGGATCGCCGGCCATCAGTACGTCGCCGGCCAGTGCAAGATCATGCACGCTGCGCGCGTACACGCCCACGTGGTCGAAACGCCGGCAAAGCAGCTTCATGCCCCGCCGGGTGATGCTGCCGAAGGTGGGCTTGTAGGCGAAGACGCCGCAGAACGAGCCCGGCCGGATCATCGAGCCGACGGTTTGCGAGCCGACGCCGAGAGGCACCATGAAGTCGGCCACCGCCGCCGCCGATCCGCTGGAGGATCCGCCGGGGGTACGTTTCGGATCGCGGGGGTTGACGGTTTTGCCCGGATGGGACAGGGCGAACTCCGTGGTCACCGTCTTGCCCATGATGACGGCGCCCGCCTCGCGCAGCAGCGCGACGACCCCGGAATCCGCGGGCGGACGGCGCTCGGCGTGCAGCGGGCTGCCGAACCGGGTGGGCATGTCGGCGGTGTCATAGATGTCCTTGATGCCCACCGGCACGCCGTGCAGGGGGCCGGGCGCGCCGCCCTGTTTTATTAATGCGTCCCTCGCCCGGGCTTCCGCCAGCACGCCGTCCTCGTCCAGGTGGACCCAGGCGCCGACGGCCGGCTCGCGCTCGGCGATACGCGCGAGGCACGCCCGCGCCGCGGTTTCGCAGGAGAGATCGCCGGTTCGAATGGCGGCGGCAAGTTCTCCGGCGCTCAAAAATGCAGGGTTATCCATCAAGGTCATGAATCATGCGGACCGGTGTTTTTCGAGCAACTGCAAAATTTCTGCATAGGTTTCAGGTTCTTTATCGCCGCAAATTTCCTTCAGCCCCAGATCGCCGAACATTTTCAGCCGTTTTGCCGTCGCCCTTGCCATCACCGGTATTTCTCCGAGGGTTTCCAGGGTGCGGGCGACCTCTTCCATCTCGTGGGACTGGCGCGCGGCGTGGAGCGCGCTTCTGCTGATGAAGTAATCGGCGAAGGCGTTCCAGTCGATGCCCGGGAAACTCGCGGTGACGGAATCGAGCACGCGTTTTTCGACGCCGAAATGGCGGGCGGCGAAAACGCACTCGATGAACAGTCCCTGCACGCCCTTGACCACGATGCTTCGAAACATCTTGGTGGCCGCGGCGGCGCCGATTTCCTCCCCGAGGACCTCGAGGTTCATTCCCAGCGGATCCAGCCTCTGTTTCAACTCCGCGGCGGCCGCGCCGCACAACAGCACCGGTACCCGGTGCCGGTTCGGCGGCACCATGGACATGATGGCCGCTTCCACGAAGCGGGCACCGCTGGATGCCACGATGGCCCCCACCTCCCGTTTAACGTCCGGAGATGCCGAATTCAAGTCGACATAAAAATGCCGCGGCTCCAGGTGATCGGCGATGGAGCTCGCCGCCGCCACCGCTTCCGTGCAGGTGACCAGGGACAAAATAACGTCGCAGTCTTTGGCCAGCGCCGCCGGCGAGCCGGCCATTCGCGTCCCGGAGCGCACGGTTCTCGGTGAAAACCGCGCGGGATCGGTCTCGAAGGCGATGTCGAACGCCTGCATGCCGGAGATCCCCTGCTCGCTCAATCCTTCGGCGATGGCCGGCGCGGCTTCGCCAAATCCGATAAAACCGATGCGTGTGTTCATCGGGAAACAGTCCCCCCGGTGTTGAATACGGCTGTTCTGTCAGTCGGTGGCGCCCGCCGCCTGAAGGTTGGGTGCAGGCGTGAACAGGGTGCCGGTGTCATCGAGCACGTCGATGCGCCAGAGCGCATCGAGCAGGTTCTCGCAGGCCGCCTCGCCGGTGACCGGGGCGGCAAGTTCGCGGAACTTGTCCACCAGCTCGGCATCGCTCAGCGGGTGATCCGGATCGCCCTTGCGGGTCGGCGCCCGGAACCCGAGCCGTTCACCGGCGCGGGTGGTGATCTCCACCACCGCCGCCCGCTGCCGCGGGAACCCGCTGTCCGCCGCCTCATCCACGTAAAGCTCGACGCGCGCCATCAGCGCGCGTATGGACGCATCGTCCAGGTGTTTCCGGTCGAAGGCGTCCAGCCGCACCCGGCCTTCCATGAGCGCGACGCTGGCGCAATAGGGCAGGCTGAATTTGGCTTCGTAGCCCGTTCGGGGCGCGAAGTTGCCGGTCACTTCCAGCGCCTTGGCATAGGTGCCGACGCGTATGCGCTGGACCTGGTCCGCATCGAGCGCGTGGGCTTCGCGCAGCGCGATGATGGCGTCGAGAGCCGCAAAGGTATGTCCGCAGCAGGCGTGATTTTTCTGCGTCGTGCGGGTGATGTTGAATCGTTTTCCGAGATCCGACGTGGCCGCGTCCCAGTCGACGTTCTCGCTCATGGCGTTGCCGAATCCCCGCGGGCCGTCCAGCATCGCCTGCGCGCCGGTGACGCCCGCCGCCGCGGCCAGCGCCACCAGAACCCCGGTTTCC
>DASWGT010000066.1:0-5623 GCA_036393575.1 Rhodospirillales bacterium | reverse complement strand
CGGTTTTCGTCCAACCCGTTGATCCGCCACGATTCACGCCGCGGAAAATTCTTGGAAAATCGTCATTTATCGTCATTTATCGTCATTTTCGGCGTCGGGTCCTTTGAACCGGCGATCAATCGCCGTTGGCGCGCAGGGCAGTGCCAGGGCGCCCGGGGGCGCCCGCGGGCGCCTCAGTTCCTAATCACGATGTCCAAGAGCGGCCCCCGCCGCGCCGTTGGCCGGAACGGCGGGATATAGAACATATATAGAACAAGATAGGATGTTTGTCAAGAGGTATCGGAAATATTTCCGACCTGGAACCGCGGGCCGCCCGCGACTGCCTACGCCAAGCTGAACAGCCGCATCTTGCGGCCGACGCCCGGCAGGTCGAACTCGCCGAGGTCGCGCCACGGCTCGTCGAGGCGGCGAACGATCTCCTCCGAGATCAGCACCTTCTCGCCCGCCAGCTTGCACTGGTTGGCGATCTTGGCGGCGGCGTTGGCGGCGGCGCCGACGACGGTGAACTCGACGCGCCCAGCGGTGCCGATGTTGCCGTAGTGGACGGGACCGAGGTGCAGCCCGATGCAGTAGCCGATCGAATGCTTGCCGATCCTCGCCCGCTCGACGTTGAGGGTGGCGATGTTCTCCGCCGCCTGCCGCGTCGCCCGCACCGCCCGCCGGCAGGCGTCGGCGCACGCCGGTTCCTCGCCCGCGTCGACCGGGAAGATGGCCAGCACCGCGTCGCCGATGAAGCGCAGGACCTCGCCGCCTTGTTCCTGCACGGCGCCGGCGAGGCAGTCGAAATACGCGTTCAGCAGCGCCAGGAAGTCGGCGGGCGGCATGGTCACCGACAGCGCCGTCGACCGCCGCAGGTCGGAGAACCAGACCACCGCGTCGATGGTTTCGCCGTCGCCGCGCCGGACGGCGCCCGAAAGCACCCGCTCGCCGGTGCGGCTGCCCAGATACGCCCGCGCCAGCGACCGCGATGTCTCGTGGCGGACGACGATCTCGAAGCCGCGCGCCGAGGCGCGGGTGACCTGGCGCAGCCGCTCGATCTCGCCCTCCGTGAAGCCACCGGCGCGGTCGGTGGCGTAGGCGGCGACGCCGGTGCGGCCGTTGGCGAGCCTGAGCGGCAGCGCGAAGTAGTCGGTGAGCCCGTCGGTCTTCAGGTCCCTGAGAATCGGGAATTCGAGCTCGCGGTCGGGCGCCTCCAAACGGCGGCGATACTCCGGGACCAGGTCCTCGTCGAGGAGATAGACCGGGCTCTGCCGATAGGTGTCGCTTTCCAGCACCGCGTGCTCCGGATGCGTCACCTCGACCTGCGGGTCGCCGCGCCGCCACAGCGTGCTCATGGCCGCGTACTGGGGATGCAGCATGTCGTACATCATCTTAAAGCGGGCCAGCGGCAGGCCCGCCGCCACCATCCCTGCGGCCAACTCGGTGAACCAGACGGTCGGGCTGTCGACGTTGATGGTCGAGGTCGCCGCCCATTCCACCAGCGGGTCCGGCCAACTGCTGGGTTTCGGCTCGATTGGCAACTGAGAAAATTTCCTTCGCCCGACTTCCCGGATCGTCACCCCCCGATCAAGTCGGGGGCCGGCCCCCGCGAAAGCGGGGGTCCAGCTTTTCGATGATAACTGGATTCCCGCTGGCGCGGGAATGTCGGTGTCGAACAGGCCCGTTGCGCCCTAATCCAGCGGCTTCCCGAGCCGGCCGGCGAGGTCCTGGATGAACTGCCACGCCACCCGGCCCGAGCGGGCGCAGCAGTCACTCCCGCAGCCCCGCCTTGCCGAGGTCGTCGATGATCCGGTCGATGTCGGAATGCGGTCCATACTGGCCAATGGTGTTCCTGACGGTATCGGTGGAGAAATCCGGTTTTCTCTTTCTCACATCGGCAAGCATGGCGCGGGCTTCATCGATCCGGCCCAGATGGGCGAGGGTGGCGGCCGCATAAACGAATGCTATGAATGGGGCATTTGGTTGCTGAATGGCCTTCCCGAAGGATGCAGCCGCTTCCTCATATTTGTCCGAATCGATGTACGCCAAGCCCAACATCATCCGATAAGCCCACAAAACGGGACTTCGCGGGCTCATTCGTATGCCCTTCTCGAAGTGCGGGATGCTGTCGGCGGGCCGGCCGCCGTACAGCAACGCCAAGCCGAGACAGTAATGCCCGCGGTCGAAGCTGGGGTTGAGGGCGAGCGCGGCTTCCATCTCGGCAATCGCTCTTTCGTGTGCACGCCTGAAAATAAAGACCCTGCCGAGGGCGCAGTGGGCAGCCGGATCCCTGGGATCGAGGGCGACTGCCCTCTCTGCCGCGTCGGCGGCCCTGTCCAAGCACGCCTTCGGGTCATCCGTCAGACCTCGGACGATATCGGCGACGTGGGAATAGGCCAGTTCGGCATGGGCGGCGGCGAAACCGGGGTCAAGCTCGCAGGAATGTTGGAACAGGCGTTTTGCTTCATCCAGGGCATCCGGTTTCCCGTCGTCAAATAAATGCCAAAGGCCGCGCTGGTATGAACCCCACGCATCCAGGTTCTCCGGAGGTTTGCGCCGTGCGCGTTCGCGCTCGACGGCACCAAGCTCCGGCTCGATCGCGGCGACGATGGTATCGGTGATCTCGTCCTGCAGGGCGAAGATGTCGTCCAGTTGACGGTCGTAGCGTTCGGCCCAGATGTGGGCGCTGGTGGTGGCGTCGATGAGCTGTGCCGTTACGCGCACCCGATTGCCGGCCTTGCGTACGCTGCCCTCGAGCACATAGCGCACGCCCAGTTCCTTCGCCACCTGCGTCACGGCAACCGCCCGGCCCTTGTAGGTGAAGCTGGAGTTGCGGGCGATGACGAAGAACCAGCGGTAGTGTGAGAGCGCGGTGATGATCTCCTCGGCCATGCCGTCGGCGAAGAACTCCTGCTCCGGGTCGCCGCTCATGTTAACGAACGGCAGAACGGCGATCGACGGCTTGTCCGGGAGCGCCAGGTGAGTCTCCGCGTCGGGCGCGTCGCCGCTCGTGGACCGTTGGAGCACGATCTTATATGCGCGGACCGGCTCGGCGATGTTCTTGACCGTTTGCGGGCCCATATCCTGGAAGCTGATGTCAATCTTGCCCTTGACCTGTTCGAACACGGTGCCCGAGACGCAAACACCGCCCGGCTCCGCGAGGCTTTCCAGTCTGGCGGCAACGTTGACCCCGTCGCCGTAGATCTCGTCGCGGTCGACAATCACCTCGCCGAGGTTGGCGCCAATGCGGAACCGCAGGCGCTTGCCCTCTGGGACATCGCGCAGGAGGTCGGCCAAGGCGCGTTGGATTCCGACCGCCGCGTCGACCGCCGCGACGACGCTGCCGAAGTCGGCCAGCACGGCGTCGCCGGCGTAATGCACGACGCGCCCGCCGAAATCGGCGACTCGCTTGGCAATTAGGTCAAGGCCGGCCGACAGTTGTCGGTGTGTGCTGACCTCGTCCTCTCCGGTGAGGCGGCTATAACCCGCCACGTCGGCATATAGGATCGCCGTCAGTCGACGCTCGATGTTCTTGGTCACTAACAAGCCCTGGGAAGGTCGGCTACACCATCATATTACGCTTTGGCTGGTCCGGCCGTCCATACCCCCAGCGGCCGCCCCAACGCCGCCGCCGCGCCGGCGTTGGGGGAGGGCGCCGTCACTCCGGCAGGCCCGCCTTGCGCAGGCCGTCGATGATCCGATCGACGGCGGAATGCGGCCCGTACCGGCCGATCGTGTTCCTGACCGTATCGACGGAGAAATCCGGTTTTCTCTTCATCACTTCGGCGAGCATGGCGCGGGCTTCGTCCAGTCGGCCGAGATGGCCGAGCACGGCGGTCGCGTCGACGAACGGCATGTACGGAGCGCGCGGATGCTGGACGGCCTTCTCGGACCATACGGCCGCTTCCTCGTACCGTCCCATGTTGAAGTAGGCGCGCGCCAGCATCTGCCGGTACGCCCAAGGTCTCCAGCCGCGCGGGCTCAAGCGGATGGCGCGCTCGAAAGGGGAGATACTGTCGGCAGGCCGGCCACCGTACAACAAGGCCATGCCGAGCCCGTAGTGACCGCGGTCGAAGCTGGGGTTGAGGGCAAGCGCGGTTTCCATCTCCGCTATCGCCCTTTCGTAGGCATGCCTGAAGATATTCACCCTGCCGAGGGCGACATGGGCGCTCGGGTCCCTGGCGTCGAGGGCGACCGCCTTCTCCGCCGCCCGTGCGGCCTCATCCAGGCTTGCCTTCGGGTCATCCGTAGCATCTAGGGCGATGTCGACGGTGTGAATCCAAGCCAGCTCGCCATAAGCGGCGGCAAACGTCGGATCGAGCTCGCAGGCACGCCGCAGCCAACGCTTCCCGGCGCCCGTCTCTTCGCGGGTGAGATCGCCGTACAAATGCGACAGGCCGCGCTGGTATGAATCCCATGCGTCGAGGTTATTGGGTGGTTTGCGTCGTGCCCGTTCACGCTCGACAGCGCCAAGCTCCGGCTCGATCGCGGCGACAATGGTGTCGGTGATCTCGTCCTGGAGCGCGAAGATATCGTCCAGTTGACGGTCGTAACGTTCGGCCCAGATGTGGCGGCCGGTGGTGGCGTCGATGAGCTGCGCCGTCACGCGTATTCGGTTAGTGGCCTTGCGCACGCTGCCTTCGAGCACGTAGCGCACCCCCAGCTCCTTCGCCACCTGCGTCACGGCGACCGCCCGGCCCTTGTAGGTGAAGCTGGAGTTGCGGGCGATGACGAAGAACCAGCGGTAGCGCGACAGGCCGGTAATGACGTCTTCCGCCATGCCGTCGGCGAAGAACTCCTGCTCCGGATCGCCGCTCATGTTGACGAACGGCAGGACCGCGATCGACGGCTTGTCCGGGAGCGCCGGATTCGTTTCGCCACCGGGCGCAAGGCGTCCCGCGGACCGTTCGATCGCGACCTTATAAGCGCGGACCGGCTCGGCGATGTTCTTAACCGTCTGCGGGCCCATGTCCTCGAAGTCGGCGTCTAGCTTGCCCTTGACCTGTTCGAACACGGCGCCCGAGACGCAAATTCCGCCCGCTTCAGCGAGGCTCTCCAGCCGGGCGGCGACGTTGACGCCGTCGCCGTAGATTTCGTCGCGGTCGACGATCACCTCGCCGAGGTTGACGCCGATGCGGAACTTGAGGCGCTTGTCATCGGGGATGTCACGCGCGCGGTCGGCCAAGGCGCGTTGAATGCCGACCGCCGCGCCGACCGCCGCGACGACGCTGCCGAAGTCGGCCAGCACGGCGTCGCCGGCATAATGCACCACCCGCCCGCCGGCTTCCACGATCCGCTTGGCAATGAGATCGAGGCCGGCCGAGAGTTGTCGGTGCGTGCCGACTTCGTCCTTTCCGGTGAGGCGGCTGTAACCCGCCACGTCGGCATAAAGGATCGCGGTCAGTCGCCGTTGGACGTTCTCGGCCACAGGTGCCCCCGGACGGTCGCCTACGCCATCAGATTACGCGCTGGCAGGTCCAGCCGTCCACGTGCCCATCATCGGGCGCCCGCGCCCTAATCCAGCGGCTTGCCCAGCCGGCCGGCGAGGTCCTGGATGAACTGCCACGCCACCCGGCCCGAGCGGGCGCCGCGGGTCACCGCCCACTCGTTGGCGGCGGCGGTGAGGTCGATGGCCGGGTCGTCG
>DASWGT010000065.1:0-36951 GCA_036393575.1 Rhodospirillales bacterium | reverse complement strand
TGCGGCGTCGGGCCTCCCGCCTACCGCCACGCGCCGCGGGCGTCGAACACGACCTTGCCCTTGAGCCGCTCGCGATCGAGCTCGCGGAACGGCTTGTGGTCGGTGAGCAGCACCACCATGTCGGCCGCTTTCAGCGCCGCGTCGAGATCGGCCAGCGCGACACCCGTAAGGCCTTTCAGCGCCGCCGGCAGCGCCGTCACGTGCGGCTCGACGGCGAGGAGGCGCCCGGCCTTGGCCTCGGCGAGCGCGCGCACCACCGTGATCGCCGGGCTTTCGCGCAGATCGTCGATGTCGGCCTTGTAGGCAAGCCCGAGGCAGGCGATCACCGGCTCCCTCACGGCCTTGGCGGCGTCGGCGACGCGGCGGGCGAGGATGCGGGGCGTCTCGTCGTTGACCCGGCGCGCCGCCCGGATCAGCGGCGTCTGGTCGGGCGCCGAGTCGACGATGAACCACGGATCGACGGCGATGCAGTGGCCGCCGACCCCGGGGCCCGGCTTCAGCACGTTGACCCGCGGGTGGTGGTTGGCGAGTCGCACCACCTCCCAGACGTCGATGCCGAAGCGCTCGGCGACCAGGCCGAGCTCGTTGGCGAACGCGATGTTGACGTCGCGATAGGCGTTCTCGGCCAGCTTCACCAGCTCCGCCGTGCGCGCCGTCGTCAGCAGGCACTCGCCCTTGACGGCGAGCCGATACAGCGCCGCCGCGCGCTCGCCGCAGCGGCGGCTGATGCCGCCGATGACGCGGTCGTTGCGGGTGATCTCGGCGACCACTTGGCCGGGCAGCACGCGCTCCGGGCTGTGGGCGATGCGGACGTCGGCGGCGTCGCCTTTCTCGTGCGGGAAGCCGAGGTGCGGCACCAACTCGGCGAGCCGCGCCGAGATCGTCTCGGTGGTGCCGACCGGCACCGTCGATTCGACGACGATCAGGTCGCCCTTCTTGAGCACGCCGGCAAGGCCTTCGGCGGCGGCCATGACGTAGGCGAGGTCCGGCTTGTGATTGTCGGTGAACGGCGTCGGCACGGCGATGATGAAAGCGTCCGCCGGCGCAGGTTCGGCGACGGCGCGGAGCCGGCCGGCGGCGACGACGTCGCGGACCAGGGTCTCGAGGTCCGGCTCGACGATGTGGATGCGGCCGCGGTTGATCTTGTCGACGATGGCGGCGTTGACGTCGACGCCGGTCACCGTAAGCCCGCGGCCGGCGAAGATGGCCGCCGTCGGCAGGCCGACGTAGCCGAGGCCGATCACGCACAGGCGATTGAATTCGGGGTCAGCCTTTTTTGCCGGCACGGGTCAGTTCCTTGACGATGCGGCGGCTGGCCTTGCCGTCGCCGTAGGGGTTGTGGGCGCGGCTCATCCTGCCGTAGGCCCTGGCGTCGTCCAACAGCCGCGCGGCCTCGGCGACGATGCGCTTGGTGTCGGTGCCGACCAGCCTGACGGTGCCCGCCTCGACCGCCTCCGGCCGTTCGGTGACGTCGCGCATCACCAGCACCGGCTTGCCCAGCGACGGCGCTTCCTCCTGGATGCCGCCGGAATCGGTGATCACCAGATGGGCGCGGTCCATCAGGTAGACGAACGGCAGATAGTCGAGCGGCTCCAGCAGATGAATGTTGGACTTGTCGCCGAGTATCCGGCGCACCGGCCCGGCGACATTGGGATTGAGGTGCACAGGGTATACGATCTCGACGTCGTCGCGGCCGGCGAGCTTGGCGAGCGCCGCGGCGATGCGCTCGAAGCCGGGCCCGAAATTCTCGCGTCGATGGCCGGTGACCAGGATCAGCCGCTTGGCCTTGTCGAGGAACTTGAAGCACTTCTCTTGCTTGCGGCGCAACGCGGCGTCCTTTTTCAGCCGGCCGACGACGTGATGAAGCGCGTCGATCACCGTGTTGCCGGTAACGACGATGCGGCGGCCATCGACTCCCTCGCCGAGCAAGTTGGCGCGCGCGGTCTCGGTCGGCGCGAAGAACAGATCGGCGATGGCGTCCGTCAGCTTGCGGTTCATCTCCTCCGGGTATGGGCGATAGATGTCGCCGGTGCGCAACCCGGCCTCGACGTGGCCGACGGGAATGCGCCGGTAGAAGGCGGCGAGCGCGGCGGCAAACGTCGTCGTGGTATCACCGTGGACGAGCACCCGGGCGGGCTTGAATTCGTCGAGCACGCCGAGCATGCCGGTCAGCACTGCTTGGGTAATGTGCGACAGGTCCTGGTTGTTGCGCATGATGTCGAGGTCGTAGGCCGGGCGGATGTCGAACAGCGCCAGCACCTGGTCGAGCATGGTCCGGTGCTGCGCCGAAACGCAGACCGCGGACTCGATGCCGGGAGCCTCGCTCAAAGCAGCGACCACGGGGGCCATCTTGATGGCCTCCGGCCGCGTCCCGAAAACGCTCAACACTCGCATTCCGGCTTTTTCTTTCCGATTGCCGCTAAGGGCGGCGTCCGCCGCCTGGACCAGATGACTGGATATCGCGCCGGACCCCATTTCGCAAGAACGCCTTTGCCTTGCCGGGGCGAGGCCTTATTGTGAAGCCGGCCAAGGGAGAGGCGTTGGTCGGCATGACTGATTCGAAACTTTCCGGGGCGCTTATCGCCATCACCGGGGTGGGTCTGGCGATCGGGCTTTCGGTGAGCGCGGCGACGGCCGACATGGTGCCCCATCGCGCCATTTATTCGCTGTCGCTCGGCAAGGCCGACTCGTCGGGCCGATTCATCGGCGTCTCCGGAGCGGTGAAAACTTCCGTGGAACGGACGTGCGACGCCTGGATCACCGCCGAACAGGTCGACATGCGGGTCGAAACCCAAGTCGGCGGCGAACTGCTGCAAAACCTGGAGTTCACCGGCTGGGAATCACTCGACGGCAGGAACTACCGCTTCGTCGCCCGCTCCCGCAGCATCAGCGAGCAGAAAAGTTTCAAAGGCTCCGCGCGATCCGATCCGGACCGTCTTGGCGAGGCCGTTTATGCGCTTCCGAAAAAAACCAAAGTCGACCTGCCGGCGGGCACGCATTTCTATTTCGGCCTTACCCAATACCTGATCGAACGGGCGAAAACGGGAGCGTCACGGGCGGAAACCGTCGTCTTCGACGGCACCGACGAGTCCGGGCCGCAGCGGGCGGTCGCCTTCATCATCCCGCTCGGCAAGAATGCTGCGAAGGTAAAAGGCGAATTAGGCCCTATCGTCGACAGGCCCGGCTGGACCATGCGCATCGCTTTTTTCCCGATCGGCGGCACCGGTGCCGCGCCCGATTACGAGGTCGAGGCGGTGGTGCTCGACAATGGCGTGACGCCGAAAATGGAGATGGTGTTCACGGGGTTTACGGCGGTTCAAACGCTCGAGAAGATCGAAGCCCTGGAAATGCCGAAGTGCTGACGGCGGCGCGATTGTCACGGGCCGCCGTCGAAGATAGACTTTTTGGCGGTTCCTGCAGGGGGAACGGAATCAATGGGAGACCCCGCGAATAGGCACGCTTCCGGCGTCGTCGCCGCGGCATTGGCGCTGGCCTTGCTGGCGACGCCTCAGGCCGCCGCCGCCGCCGATTCCGGATTCCTCGGCATGCATGTGCAGGGCATGTCACCGGAGACCGCGGCGGCGCTTGGTCTGAAGTCGGCGAACGGCGTTCTCGTCCGCGACGTCGCCGTCGGCGGCCCCTCGGACCAGGCCGGCATCAGGCGCGGGGACCTGATCCTGAAATTCGCGGGTCAGGCCATCGACACCTTCGAGCGCATGATCAAGGTGGCCGGCGCTACCCGCCCGGGCCAGGAAGCGAAGATAGAGCTGCTGCGCGAAGGAAAGCCGGTGACGTTGACAATGAAGATGGGAGCGTGGACGGAAGCATGGCGCGTCGGCGCCGGCGCGATCGCCAGCCATCCCGAATCCGGACTGACGCTGGCGGCGTTGACCGACAAATTGCGCAAGGGGTTCGGTCTTCGCTGGGGCTCGCTCGGCGTCGTCGTGACCCTAGTCGATCCCGACCGGTCGGACATCGGACTCAGGCGCGGCGACTTGATCGCCCAGGTTAATCAGGATTCGGTCTGGAAGCCGGACCAGGTGATCGCCAAATACAACGCCGCCAAGGCGGCGGGTCGCAAGGAATTGCTGTTGCTGGTCGAGCGGATCGACGGGTTCCACTACATGCTGCTGCCGGTGCGGTGACGGCGCCCCGGCGTCAGCTTCCGCGCGCCTTGGCGATAATCTGCCGGAACGCCGCCAGATCGGTGGCGCCGCGGATCATGTGGTCGCCGATGACGAATGCCGGCGTGCCGTTGATCTCGAGCGCCTCGGCCAGCGCGTAATTGCGGCGGAGAAGTTCCTCGATCTTGGGAGCGTCCATCGCCTTTTTCAGGGCCTTGGCGTCGAAACCGGCGTCCGTGGCGATTTTCATCAACCGGCTTTCCGGCAATGCGCCGGTCGCCTTCATCAGCGCCCAGTGCAGGGCCTCGTATTTTCCCTTGTCGATGAGCCACGCCGCCAACGCCACCTTCGAGGCCGTCACCGACTCCGGGCCCAGGATCGGGAACTCCTTGAACACGAAGCGAACATTCTTGTCGGTTTTCAGCACTTCCTGGAGAGCCGGCATGACCCGTTTGCAATAGCCGCAGCGATAGTCGAAGAACTCGACGATCGTGACGTCGCCCTTCGGGTTGCCACCGACGGGCGTGTCGGGATCATTCAGAAGCTCGGCTTGCTTGGCGACCATATTCACTTTCAGCCGCTCATTGGATTCCTGCTTTTCGCGTTCCTGCAGGTTTTTCACCGCCTCGACGATGATCTCCGGGTTTTTCAGGATAAATTCGCGCACGACGTCCTCGATCGCCTTCCTGTCCGCCGGCGACATCGGTTGCGATGGTTTGCTCTGGGCGTCGGCTGGCGTGGCGGCGACGGCGATCATCGCGCCCAGTACGAAGCCCATGACGCGATTCAGGAAACGACAGGACATCGGCGAATTCTCCGGCATCGGATCGGTTAAACGGTGCGCCGCATGATGCGGTGTTTGCCGGACCCTGTACAGCGCTTTGGGAACGACACCGGCGAAGGCCGTCGCGGGCCTGACGCCTAGCGCGACAGGCGGATTCCCGACAGATAGGCCGGGCTCGGCTGCTTTCCCGCAGAAGAGGCGATGCCGATGAAGGCGATGCGGGCGCTGGTGGCATCGTCATCGGGCCACGATCGGCGGTAAATGTCCGACAGATCGACGGTTTCCAGCCACCAGGAACCGGCGTTTTCGCGCCCGCCGCGGGCCGTGTAGCGCGCCGGCGGCTGCGGCACTTTGGCGGCGTCCGGCTTGACGATGGCGCCGCGCTCGAGCGCCGAATCGCTCCAGGCGATGACGATCGCGCGGTCATGGGTGGGAAGGGTATGGGCGGCCGACTCCGGAGACGGGCTTGACCGTGCCGGGCTTTGCCGGTCGCCGCCCACAAAACCCACGACCAGGCGCACGGGATGTGTTCCCGAATCGCGCATTTCCATATTCCAGGCCCAACTGAGATAAGGCGTCGCCAACAGCGACGCCCGCGTCGGTTTGGCGGCGACGAAATTGTGGCCGCCGTTGACCACCATCAGCGCCGGGATGCCGTCTCGCACGACGACCGCCAACTGGCCGGGCCCGACGGTCCCCTCGGTGATCCAATCGGACGGCAGGGCGCTCGGCTCGAACGCCGGGATCGGTCCGAGCACGTCCATGCTGCCGCTCGGCGGCCGAGTTGCTGATGACGGCTCGGCACAGGCAACAAGATAGGCCGCCAGGGATGCAACGCCCAAGGCCACGAGCGGTCTTCGTAGCGGAAACGACCGGGCCATCATTGGGAAACCGTTAAGGTTTCTTTTCTTCCTTGGCGGCGATCAGGATGTCCTCGGCCTGCAGCCGCTCGCGCGAGCCCGTGGGGAATATCTGCGCCGCAAGACCGGCATGATAGCGGGCCACCGGCTTCCGGCCCAGCAACAGCGCCTCCTCGGCCAATGCCAGGGCGCCGTGGCCCTTGTCGCCCTGTCGCCCATAGGCGATCGCCAATTGATGCCACCGGAAGGGCACGTCCCGCTCGCGGCCGATGGCGTAGCGCAGGTTTTTGATCGCCGCGTCCAGCATTTCCGGATCGTTCAACGCCAACTGGATGCGCGCCAGGTCGGTGCGCATCAGCTCGCTGTTCGGCAACAGTTGGACCGCCTTTTGATACGGCCCCAGGGCCGACTTCGCGTCGCCGTTCTCGAAATACATCTGACCCTTCAGCTCCCAGAAATAGGGATCGTCCGGATACTCGGAGATCAACCCATTGATCAGCGGGATGGCCTTGGCCATGTCGGGCTTGCGGAAGTACCCGATAGCACGTGCGTATCGGGACTCCAGACTGTTGTCACTCTCCTTGTAAAGTTTGAGCGTGCGCGTGAGGGGATTCAAGAATGCGTAAAGCTTGGCTTTCATCCGTGCGTGCATGGCCGCGAATTCCTTCGACACCGGCTTGTCGGCGATCGGGGAACGGGAGACATAATCCTGGATCGCGATGACGCGGTCCCGAGGCAACGGGTGCGTCAACACGTAGGGGTCTTGCTGCTCCGGCCGCAACAGATCCTGGTCGCCCAGGATGTTCATGAACTCGAGCAGGCCCTTTGCCGAAATCCCCGCGCTCTCGAGAAATTTCAAACCCGCCTGGTCGGCTGCCGATTCCTGTGTGCGGCTGTATTGAAGGAGGCTGCGAAGTCCAACGCTTTGGCCGGCCGACACGATCGCCGCGCCGATATCGCTGCGGCCGGCGCCGATGGCGGCGCCGCCGAGGAGCATCGCCAGAATGGTCGTCGCCGTAGTGTTCTGGAGGGCGTCCTGGATGCGGGCCAAATGACCACCGGCGATATGGCCCGTTTCGTGGGCGATCACGCCGATAACCTGACCGGCGTTAGTGGTTCGCGTCAACAAGCCCGTATTGAGGAACAGTCTTTGTCCGCCGGCCACGAACGCATTTATTGAGCCATCCTGGACCAGGTAGATGCTGACCGCCGTGGGATCCAATTCGGCGGCGCGGAACACTGGAATCGCGAATTCTCGAATGGTATTTTCAATCTCCGCGTCGCGGATCAATGATATCTTCTGGTTCTGGGCATGCGCTGGTCCGGCGCCGGCCGCGAGGGCGGCGACGAGAAGGTAAACTACGGCCTTTACGGATATGCGATTCATCGAAGCATTCATTCCACGCGCCGCCGGCCGACGATTGGCGATCGCCGCTTCCTTGGGAAAACGTAGTCTCATCGGGGACTATGGTCAATTTGTGTCGGCTTTGTTGGTGCTGGCCCTGGCCGCTTGCTCGTCAAACCCGCTGGCGGCCATCAATCCGTTTCAAACCAAGGAAGACGAATCGAAGCGCGGGACAATCGGGTTCGTTCAGGGGTTCCTCGGCGGCGTGGCGACCGACGAGCCGCGCGCGGCGTTGGTCGGCCGCGAAATCCTCTCGGCCGGGGGAACGGCGGCCGACGCGGCGGTTGCCGTCTCGTTGGCGCTTTCGGTGACGTTGCCGTCGTCGGCCGGCCTCGGAGGCGGCGGCGTATGCGTCGTCCACGACGTCAAGTCGAAGCGGACCGAAACCCTGGACTTCCAAGCCACGACTCCGGGCAGGATGTCGCCGACCGCGGTTTACCCCGTTGCCGTTCCCGGGTTCATCCGCGGGATCGGCGCCCTTAACGCCAAATACGGGCGGCTGCAATGGGCACAGCTTGTCACGCCCGCGGAACAGTTGGCGCGTTTCGGCAACCAGGTGTCGCGCGCATTTGCCAACGATTTGCGAAGGGCGGCGCCGGCGACGCTGGCGGACCCGAGAATGCGCAAGATCTTCGCCGCGGGCAAGGGCGGCGCCGTTATCAAGGAAGGGGATTACCTGAAACAGCTCGACTTGTCGTCGGTGCTGGGGCGCCTCAGGGCGCGCGGCGCCGGCGATTTTTACGCCGGTTTGGCGGGGCGGCAGTTTATCGCCGCCGTCGCCAACGCCGGCGGATCGTTGAGCCTCGAGGACATGCGTGCCTATTCACCGCAGTGGCGACCGACCATCAAAGTTCCCTACATCAAGAACGCCGATTTCCATTTTCCGACCCCTCCCGGACCGGCCGGCGTGCTGGCGGCGCAAATGATGGGAATGCTGGTCGAGGACGGAAAATGGGAAAGCGCATCATCGGACGCGCGCGCGCATCTGATGGCCGAGGTCACCGGACGGGCGTTCGCCAACCGTGATCAGTGGCTTCGGGTTGACGGCACGGCCGCCGTCAGTTCCAATTCCCTGGTCGCCAGGGAAAACATCGCGCGCCTGCTCGCGGGGTACCGCTCGGACCGCCATACGGCATGGGCGGCAACCAATCAAGCGCAGGCGGAGAATCCGGACAATCCCACGGGCACAGGTTTCGTCACCGTCGACCGCGAAGGCTCGGCGGTCGCCTGTACGCTTACCTTGAATAATCTGTTCGGCACCGGCCGCGTTGCCGATGGCATGGGCATCATTCTCGCCGCGCTGCCGGCACCCCGCGGTCGAGGCCCCGATTCGCTGGCGCCGATGCTGCTGGTCAGCGATCTTCACAACGTCTTTTATATGGCGGCGGCGGCCTCGGGCGGCACCGCGGCACCGAGCGCGCTCGTCAACGTCGTCACGCGCGCTCTATTGGGTAAGGACGATGAAACCCTCGAAATGGCCGTCGCCGCGAAGCGCATTCACAATGACGGCGTTTCCGATCTGACATTTTACGAACAGGGCTTGGAGGCGTCGGTTGCCCAAAGCCTGGCGAACAAGGGCCACCGCGTCGGGCAGACGGCGAAAATCGGCTTGGTCAACACGGTCTTTTGTCGGTCCGGCATTCCGACCAGGGATGAAGTGTCCTGCTCGATGAAGAGCGATCCCCGGGGGTTCGGCCTTGCTGCCGGCAGCGAATAAGCCGGTGACGGCGCCCCGGTAGCATGGTCCTCAAGGTCGCAAAACGCGGGGCCATCCCGCCCTTCATCGTCATGGACGTGATGCGCGCCGCCAACGAACGCGAGGCCGGCGGCGAAGGCGTGCTGCATCTTGAGGTGGGGCAGCCCGGCACCAGCGCGCCCAAGGCCGTCCTGGAGGCGGCACGAGCGGCGCTGTTCGAGGACCGCATCGGTTACACCGAGGCCACCGGCCTGCCGGCGCTCAGGCGCCGCATTGCCGACCATTATCGGAATGTCTACGGGGTGACCGTCGAACCGGAACGGGTGATCGTCACGACCGGTTCGTCGGGCGGGTTTGTACTCTCGTTCCTTGCCGCCTTCGAGGCCGGCGACCGGGTCGCTCTCGCCAGCCCGGGCTATCCCGCCTATCGCAACATTCTGGGAGCCGTCGGCGTCGAGGTCGTCGATCTTCAGACCGGTCCGGAAACCAACTTTCAGCCGACGCCGGAATTGTTGGATCGGGCGGCCGGGCAATCAGCGCGCGCCATCGATGGCCTGATCGTCGCTAGCCCCTCGAATCCCACCGGAACCATGATCCACGCCGGCGAACTCAAGGCCATCGTCGACTACTGCGGGGATCGGGGGATTCGCCTGATCTCGGACGAAATCTACCACGGCATCACCTATGGGGAACCGGCAACCACCGTGCTCGCGCACACGGCGAAGGCAATCGTCGTCAACAGCTTCTCGAAATATTTTTCGATGACCGGCTGGCGCATCGGATGGATGGTCGTGCCATCGGATCTGGGCCGCTCCGTCGAATGCCTGGCGCAGAATCTTTTCATTTCGCCACCGACTCTATCGCAGTTCGCTGCCCTCAAGGTGTTCGACTGCCGCGACGAGCTGGATGCCAACGTCGTCCGCTATGCGGAAAATCGGGCGCTGCTGCTGGAGCAATTGCCGAAAGCCGGATTCCGCAAGCTGGCGCCGGCCGAAGGAGCGTTCTACATCTACGCCGACGTCACTCACATGACCAACGACAGCCAAGAATTCTGCAAGCGGATGCTTGCCGAAACCGGAGTCGCAGCAACGCCTGGAATCGATTTCGATCCTGGGCGCGGCCACCGCTTCATGCGGTTTTGTTTTGCCGGCGAACATGCCGACATGGCGGCGGCGGCGGATCGGCTTCGCCGCTGGCGCCGCTAACGGCCGTCGATCACTCGGTAATGCGACTCCACCAACCCTTGCGCGTCGCCGGTTTTCCCGGCACTTGAGCCGGGCTCGCCTCGCCACCGACTTTGACGACGGTGGTCTTCGCGGTAGCGCCCGCGGTCGCGGGTTGCTCCGGTTTAGGGGCAGGCGCCGGCTGCGGCGCCGGGGAAGTTCCGCCGCCGCCCATCGCGGGCGATGCCCCAGGGCGAGCCACGGGAGGAGCCACGGGGGGAGCGGCAGGGGAAGCCGCGGGAGAAGTGGCCGCCCTCGTCGGCTGTTGTTGCGGGAACGTCGTCGGGCCTTGCTGGCCGGCAGCCGGGCGTGGTCCGCCGGCTACCGACGGTACCGCTCCGCCACCGCCACGGCCGCGCCGCCGCCGTCCGCCCTGCTTTTTGGAGGGGGGCCGGTTGCGGGCATCGGGCAACGGGATGACCTCGCCGCCGGCGCTCTTAGGCGGCGCCAGCGGGATCAAAGGTTCAGGCGGGCTCAGCAGAGCGGTGTCCTGGGGAGCACCGGCACCGGGCTGTCCGGGTACCGTCGCCGCCGGCCGCGGGAACGCCTCGCCGGGACGGTGTTCGCCATCGCGCCGCCGGCGTCGGCCGCCGCGCCGGCCGCGACGCCGCCGCTTGCCCAGCGGCGCCGACATATCGTTCGACGGTCGCGGGGCGACGTTGGCCGCAGCAGCCTGGACGTCGTCGTGGCCGGCCTGGTCGCTCTGGGCGACCTGACCGACCGGACCGCCGGCACCGGCCGCGGCGCTCGCGGCCGCCGCCTCGGGCGCTTGGTGATGAATGTCGCCACCTTCCTCGCCGTGCCGCCGACGGCCGCCGCGCCGCCGGCGTCGGCCGCCGTCTTCGCGGGCGCCTTCACGCGGCGCCGACCCGGTTTCGGCAGCGACGATCGGACGGCCGTCCTCGCCGATCCGATCGATCCGGAAGTTGGGCGGGATCAAGGTGTCGTCGCTTTCCAGGCGCACCGACATCTTGAATTTTTCCTCGATGCGGGCGAGCGCCGAGCGCTTGTTGTTGAGGATGTAAAGCGCCACCGGCGTCGGAATATAGGCGGTGACCTGCCGCGACCGGTGCTGCATGCCCTCTTCCTCAATGGCGCGCAGCAGATGAAGCGCCGCCGACTCCTTGGAGCGGCGAATGCCCGTGCCTTCGCAATAGGGGCACGGCTCGGAGCTGGTCTCGATCAGGCTCGGACGCATCCGCTGCCGGGACAGTTCCAGCAGCCCGAACGGGCTGATGCGGCCGATCTGGATGCGCGCGCGGTCGGAACGCATCACGTCCTTCAGGCGGTGCTCGACCTTGATCTGGTTGCGGTGGTCCTCCATGTCGATGAAGTCGATGACGATCAGTCCCGCCAGATCGCGAAGTTTCAATTGCAGGGCGATCTCCTCGGCGGCCTCGATATTGGTCTTCAAGGCCGTTTCCTCGATGTTGCGGCCGCGGGTCGCCCGTCCCGAGTTGACGTCGATGGCGACCAGCGCCTCGGTGGGACTGATGACGATGTAGCCGCCCGATCGCAGTTGCACTTCAGGCGAATGCATGCTGTCGAGCTGATGCTCGATGCCGTAGAACAGGAACAGGTGCTTGTCGACTTCCTCGAACGGCTGCACGCGCTTGGTGTGGCTCGGAATTAGCAGCTTCATGAAGTCCTTGGCGGCGCGATAGGCCTCGTCGCCGTCGATGACGATTTCCTGGATATCCTTGGTATAGAGGTCACGGATCGAGCGTTTGATCAGGTCACCTTCCTCATGCACCAGGCAAGGCGCCATCGATTCCAGCGTGACTTCGCGGACCGTGCTCCACAACCGCATCAGGTATTCGTAGTCGCGTTTTATCTCGGCCTTCGAGCGCTTCTCGCCGGCGGTGCGGACGATGACCGCCATGCCTTCGGGAATGCCGAAATCGGAAAGTATCGACTTCAGCCGCTTGCGGTCGCCGCCGCTGTTGATTTTCCGGGAAATGCCGCCGCCGCGAGCCGTGTTCGGCATCAGCACGCAATAGCGTCCGGCCAACGACAGGTAGGTCGTCAACGCGGCGCCCTTGGTGCCACGTTCCTCCTTGACCACTTGCACCAGCAGAATCTGCCGGCGCTTGATGACTTCCTGAATCTTGTACCTGCGGCGCAGCGCCATGGGCCGCCGGGTGGCGACCTCCTCGAAGATATCGCCGCCGAGCGTCTCGACGGCGGCCGGTTCGGCGCCGGCCGTCCCCTCGCGAGGCTGATTGGGGTCGTGTTCCGCGGGCGGCGCGACCTTCTGCTCGGCGATCAGCGCTTCACGGTCGGCGACCGGAATCTGATAGTAGTCGGGGTGGATTTCGTTGAACGCCAGGAACCCATGGCGATTGCCGCCGTAGTCGACGAACGCCGCCTGCAGCGACGGTTCGACGCGCGTCACCTTGGCGAGATAGATGTTACCTTTAAGCTGCCGGCGGGACTGAACCTCGACGTCGAAGTCTTCCAGGTGGTTTCCGGCGACGATCACCACCCGGGTCTCTTCCGGGTGCGATGCGTCGATGAGCATTCTTTTGGCTGTCATTTATTTCAAAACTCCGATGCACAGCCTGCCCGGCCTCCGTCCTCCAGGGACGAGGTCCATCCGGGGTTGCGGTGCGTGTTCTAGGATGGCCGGCGGCGCCTGCGAACAATCCTTGCGCCACCGTTGACGTGGGCGGCATGTGACTGGTTCGCGCTGCTCTATCCGGCATGGGAAAAAAGACCATATCTAAGAGGGGGATCCCTCTTGCTTTTCGCATATAAGCCCGAGACCCTCCTCCCGCAAGTAACGGAACTCCGGGACCATCATTCGGGCTGCCTTGACGTCGCGTTACGGCCGGCCGCCGGCCCGTCATACGGGGCTACCAGACCGGACCGGGCTCGCCGCCAGGCGCGACAGTGTTAACATAAAGGTAGGCTTTTCGCTCGACAATCGTCTTGTGCGCGTCGACGGCCGGCGGCCAAACTAATCGGGGCCCCGGCGCGAATTCGGTTGCAGATCATTACCCCTTGTAATAAATCATATATTTGGGGACTGGGTTGTGAGCTTGCACCATATGTGGGGTGTCAGTCGGAAATCGCGGTGGTTGCCGGTCGCCCTCGCGGCGACGCTGGCGCTGACCCTTGCGCGGCCGGTCGCGGCGGCGGATTCGGTGGTCACCGACATTCGCGTCGGCGTCCATGCCACGGCCACCCGAATCGTTCTCGAGCTCACCAAACAGGTGGCATTCAGCGCCTTCACCCTCGGCGACCCCAAGCGTGTCGTCATCGATCTACCGGAAGTCGGCTGGCAGTTGCCGCCCGAGCCGCTTCCCGCCGCCACCGGCGTGTTCGAGAAACTGCGCTACGGCCTGTTCAAGCCCGGCAATTCGCGCATCGTGTTCGACATCCACGCTCCGGCGGCGATCACCCAGGCGTTCATTCTCGAGCCGCAAGGCGGCCATCGATACCGTCTGGTGGTCGACCTGACGCCGACCAGCCCGCAGGCCTTCCTGCAGAGCGTCGGCGCCCAGCCGATCCGCGTCTCCGGGGTGCAGCCGAAACCGGCGTCCGATCGGCCGGGTCTGGCGCCGCCACCGGCCGCCGTTGCGCCGGCCGCAACCATGACCATCGCCAAGGCGAGCGGTGCCGATGCAGCGGCTCCGCCACCGGTGCCGTCGCCGCCGGCGACCAAGGCCGGCGCCCAGGACCAGGCGTCGCCGTTCCGGCTGGCGCCGCGCAAGCCGGAGCCGAAGCAGCGCGGCGCCAAGCACGTCATCGTCATCGACCCGGGACACGGCGGCGTCGATCCCGGCACCATCGGCGTATCCGGCATCTACGAAAAGCACGTGACGTTGGCGATGGCCCGCGAACTGAAGAAGCAACTCGAGGAAACGGGCCGTTTCAAGGTGATGCTGACGCGCGACAGGGATATCTTCATCCGTCTTCGCGACCGCGTGCAGATCGCCCGCGACGCCAAGGCCGAACTGTTCATCTCCATCCACGCCGATACGGTCAAAAACAAGGCGATCCGTGGGCCGGCAGTGTATACGCTGTCGGAAAAGGCTTCGGACAAGGAAGCGGCGGAACTGGCGGAGAAGGAAAACAAGGCCGATTTGATCGCCGGCATTGACCTCAGCCACGAAACGCCGGAGGTGACCAATATCCTGATCGACCTGGCGCAACGCGAGTCGATGAATGAATCGGCGCGTTTCGCGGCGGCATTGATCGGTCAGTTGAAGCTGACCACCACCGTTCTCAGGAATACCCACCGGTTTGCCGGTTTCGCCGTACTGAAGGCCCCCGATGTGCCATCGGTGCTGATGGAACTCGGGTTCCTTTCCAATCCCAACGACGAGCGTTCGTTGCGTTCTGGCAAATACCGCGCCCAGCTGGCGACTGCGGTAGCCAAGGCGCTGGACGCGCATTTCGTGCGCGTCGAAGAGGCGACGAGGAAGTAGAAAGCCATACCGTCGCCACAATTTGATATTTAAGTGTTTCAAGGCTTTTGCGACGCATGTGGTAATATGGCAGCCGGGTTGGTTGCCGGCTTCAAGCGTCGATCCCATACCCGGGACAGTGGGTGGACGCGACCTTGATCTCCGATGTTTAGAGCGCTTCTCACCATTCTCGGCGTGCTGTTGATCGTCGCCGTCGTCGGCGCCGGCGGCGTGCTGTTCATTTTCCACAATTACGGCGGCGACCTGCCGGAATACCGCCAGCTCGCCAATTACGAGCCGCCGGTGATGACCCGCGTATACGGCGGCGACGGGCGCCTGTTGGCCGAATACGCGGTCGAAAAGCGCGTATTCGTGCCGATCAAGGCGATGCCGCGGCGGGTGGTGGAGGTATTCCTGGCGGCCGAGGACAAGAACTTCTACACCCATCCGGGAGTCGACCTTCTGAGCGTCGTTCGCGCCGCGCTTACCAACGTCAAGAACCTGGGAAGCTCGAAGCGGCCCGTCGGTGCCTCGACCATCACCCAGCAGGTGGCCAAGAACTTCCTGCTCACCAACGAGATATCTTGGAAGCGCAAGATCCAGGAGGCGATCCTGGCGTTCCGCATCGAGCGCGCCCTCAGCAAGGACCGCATCCTCGAGCTTTATATGAACGAGATCTATCTCGGCTTCGGCTCGTACGGCGTTGCGGCGGCGGCGCTGAATTACTTCGACAAGTCCCTGAACGATCTGGCCATCGGCGAGGTGGCGTTCCTGGCGGCACTACCCAAGGCGCCCAACAATTACAACCCGGTCACCAAGCCGCAGGCCGCCAAATCGCGCCGCGACTGGGTGATCGGACGGATGCTGACCGAAGGCATCATCACCGCCGAACAGGCCGATCAGGCGCAACGGACGCCGCTGACGGTGCGGCAGCGCTCGGCGACCGAGTACACGACTGCCGAA
This sequence comes from Rhodospirillales bacterium, assembly GCA_036393575.1. Taxonomy (GTDB): domain Bacteria; phylum Pseudomonadota; class Alphaproteobacteria; order Rhodospirillales; family Casp-alpha2; genus JACPJY01. Next base: position 21,484 of record DASWGT010000065.1, on the reverse strand, counting down.
TATTTCGCCGAAGAGGTGCGCCGCGAGTTGGTCAAGCGCTATGGCGATGAAAACTTGTACAAGGGCGGCCTATTGGTGCGGACGACCATCGTTCCGCATCTGCAGGCGATCGCCGACCGCGAGTTGCGTCGCGGGCTCGAGGCCTATGACCGGCGGCACGGATGGCGCGGGCCGATCACGCGGCTGGCCGAAGGCACCCGTGTCGACGTCGCCGCCGATTGGCAGCGCGAGCTTGCCAAGATCGCGCTGCCGGCCGGGCTCGGAGCACGCAAGCTTGCCGTCGTCGTCGGCCTCGATGCGAACGGCGCCGTCGTCGGCCTCGGCGATGGGGCCAAGGGACGCATTTCGTTTTCCCAGCTGCAATGGGCCCGGCGTTTGGAAGAAGGCCAGAAGCGCGGGCCGAAGGTGACCAAGGCCGCCGACGTGCTCGCTTACGGCGACGTGATCGCCGTCGATCCGATCGAGGAGGGCGCCGAGGGGTACTCGGCGACCGAGCGAACCTTCAGCCTGTATCAGATTCCGAACGTCGACGGCGCGCTGGTCGCCCTCGATCCGCATACCGGACGGGTGCTGGCGATGAGCGGCGGCTATTCGTTCGAACGCAGCCAGTTCAACCGCGTAACCCAGGCCAACCGGCAGCCGGGATCGGCGTTCAAGCCATTCGTTTACCTGGCGGCCATCGAAGGCGGTTACACGCCGTCGACGCTGATCCTCGATGCGCCGTTCGTCATCGATCAGGGGCCGGGGTTGCCGAAATGGCGCCCGGCCAACTACACCAATAAATTCTACGGACCATCGACGATGCGACTCGGTCTCGAGAAATCGCGCAACCTGATGACCGTGCGGCTGGCGCAGACGGTCGGCATGGAAAAGGTGTCTGTTGCGGCTGAGCGTTTCGGCGTCGTCGATAAGTTGCCGGAAACCCTGTCGATGGCGCTCGGGTCCAGCGAGACGACGCTGCTCAGACTGACCACCGCCTACGCCATGTTGGTCAACGGCGGCAAGCAGATCACGCCGACCCTGATCGACCGCATCCAGGATCGCCACGGCGCCACCATCTTCCGCCACGACCGGCGCCCATGTCCGAGTTGTCGGGCGACGGCGTGGACCGACCAGCCGGTACCGCAAATTCCGGATACCCGCAAGGCGCTCACCGACCCGGGCAGCGCCTATCAGGTCGTGAACATGCTGCGCGGCGTCATCGAGCGGGGGACCGGCAAACGCATCCAGGCCGTCGGCAAGCCGTTGGCCGGCAAGACCGGCACCACCAACGACGAGAAGGATACTTGGTTCATCGGCTTCACGCCGGACCTCGCGGTCGGCGTGTTCATCGGCTTCGACGAGCCGAAGCCGCTCGGCCGGCAGGAAACCGGCTCGTCGGTATCGGCGCCGGTCTTCCGCGATTTCATGGCGGCGGCGCTCAAGGACAAGCCGGCAATTCCGTTCCGGATACCGCCGAATATCCGGCTGGTGCGCGTCAACGTCACCACCGGCGAGCTGGCCAGGCCCGGCGACTCCGACGTCATTCTCGAGGCGTTCAAGCCGGGCACCGTGCCCACCGGGCGTTCGGAGGTCCTGGAGGGCCAGAGCTGGATCGCCGGCGGCGAGGGGCTGGCGCCGGCCACTGGGACCGGCGGCCTCTATTGATCGCGCCGGCGGTCGTGCCGGCCCGGCGCGACAGATTTTCAGACCGATGCCTTGCCCCGCGGCGGGAACCCGGTTAAAACCCGGCGTCGTCGAGCGCGGAGCAATGGCATCGCCATGCGTGCTGAAGTCGAAAATCTGGCAACCGAAATAAAGCAGTCGCTGGACCTGCTGAGGAGGCATCTTTGACTTTGATGCTGCTCGTCGTCGTCTGGCCGAGTTGAACGCCAAGGCCGAAGACCCCAAGTTCTGGAACAATACCGGGGAAGCCCAGGCGGTTATGCGCGAACGCAACCGCCTGGAACAAAGGCTCGGCGATATCGAGGGACTCGAGCGCCGGCTTTCCGACAACCTCGAGCTTCTGGAGTTGGCGGAAGCCGAAAGCGACGCCGGCGTCGCCGGCGAAGCCGAAGCTGCGCTCAAGGCGCTGCACGCCGAAGCGATCGCCGCCGAGAAGGAAACCCTGCTCTCGGGCGAGGCCGACGCCAACGATTGTTATCTCGAGGTGCACGCCGGCGCCGGCGGCACCGAAGCCCAGGATTGGGCGGAAATGCTGCTGCGCATGTACGCCCGTTGGGCCGAGGCGCACGGCTACAAGGTGCAGTGGCTGGAAGAGAGCGCCGGCGAGGAAGCCGGCACCAAGTCGGCAACGCTGAAGATCATCGGCCGCAATGCCTATGGATGGCTGAAGACGGAAAGCGGCGTCCACCGGCTGGTCCGGATATCGCCGTATGATTCATCATCCCGCCGGCACACCAGTTTCGCCTCGGTCTGGGTGTATCCGGTGATCGACGAGGAGATCGAGGTCGAGATCAACGACCGGGATTTGCGGGTCGATACCTACCGTGCTTCCGGCGCCGGCGGCCAGCACGTCAACAAGACCGACAGCGCAATCCGCATTACCCACCAGCCGTCGGGTATCGTCGTGCAATGCCAGAGCGACCGCTCGCAGCACAAGAACCGCGCCACCGCCATGAACATGCTGAAGGCGCGCCTGTACGAACTGGAACTGCAGAAACGCGAGGCGGCGACCCAGGCCGAGCACGATGCGAAGACGGAAATCGGATGGGGGCACCAGATACGGTCCTACGTCCTGCAGCCCTATCAGATGGTCAAGGACCTCAGGACCGACGTCCAGACCTCCAACACCCAGGCGGTGCTCGACGGCGATCTAGACGAATTCATGGCCGCGGCGCTCGCGGCACGGGTCAAGGAAAGCTCGGGCGCCAAGCCGCAAAGCCATTAGCCGTCCGGCGCCCGGGCGCACACGGGCCTATTGCAGGACGAACTCCTTGAACAGGATCGATTGGATGCGTGCCGGCATGATCACGTTGTTGATGATGTTGGTGAGATCGACCCGCAGCTTGTCGGTGCCCGCCTTGCCGACCATCTGCTGACGTTCCTGGTCGCGCAGATGGGCCCTGATCGAATCGACGACCCTCAGTTCGGCCGTCTGCAGGCGCGGCAAATCGGTGCTCGCCAGCTGGATGACGATAGTGGTGCGTATCAGGGGTGCGGAGCATTTTCCGGTCTTCAGATCGGCCTTGATCTGCGGCAACTGATGGGTCACCGGCGTGCCGAGGTCGATGGTCGCCACCTTCGATCCGGCCTTCCTGCCGAGCAGGGGATCGAGCAAACCGGTGAAATACGCGGCCGCGCCGCCGCCTGCGATCACCACCACGGCGATGGCGATGACGGCGATCAATTTTCTCTTGCCGCCGCCCTTGCTGTCCCCGGGGCCGTCACCGGCGCCGTTGTCGTCGTCAGGCTGGTCGCTCATTCGATCCTCCCACTCTAAGCGGCAACGTTCCGCCGCCGCCGGTCGCGACACGATCAAGTTACGCAGTTTTACGAGCCGCGGAAAGGCCGTCAGCGCGACCGGTCACAACGTCTTCGCCGCATCGAGCACGTCGTCGACGTGGCCTTTGACCTTGACCTTGCGCCAGGTCTTGCGGACCACGCCTTTCTCGTCGATCAGGAACGTCGCCCGGTCGATTCCGAAGTATTCGCGTCCGTAGAGCTTCTTCTTGACCCATACGCCGTAAGCCCGGCAAAGCGTGCCGTCGGCGTCGGAAACCAGCGCGAACGGCAGCGCGTGCTTGGCCTTGAAGCCGTCGTGCCGCTCGACGCTGTCCTTCGAGACGCCGACGACGACCGCGCCGGCCTTCTTGAAGTCCTTGATGCGGTCGCGGAAGGCCTGTGCCTCCATGGTGCAGCCCGGCGTGTCGTCCTTGGGGTAGAAGTAGAGGACCACCTTCTTGCCCTTGCAGTCCTTCAGCCTCAGCGTGCCGTCGCTGTCCGTCGGCAGGTCGAAATTCGGCGCCTTGTCCCCGGCTTCGATGGCCATTGGGGCCTCCTGTCAATTGCCCCTGTCAATTGTTTGGGGCCACCGGCGGCAACGCCGCCGCCGGCTCCTCGATCATGGACCTGAAAACGCGGTAAACCTGATCCGCGGTATCGCGAATCTTTCTCTCGAGTGCGGCGAAATCGCCGACGCCGCCGCAGCGCACCAGGTCCTGCTTCAGCGCCTGCGAAATTTCGTCCTCGCGGTCGCGGGTGAGTTCGCCTTCGATGGTCAGCGCCAGCAAGCTCTGCAGCCCCTGCCAAAGGTCCCAGCCGACGGTCAGGCGCCGGCCCGTGTCCGCATCCAGCAGCCTTGCCGCGACCAGGGCTGCGAGGGTGCCGCGGGTGTCGTGGCCGAGGATTTGCGGATGGGCGGGGGCGTATCTGAGGGTCAGGTACTGAGCGATGAACTCGACATCGACGATGCCGCCGCGCATATGCTTCAGCGCCCAGATGCTGTCCGCGGGCCGGTCGGCATCGAGCCGCGCGCGCATGTCGGCGATGTCGCGGAGCAAGGAGTCCGGATTCCTGGGTGCCATCAGCGTGGCGCGGATGGCGGCGACGATCCGCTCGCACAGATCGGGCGGCCCGATCAGCGGTCTTGCCCGCGTCAATGCCATCCGTTCCCATGTCCACGCGGTGTCGGAATGATACTGCTTGAACGCATCGAGGGACGATGCGATCGGGCCCTTGGTGCCGGACGGGCGCAAACGCATGTCGACCTCATAGAGATGGCCCTCGGCGGTCGGCGCGGTGATGGCGTTGATCAGGCGCTGACTCAGGCGCGCGAAGTACTTCGGCGCGTCGAGCGGCCGCTTGCCGTCGGACGTCTTGGCGACGTCGCCGCCCGGCAGGTCATAGACGAAGATCAGGTCGAGATCGGACGACGCCGTCATCTCGCGGCTGCCCAGCTTGCCGAGAGCGACGACCGCCATGCGCGAGCCGGCGATGTGCCCGTGGCCGCGGGCGAAATCCTCCTCGACAATGGGATAGAGGCCGGCGAGCGCCGTCTCGGCGATGCGGCTGAACACCTTGCCGGCGTCGCCCGGCGCGATCAGGCCGCGCAGGCACTGCACGCCGACCTGGAAGCGGCGGTCGTTGTTCCATCGCCGGCTGGCGTCGAGCGCCTGCTCGAAATGCTCGCTCAGGGAAAGCATGCCCTCGAGATCCGCGAGCAGGGCGGCGGCGTCCGGAAGCGGGTCGAAAAAGTCTGCCTCCAGCACGCTGTCGAGAATCGCCGGCCGTCGGCTCAAATGGTGCGCGAGGCGCGGCGCCTTGCCCATGATCTCGGCGACCAGCCCGAGCAATTGCGGATTGGAGTGGAACATCGAGAACAGCTGTACGCCGGCGGGCAGCCCGGCCAGAAACTCGTCGAACCGCATGAAGGCAATGTCGGGCGCCGGGGTCGCGCCGATCGCCTTCAACAGCGCCGGCATCAATTCGGTCAGGATTTCCCGCGCCCGGGTGCTGCGGGTCGCCCGATACCGGCCGTGGTGCCAGGCGCGGACGGCCGCATGCACACGTTCGGGATTCTCGTAACCGAGGGCCTTGATGGTGGCCAACGTTTCGGGGTCCGCTTCGACGCCGGTGAAGACCAGGCTGCCGGCGCCCTCCACGTCCTCGTCGGCACCCAGCGACGGCGCATGCTCGAACAGCTTTGCGTAATGATCCTGCACCCGGGTGAGATGCCCGATCAACTCGGCCGAGAACGCATTCGCGCCATCGTAGCCGAGGAATATCGCCAGCTTCTGGAGGCCAGCCGCGTCGGCGGGCAGTTTCTGAGTCTGTTCGTCGTTGATCATTTGCAGGCGGTGCTCGACCCGGCGCAGGAACTCGTAGGCGGCCATCAGCTCGCGAACCGCCTGTTCCGCTGAGTGGCCGTTCTCGGCCAACGCCGTCAGGGCCTGGCAGGTGCCGGTGGTCCTGAGATTCGATTGGCGGCCGCCCCAGATCAGCTGCTGGGTCTGGGCGAAGAACTCGATCTCGCGGATGCCGCCGCGGCCGATCTTGATGTTGTGTCCGGCGACGGCGATCTTGGCGCCGCCCTTGTGGACGTGGATTTGGCGCTTGATCGAGTGGATGTCCTGAATGGCCGCGAAGTCCAGGTTCTTCCGCCAAACGTAGGGCGTCAACCGCTTCAGATACGCGGCGCCGGCGTCCCGGTCGCCGGCGACGACGCGGGCCTTGATCATCGCCGCGCGCTCCCAGTTCTGGCCGAGACTTTCATAGTAAGTCTCCGCCGCCAGCACCGACAACGCGATCGGCGTCACGCCGGGATCGGGCCTGAGCCGGAGATCGGTGCGGAACACGTAGCCGTCGACGGTGCGCTGCTCGAGGAGTCGCACCAGGTTGCGCGTCAGGCGAACGAACTGCGCTTGCAGGCCGTCCGGGTCGGCGGTCTCGATCCTGTCGGGATCGTAAAGGACGATCAGGTCGATATCGCTCGAATAATTGAGCTCATAGCCGCCGAGCTTGCCCATGCCGATGATGATCAGGCCGGAATCCCGTTCCGGTTCATCCGGCCACTTCAGCTTAAATGCGCCGCGCTCGGCCGCTTCGCGGAGCACGTGCCGGGCGGCGATCGACAGCGCCTCCTCGGCGAATTCGGTGAGCGCGCCGGTGATTTCGGGCAGCGGCCACGCATTGGCGATATCGGCGAGCGCTACCGTCAATGCCACGCGCCGCCGGGCAATTCGCAGGAGGCGCGCCAGGCTGTCGCCGTTCATCGCCTGTCGCCGCGCAATCTTCAAGTCGCCGATGATTTGATCGAACGATTCGCGGGGGCCGGCATTGAGCAATCCGCGGGTGAAATCCGGGTCCTTGACGATGACGGAGGTCAGGAAGGGGCTGTTGCCGAAAATCGACTCCAACACGCGACGCCCGAGAGGATCGTCGGCGGCCTGCTCGGCGAATCGGAGGAGATCATTAGAGGCGTCGGTCGATCGGTCGGCTTCTCCGGCGGCCTCAAGCCACTGTTCGAGACCCCGCGCCGCCAACTCGGGCGAAGCCGCCGCCGGCAACGCGCATTTACTGTTTAGGAACCCGAAATGATGCATAATATGCGGCTCCGAACAGCCGCAGACTGCGGGAACCGGCACGTTCGGTCAAGACGCCGCGGCGTAAGGGAAGACCTTTGATCAAGCGCACCTTCCGGGGATTCATACAGCTGCTCGGAGGCCTCGGGGCCGGCCTCGCCATCATCGCGATGCTGGCGGCGTGGCAACTGTCGTCCGGTCCGATTTCCCTGGCGTTCCTTTCGCCATATATCGAGAACGCCGTCAACGCCGGGCACAAGAGCTTTAAACTCAGCCTGGAGGACACCATCCTCACCTGGGCGGGTTGGCAACGCACGCTCGACATCCGGGTGATCAACGTGAAGGCGCTCAGGCCCGACGGCTCGCTGATCGGCAGCGTGCCGGAAGTCTCGTTTTCCCTCAGCGGCAAGGCGCTGATCGGCGGCTTGATCGCGCCGAGCAGCATCGAGCTTTTCGGGCCGCGGTTGCGCATCCGGCGCGAGGTTGACGGCACCATCGACATCGGATTCCAGGAAACCGAAGGACAATCGGGCGAAATCGGGCGCCGTCTCATCGGCCAGCTGCTGGCGGCTCCGGATTCCGCCAACCCCATGAGCTACCTCAGCCGCCTGGAAGTCGTCAGCGCCGAGGTCGCATTCGAAGACCGGCAGCTGGGCAAATCCTGGGTGGCCCCCGCCGCCGACGTGAGCCTCAGGCGCGACACGCTCGGGTTGAAAGGGTCGGTGAAGCTCGAAATCGACGTCGATCGCCGACGCACCGAGATCGCCATCTCCGGCAATTACGTCACGGCCCAGCGGCGCTTCGACCTGATCGTCGATTTCCACGATATTTCGCCGGCCGCTTTTTCATCCATGTATTACGAGCTGGGGCCGCTTCGCGCCTTCGCCCTGCCGCTGCAGGGGACGGTGACGCTCGGCGTGACCACGGACGGCAGGGTCTTGGCGGCGGGATTCAACCTGAAGGGGGGCAAGGGCGTTTTCGATCTGCCGCAGCCGATCGCGCAGCCCCTGGCCGTCGAAAGCGTCGTCCTCAAAGGCCACTTCGAGGGCGAGAAAAACACCATCGACGTCGATGATTTGACGGTCGGACTCGGCCGCGAGGGCGTCTTTCGGCTGCCCGGTCCGGCGAACCATGACCTGCCGCTCGCTTCGGTCAGCGCCAAGGGCCGCTATTTCGGCGACACCGGCCGCCTCGAGGTGACGCAGCTCGCTGCCGATCTTCGGGGGCCCACGGCCGAGCTGCAATTGGTCGCCGATGGGTTCCCCGGCAAAAACAGCGCCAACGGCGACCGCGGCATGGCGGTCGACGTCACCGGGGCGCTTCGCGACGTGCCGGTCGACCAATTGCGGCGGTATTGGCCGGCGACCTGGGGGGCCGACGTCCACAAATGGGTGGTCGGTCATCTTGCCGATGGCGTCATGCATCAGGCGCGCGCCCGGTTCCGCCTGCGGTCCAACGACAAAGGCGCACTGGAGTTCCTGTCGGTGGACGGCGATATGGAGGCCAGTGGCGTTTCCGTCGACTACCTGCCGCCGATGCCACCGGTCCGCAATGCCGCCGCCTACATGAAATTCAACGAAAAACGTTTCGACGTTTTCGTCTCGGAAGGCAAGTCCGAGGGCTTGACCGTGCGCGAGGGAACCATCCTGTTCACCGGCCTCGACGAGGTCGACCAGTACGCGGATATCGCGTTGTCGGTCGAGGGATCATTCGGCGGCCAGCTGGCGTATCTGGAGCACGAGCCGTTGCGGTATGCGTCGGCCATCGAGATCGACCCGAAGTCCACCAAGGGAACGGCGCAAACCCAGCTCAAGCTCCAATTCCTCCTGGAGAAAGCGTTGACCCTCGATGGCGTCAAAGTTTCCGCGAAATCCAAGGTCACCGGCGTTTCCGCCGCCAAGGCCGTGTTGGGACGCGACATCAGCGACGGGAAACTGGACATCCGTGTCGACAAGAAAGGCATGGATCTGACCGGCGCGGTCAACATCGGCAGAATCCCGGCGACGCTGGTGTGGCGCGAGAATTTCGATGACAAGCGCAAATTCCGCCGCCGCTATAACGTCAGGGCCCGGATCACCGATACGCGGCAGCTCGCGGACCTGAATCCGAATCTCAGTCCGTTTACCGAGAAATTCATACGCGGCGAGCTCGACGCTGAAGTCGATTACACCATCTTCAACGACGACCGCCGCCGCCTCGACATCAAGACCGACATCACCAGCGCCGAACTGCTGGCCCCGGCGTTCGGCTGGAGCAAGAAACCCGGCGTCGTCGGCGAAGCGAAGATGGCGATGGAGTTCAAGGGTGAGCGAATCACCGCCGTTCCCAGTTTCACAATCAACGCCAACGATCTCGATATCCAAGGCCTCGCGCACTATCGCGCCGGCAAGGGGGAGCTGCAGCGCATCGACTTTGACCGCGTCGCCTACGGCCGCACCGACATCAAGGGCGCGTTAATCGCGCGTCCCGACGGCGGCTGGGACGCGGGATTCCACGGACCAAGTTTCGACATGACCTCGATGTGGACGGACATCATCCACGGCGGATCGGAGGAGGGCAAGGGCGACACGTTCCGGCTTCCGTACCTGACGTTGGCCGTCGAACTTGACCGCGTGTGGATCGGGCCAAGCCGGAGCGTCAATCGAATTTCTGGCACGTTCGCGCACAAGGACGATCTGTGGAGGACGATCCTTGTAAAGGGCGAGATCGGCGACAAGAAGTACTTCGAACTGAGCATCCGTCCGGGTGCCGACGGCAATCGCAATTTGCTCATGACATCGGCGGATGCCGGCGAGACCCTGAAGCTGATGGACTATTTCGACAACATGGTCGGCGGCAGACTGGAAATCACCGGCCGATACAACGACTCGCTTCCGACCCACCCGCTGATCGGGCGATTGACGGTGGGCAATTATCGGGTCACCAACGCGCCGTTGTTGACGCACGTGCTCAGCATCATGGCGCTGACCGGCATCGTCGAGGCCATGCAAGGCCGCGGGCTGGCCTTCGGCACGCTCGACGTTCCGTTCGTGCTCGGCGACGGATGGCTGGAAATCAAGCAGGCGAAGGCAACCGGAGCATCCCTGGGCTTCACCGCCTCCGGCACGGTCTACACCCACGCCGACGTGATCGACATCAACGGCACCGTGGTCCCGGCGTACGTCATCAACAGCGCCCTCGGGCGGCTGCCCGTCATCGGCGACATCTTTACCGGCGGCGAAAAGGGAGGCGGCGTATTCGCCGCCAATTTCGCCATGAGCGGCCCCGCCGCCGACCCGAAGGTCACCGTCAATCCGCTGTCGGCGCTGACGCCAGGGATCTTCCGCAACGTCTTCGACATTTTCGGCCAGGCGGATTTCGGCACCTCCCGCCCGGGCGACACCGGCATTCAGTAGGATTTGCGTTCGCGGATGACGGCGCGCCGCTAGATTGCGCGGACGAGGGCGTGCCGCTTCTTTCCCGCCGACAGCTTGATGGCGCCGCCGGCGCCGATGTCATCGGCGGTGATCATCTGGGTCTCGCTCAAGATCGGGGTGTCGTTCAACCGCCCGCCGCCGCCCTTGATCAGCCGCCGCGCCGCGGCGTTGGACTGCGCGAGGCCGGCCTTCCTGAACAACTCGAACGCCGGGATGCCGGCCTTGAGCGCCGCCCGCGCCACCTCGAGGGTCGGCAGCGCCGCGCCGCTCGATCCTTCCTCGAAGGTTTGGCGCGCCGTCTCGGCGGCGGCCGTCGCCGCCTGCTTGCCGTGACACAGCGCCGTCGCCTGGTCGGCCAGCGTTTTCTTGGCGTCGTTGATCTCCTCGCCCGAAAGCGTATTCAGGCGCGCGATCTCGGCCATCGGAAGCTCGGTGAACAGGCGCAGGAACTTGCCGACGTCGGCGTCGTCGGTGTTGCGCCAGTATTGCCAATAGTTATAGGCCGACAGCATGTCTTCGTTGAGCCACACGGCGCCTTCCGCGGTCTTTCCCATCTTCGCCCCGGACGCCGTGGTCAGCAGCGGCGTCGTCAAGCCGAACAACTGCCGCCCGTCGATGCGGCGGCCCAGCTCGACGCCGCTGACGATGTTGCCCCACTGGTCGGAGCCGCCCATCTGCAGCCGGCAGCCGTAGCGTCGCGCCAGCTCGAGGAAATCATAGGCCTGCAGGACCATGTAGTTGAATTCGAGGAAGCTCAACGGGTGCTCGCGTTCGAGCCGCAGCTTGACGCTGTCGAACCCGAGCATCCGGTTGACCGAGAAATGCCGGCCGTAATCGCGCAGGAACGGAATATAGGCGAGGCCGTCCAGCCAGTCGGCGTTGTCGATCATGACGGCGTCGGTAGGCCCGTCGCCGAATTTCAGGAACTTGGCGAACACATCCTTGATGCTGGCCATGTTGGACCGGATATCGGCGTCGCTGAGAAGTTTCCGGGTGTCGTCCTTGCCCGAGGGATCGCCGACCTTGGTGGTGCCGCCGCCCATCAGCACGATGGGCTTGTGCCCGCTCCGCTGCAGCAGCCTGAGCAGCATGATCGAAACCAGGCTGCCGGCGTGAAGACTGGGGGCGGTGCAATCGAAGCCGATGTAGGCAGTAACCGTCCCGCGGGCCGCCTCGGCGTCCAGGCGCCCGAGATCGGTGCACTGATGGACGAAGCCGCGCTCGATCGCGGCGCCGATGAAATCCGAGCGGTGGCCGGTCATGATCTGCCTAACGTCACCATCGGCAAGGGTTTATGCTATCGGTATCGTCCACGCAATCCCGACGTTGAGGACGCCGCGGCCGGAAAAGGACTCCCATGGTGGAAGCCAAAGACATGCTGACGGCCATCGGCCTGATGAGCGGCACTTCCATGGACGGCGTCGATGCCGCCATCATCAGTACCGACGGCCATGTCGTCTCCGGCTTCGGGCCGTTCCTGACCGTACCCTACGACGATGCCTTCGGCGGCCGGTTGCGGGGGATTCTGGGCAACGACCCCGAGCGCAGCGCCGACGCCGCGACGGTCGCCCGCGAGCTGACCGCCCGCCACCGGGACGCCGTCGAGCGGCTGCTGGCCGCGAGCAATTTCGCCGCCGGCGACATCGCTGCCATTGGCTTCCACGGCCATACCGTGCTTCACAAGCCCGACCAGGGAATCACCCGCCAGATCGGCGACGCTGCGTGGCTGGCCCGCGAGACCGGCATTCCGGTGGTCGGCGACTTTCGCTCCCGCGACGTCGCCGAGGGCGGCCAGGGCGCCCCGCTGGCGCCGCTCTACCACGCGGCGCTCGCCCGCGCTTTCGAGAAGCCGCTGGCGGTGCTCAACATCGGCGGCGTCGCCAACGTCACCTGGATCAGCCCCGACGGCGGCGTCGTCGCCTTCGACACCGGGCCCGGCAACGCGTTGATCGACGATTGGGTGCGCGCCCGCACCGGCGGGGCGATGGACGAGCACGGCCGCCTGGCCCGCGACGGCACCGTGGACGAAACCGCCTTGGCCGCGCTCTTGGACCATCCGTACTTCACGGCGCCTTATCCGAAATCCCTCGACCGCGGCGAATTTTCGCTGACGGCGGTCGCCGGTCTTTCGCCGGCCGCCGGCGCAGCGACGTTGACGGCGTTCACCGCCGCCGCCGTGGAAAAGGCGGCGCAACTGCTGCCGGCGCCGCCGACGCGATGGCTGGTATGCGGCGGCGGCCGCCGCAACCCGTCGCTGATGGCGGCGCTGAGAAGCCGGCTGCCGGCGCCGGTGGAGCCGGTGGAATTGGTGGGGTGGCGCGGCGACGCGCTCGAGGCGCAGGCCTTCGGTTTCCTTGCCGTGCGGTCCCTGAAAGGCTTGCCGCTGAGCCTGCCGTCGACGACCGGGGTCAGGCGGCCGACGACCGGCGGCGTCCTTCACCGGCCGTGAAACGATGACACCGCGTCAAGCCGCCTTGGTCAGCGCCTTGTCGAGGTAGTCGTTGACGTGCTTGTTGAGGTCGTCGATGTGGTCCTGGAAGAAATGATCGGACCCCGCGATGACGCGATAATCGATCTTGATGTTCTTCTGCTTCTGAAGCTTTTGCGCCAGCTTGTCGACGGATGCCTGCGGGATCACCTCGTCCTTGTCGCCGTGAAGGATCATGCCCGACGCCGGGCAGGGAGCAAGGAACGAAAAGTCGTGCAAGCTCGCCGGCGGCGCCACCGAGATGAAGCCGCGAATTTCCGGCCGGCGCATCATCAGCTGCATGCCGACCCAGGCGCCGAACGAAAACCCGGCGATCCAGCACGCCGTGGTGTTGGGGTTATGGGCCTGCATCCAGTCGAGCGCGGCGGCGGCGTCGCTCAGTTCCCCCTGGCCGTTGTCGAACCGGCCCTGCGAGCGCCCGACGCCCCGGAAATTGAACCGCAACGTCGAAAAGCCGCGTCGCACGAAGGTCTGATAAAGGGTATAGACGACCTTGTTGTTCATCGTGCCGCCGTACTGCGGGTGGGGGTGCAGCAGCAGGGCGACCGGCGCATTCGGCCTTTTCGCGTGATGGTAACGGCCCTCCAGGCGTCCTTCCGGGCCATTGAAGATCACTTCGGGCATCGTGGGTTCGACCAACCTTTAAACTGTTTGACAGGCAATACCCGAGTTACTATGTCGGGTAATGAGCCCTTTATTAATGCGACTTAAACGCAGTTGAAGCCTGCTTACTTGACCACATTAGTCAGGCATCTTATATTCAAGATCGGCTTTGGAGGCTTGTCCGAACCGGCGTTTCTATCACGGGCAAGGCCGATCCTGCAAAGCCAAATCAATGCCTTACCCAATAACCATAGATAACGTGGGCACAATGATTTTCAAGAGGTTCCGGGAAGATATCGACAGTTTCAAGGCGCGCGACCCGGCGGCGCACAGCGCGCTCGAGATCGTGTTGTGCTATCCGGGGTTCCATGCGCTTTGGTTTTACCGGCTGTCGCACTGGCTGTGGAAGCACAAGCTGCGCCTGCTGGGGCGGTTCATTTCGCACCTCGGCAGGTTCCTGACCGCCATCGAAATCCATCCGGGGGCGCAGATCGGCCGCCGTTTCGTCATCGACCACGGCGCCGGCGTCGTCATCGGCGAGACCTCGGTCATCGGCGACGACGTCACGCTCTATCACGCGGTGACGCTCGGCGGCATCGCGCCGGCGGTCGATTCCGGCTCGCAAGTGGGCGTGAAGCGCCACCCGACGGTCATGAACGGCGCCATCATCGGCTCCGGCGCCGCCGTCCTCGGGCCGATCACCATCGGCGAAGGGGCGCGGGTCGGCTCCAATTCGGTGGTCACCAAGGACGTGCCGCCGTCGGTGACGGCGGTCGGCATCCCGGCCCAGGTGGTGATGCCGCGCGACAAGCGGAAGGCGCGGGAATTCCAGCCCTACGGCACGCCCGCCGACGGCTGCCCCGATCCGGTATTGCAAACCATCGAAAGCCTGCGCCACCAGGTCGCGGCATTGGCGGAGCGGCTCGAGGAACTCGAATCCAAGACCGACGCCGGCGCGCAACCGGTGCCGGGGAAGCGGGACCGCCAGGCCGTGTAGTCCGGGCTGGCGACCCAAACTAAATCGAAGGAGCCGCACGGGACGGCGGTCCGATCACAGGAACTGGCGCCTTCCATCTCACCGGGAAGGCCAAAGCAACAGGAGGATGAACGGTGAAGCTCAGCACAAAAGGACGGTACGCCGTGATGGCGATGGTGGACATCGCGGCCAATTCCGACGGCAGTCCGATCGCGCTCGCCGACGTCGCCGAGCGGCAGGAAATTTCCCTTTCCTACCTGGAGCAGCTGTTCGGGAAATTGCGCCGCGGCGGACTGGTCAAGAGCGTCCGCGGACCCGGCGGCGGGTATCTGCTCGCCCACACCGCCGGCGAGACGCGGATCGCCGATATCATTCTTGCGGTCGATGAGCCGATCAAGGCCGTGCGCTGCACGCCCGGGTCGCCGGCCGGCTGCAGGATCAACAAGACCCGATGTCTGACCCATGACCTGTGGGAGGAGCTCGGCAACAAGATCTACTTGTACCTGAACTCCGTCTCGCTGGCCGATGTGGTCGAAAAACGGGTGCTCGGCACCAGCGGCGAAATCTACCGCCGCGACCAAGGCAACACTATCGTCGCGGCCCAATAAGGCCGATCCGCCACGGCATCCACGTCAACTCTGCGAGTGGGCATGAAACACGCTGTCTATTTGGATCACAACGCGACCACCGCGGTGCGCGCCGCCGCGCAGGAGGCCATTGCGCGCGCGCTGGAGCTTACCGGCAACGCCTCGTCGGTGCACCGGTTCGGGCGCGCGGTGCGGCGCCTGGTCGAGGACGCCCGCGACGCCGTCGCCGCGCTGGCGGGGGCCGAGCCTGCCCAAGTGGTGTTCACCAGCGGCGGCAGCGAGGCCAACAACCTGGCGCTCTGCTCCACCGGCCGGGTGCGCATCGTCGCGTCGGCGGTCGAGCACGCCTCGGTTCTCAAGGCGGCGCCGGCGATCGAGAAAATCCCCGTCGACGGCGACGGCGTGGTCGACCTCGACGCGCTCGACACCATGCTTGCCGACGACGACAGGCCGGCGGTGGTGTCGGTGATGCTGGCCAACAACGAGACCGGCGTCCTTCAGCCGGTGGCGGAAGCCGCCGCCGTCGCCAAGCGCCACGGCGCGCTGGTGCATTGCGACGCGGTGCAGGCGGCGGGCAAGGTCAAGCTCGACATCAAAGCCCTCGGCGTCGACATGGTTTCACTGTCGGCGCACAAGATCGGCGGCGCCATGGGCAGCGGGGCGTTGGTGCTCGGCAACGATCTACCGCTCGCCGCCATCGTCCGCGGCGGCGGCCAGGAGCGGGGCCGCCGCGCCGGGACCGAGAACGTGCCGGGCATCGCCGGCTTCGGCGCCGCGGCCCGCGAAGCGATCGGCGGTCTCGACGGTTTCGTCCGGTTGGCGCACTGGCGCGACCGCATCGAGGCCAGCCTCGGCGAGCGCGCCGACGTTCGCGTCTTCGGCACCGGCGCGCCCAGGCTCGCCAACACCAGTTGCCTGACCATGCCGGGCGTGACGGCGGAACACCAGATCATCGCGCTCGACCTGGCGGGCGTCGGCGTCAGCGCCGGGTCCGCCTGTTCGTCGGGCAAGATCGAACCCAGCCACGTGCTCAAGGCGATGGGTGTCGCGCCCGAGGCGGCGGCGACGGCCATACGCGTCAGCCTCGGCTGGAACACCACCGAAGACGACGTCGAACGATTCATCGCGGCGTGGACCGACGTCCACGGCCGGGCGCGGGCCAAAGACGCGGCGGCCGCGTGACGGCAAGGAGATGACCGAAAAAATGAGCGGCAAGGAAAAATCCGAGACGGGCCCGCGGAAGGGCCGACCGATCTACCTGGATTACCAGGCGACCACGCCGACCGACCCGCGCGTGGTCGAGGCGATGCTGCCGTTTTTCGGCGAGAAATTCGGCAATCCCCATTCCCGCAACCATTTCTACGGCTGGGAGGCCGAAGAGGCGGTCGAGAACGCGCGCGCCCAAGTGGCGGCGATCATCGGCGCGTCGGCGAAGGAGATCGTCTTCACCTCCGGCGCCACCGAATCCAACAACCTGGCGCTCAAGGGCATCGCCCATTTCTACCGCGACCGCAGGAACCATATCGTGACCGTCGTCACCGAGCACAAATGCGTACTCGAAAGCTGCAGACATCTGGAACGCGAGGGTTTCCGAGTCACCTACCTGCCGGTCAAGGCGGACGGGCTAATCGATCTCGACCAGTTGCGCGACGCGATCACCGACCGCACGTCCGTGGTGTCGGTGATGGGCGTCAACAACGAGATCGGCGTCATCCAACCGCTGGCCGAGATCGGCGCCATCTGCCGCGAGAACGGCGCCTTCTTCCACAGCGACTGTGCCCAGGCCGTCGGCAAGATCCCGCTCGACGTCGAGGCGATGACCATCGACGCGATGAGCATCTCCGGGCACAAGCTCTACGGGCCGATGGGCATCGGCGTGCTCTACGTGCGGCGCCGGCCGCGGGTGCGGCTGGAGCCGATGATCGACGGCGGCGGCCAGGAGCGCGGCATGCGCTCGGGGACTTTGCCGGCGCCGTTGTGCGTCGGCGTCGGCGAAGCCTGCGCTATTGCCGCCCGCGAATTGGACGTCGAAGCGGCGCGGCTGATGGGCTTGCGGGAGCGGCTGCTGAACGGCGTCACGTCGCGGCTTGCGGACGTCCGCGTCAACGGCGATCTCAAGCGCCGCATTCCCGGCAACCTCAATCTCAGCTTCTCGGGCGTGCAGGCGGAGGAGCTGATGGTGGCGCTGAAGGAGCTCGCGGTTTCCAGCGGATCGGCCTGCACCTCGGCGTCGGTCGAGCCTTCGTACGTGTTGCGCGCCATCGGCCTCGACGACGAGCTGGCGCATGCGTCGCTGCGCATCGGGCTGGGGCGCTTCACGACCGCCGACGAGATCGACTTTGCCGCCGCCAAGATCGCCGAGGAGGTCGAACGGCTGCGTCGCGTCAACCCGCGCCGCAAGGACGCCGGCGGCAAGACCCGCGATTCGCAACCTAGTGCGCCGGTGGCGTGAGCTTGAGTATCAAGGAGTAAATGTGACATGGCTGCCTCGGTGAACACGGTCGAACAGGTCAGGGACCTGACGGAACGCAAGTACCAGTTCGGTTTCGTCACCGAAATCGAATCCGAGACCGCGCCCAAGGGCCTGAACGAGGACATCGTCCGCTTCATTTCGGCGAAAAAGAAAGAGCCGGAATGGCTGCTGGAATGGCGCCTCAAGGCCTACCGGCACTGGCTGACCATGCCGGAGCCGAAATGGTCCAAGGTCCGCCACCCGGTGATCGACTATCAGGACGCCTATTACTACTCGGCGCCGAAGTCGTCGGGCGACGGGCCGAAGACCCTCGACGAGATCGACCCCGAGCTGATCCGCACCTACGAAAAGCTGGGCATCCCGCTCAGGGAGCAGGAGCGGCTGGCCGGCGTCGCGGTTGACGCGGTGTTCGACAGCGTCTCGGTCGCCACCACCTTCAAGGCCAAGTTGGAGGAGGTCGGCGTCATCTTCTGCCCGATCTCGGAAGCGGTCGAGAAATGCCCCGACCTAGTCAAGAAATACCTCGGCAGCGTCGTGCCCTACACCGACAACAAGCACGCGACGCTCAATTCGGCGGTGTTCACCGACGGCTCCTTCGTCTACATCCCGCCGGGGGTGCGCTGCCCGATGGAGCTCTCCACCTACTTCCGCATCAACGCCAAGAAGACCGGGCAGTTCGAGCGCACGCTGATCATCGCCGACAAGGGCTCCTACGTCAGCTACCTCGAAGGCTGCACGGCGCCGATGCGCGACGAGAACCAGCTGCACGCCGCGGTCGTCGAGCTGGTGGCCCTCGACGACGCCGAGATCAAGTACTCGACGGTGCAGAACTGGTATCCGGGCGACGAGAACGGCAAGGGCGGCATCTTCAACTTCGTCACCAAGCGGGGCGCCTGCCGCGGCCGCAATTCCAAGATCTCGTGGACCCAGGTCGAGACCGGCTCGGCCATCACCTGGAAATACCCGAGCTGCATCCTGCAGGGCGACAACTCGGTCGGCGAGTTCTATTCCATCGCCATCACCAACAACTACCAGCAGGCAGACACCGGCACCAAGATGATCCACCTGGGGCGAAACACCACGTCCCGGATCATCTCCAAGGGCATTTCCGCCGGCAGGGGCGAGCAGACCTATCGCGGGCTGGTCAAGATGTCGGCCAAGGCCGAAGGCGCGCGCAACTTCACCCAGTGCGATTCGCTGCTGATCGGCGACAAATGCGGCGCCCACACGGTCCCTTACATCGAAAGCAAGAACAACAGCGCCATCGTCGAGCACGAAGCGACGACATCGACGATCAGCGAGGACCAGCTGTTCTACCTGCGCCAGCGCGGCATCCGGCCGGAACAGGCGGTGGCCCTGGTGGTCAACGGCTTCTGCCGCGAGGTGTTGCAGCATTTGCCGATGGAATTTGCCGTCGAGGCGCAAAAACTCGTCGGCATCAGTCTGGAAGGCAGCGTCGGCTGAAAACTTGAGGGAATGACGGAACCATGGCCAAGAAGATCCCAATGCTGGAAATAAAGAACCTGCACGTCAGCGTCGGCGGCAAGGAAATCCTGAAGGGCCTGGACCTCAGTGTCGGCACCGGCGAGATCCATGCCATCATGGGTCCGAACGGCTCCGGCAAGAGCACCCTCAGCCATGTCATCGCCGGCCGCCAGGGCTACGAAATCACCGGCGGGCGGATCGTCTACAAGGGCGAGGACCTGACCGGCATGGAGCCGGAGGTGCGCGCCGCCAAGGGCATCTTCCTCGCCTTCCAGTACCCGGTCGAGATTCCCGGCGTCGCCAACACCACGTTCCTCAAGGAAGCGATCAACGCGATTAGGCGCTACCGCGGCGAGCCCGAGCTCGACGCCATGCAGTTCCTGAAGCTGATGCGCCAGAAGACCAAGGACTTGGGCATTTCCGAGGACATGCTGAAGCGTGCCGTCAACGTTGGCTTCTCCGGTGGCGAGAAGAAACGCAACGAGATCCTGCAGATGGCGATCCTCAACCCGACCCTCGCGGTGCTCGACGAGACCGACAGCGGCCTCGACATCGACGCCTTGAAGATCGTCGCCGCCGGTGTCAACAGCCTGCGCTCGCCCGAACGCTCGACGCTGATCATCACCCATTACCAGCGCCTCCTCGACTACATCGTTCCCGACCAAGTGCACGTGCTGGCCAACGGCAGGATCCAGCGCTCCGGCGGCAAGGAGCTGGCGTTGGAACTGGAAAAGAAAGGCTACGCCGAGTTCGGCGAGGCGGCGGCTTGAGGCCGCGGCCGGCGCCGGCAGGGAATTGAAACGGTCATGACCAACCTCTCCACCACCGAACAGCCGTTCGTCGCCGCCTTCGACGCGGCCCGGCCCGGCCTGCCCGGCGCCGGCCTCGGCTGGCTGGCGGCACTGCGTGACACCGGCATCGCGCGCTTCAAGGCGCTCGGCCTGCCGACGCCGAAGCTGGAGGCGTGGAAGTACACGCGCCTGAGGCCGCTCGAGGACACCCGCTACCGGCCGGTCACCGACGCCGACGGCCGGGCGACCGTCGACCTGGTGCCGTCGATCCTGGCGGCCGGCAAGGACCGCCCGCGCCTGGTGTTCGTCAACGGCCGGCTCAACGAGCAGCTCTCCAACCGCCGCGGGTTGCCGACCGGCGTCCGCGTGCAATGCCTGCGCGACGCGCTCGCCGCCGACGCCGGTTGGGTCGAGAAGCACCTTGCCGGCATCGGCAAGGCCGACAGCCAATCGCTGCTGGCGTTGAACACGGCGATGATGGACTCAGGGTTGGTGTTTCGGGTCGAGCGCGGCGTCGTCGTCGAGCAGCCGATCGAGGCGGTGTTCATCGGCGGCCTGACGGCCCACCCGGTGGCCTATTTCCCGCGCAACCTGATCGTGATCGAGGACGGCGCGCAAGCGACGCTGGTCACTCATCATGCCGGCGCCGGGGTCGGCGCCTATCTCGCCAACGCGGTGACCGAGGTCGAGGTGGGGCGCGGCGCCAAGCTCCGCCATTACCGGGTGCAGGCGGAATCGCGCGACGCCACTCACCTGACCACCACCCACGTGCGGGTCGGCCGCGACGCGAGTTACGAGAACTTCACCTTGGCGATTGGCGGCCGCCTGTCGCGCAACGAGATCTCGGTGCGGATGGAAGGCGAGGGCGGCCACTGCTCGGTCAACGGTGCCTATCTGATGCGCGGCCGCGAGCACTGCGACAACACCACCCTCATCGAGCACCTGGTGCCGCGCACCACCTGCCGCGAGGTCTTCAAGGGAGTCCTCGACGACGAGTCGCGCGCCGTGTTCCAGGGCCGCATCGTCGTCCACAAGGACGCCCAGAAGACCGACGGCCACCAGCTGTGCAAGGCGCTCTTACTTAGTACCGGCGCCGAGATCGACGCCAAGCCGGAGCTCGAGATCTACGCCGACGACGTCAAGTGCAGCCACGGCGCCACCACCGGCCAGCTCGACGAGACGGCGCTGTTCTACCTGCGCTCGCGCGGCGTGCCGGAGGCGCTGGCCAGGAACCTGCTCGTGCAGTCGTTCCTCGGCGAGGCGCTCGACGAGATCACCTCCGACGAGGTGCGTCAGGCGCTGACCGACAAGATCGTGCATGCGCTGCCGGCGGTCTGTTACCTGGCCGAGGAGTGGAAGACCGGATGAACCAGAAATCCTCCGCGGTCAAGATCGCGTCGGGCGACAATTCCACCGCCGCCTTCGATGTCGAGCGCATCCGCGCCGATTTCCCGATCCTCAAACAGAAAGTCTACGGGCATCCGCTGGTGTATCTCGACAATGGCGCCAGCGCCCAGAAGCCGCGGGCCGTCATCGACGCCATGAGCCGCGCCTACGAGACCTATTATTCCAACGTCCACCGCGGCGTCCATTGGACCAGCCAGCGCTCGACCGAGGCGTTCGAGGCCAGCCGCGGCAAGGTC
>DASWGT010000064.1:0-1857 GCA_036393575.1 Rhodospirillales bacterium | reverse complement strand
CGTTTTCGCTAGAGTTTTCAGGCATGCCTACCGCTAGCAACCATTCGTGGACAGTGATAGGCTAATTACTCTCGTTCTACGTCATTTGGGGGAAACCGAATGAGTGTTGCGAGGGCGATCCATTCCGCCAAGGTCTTGGCCGCGGCAATGCTGATTGCCGCGCAAGCGGTGTTTGGGGTCGGCGCGTCACGCGCCGCCGAGAACCCCGGGCTTCCGCCGGCCGAATACAAGCCGCTCCCCGTCGGCACCAGGATCTTTTACGACAACGCCATCTTCACCGTCGCCAAGGCGGAAGGCTACACCACCGTCTTCAAGAAGCAGATCGGCGGCACGACGACCTGGCTCAACACCCACGCCTTGTTCGGTGAATACGCCGACGACATGTTCGCCACGCGCAGCAGGGACCAGGTCTTCTACGACATGAAAAGCGAGGACATGAAGAGCCTCGAACGGTTCTGGCCCCTCGAGATCGGAAGGAAAGTCCAATTCGCCATCCAAGAGGAATCGAGAGCCGCTTACAGTCATGCCGGTCAGTGGCGGATCACGCTGACGGTCGCCGGGACCGAGACACTGAACCTGGGCGGCAAGTCTTACGCGACGTACGTCATCGAGGAAAACGGCGGAGACGGCGAAGGCAGTTCTTTCGCCGGCCGCAAATGGTACCACCCGCCATCCGGCCTGATCGTCAAGTCGGCCCGCACGTGGACGAAGGTCGTAAAGACCGGTTTCACGAAGCTCAAGGCGTCGGAAGGCGACCAGGAAAATTTTTCACTGGTCGAGGCGACGTTCCCGAAAGGCACGACCGCGAGCGTGCTCGCCCAAGCGCCGGCGACACCGGCCGCCGTTCCCGCCGCGCCGGCGCCTGCCATCGCCCAGACGCTGCCGGCTGGACAAGACACCGGCGCGGACGCACGCTCGGCGCTGCCGCCGGCCGCCTACAAGCCGCTGCCGGTCGGCACTAGGATCGAATACAACAACGCCACCTACATCATCGCCAAGCAGGATGGCTATGCGACCGTCCTGAAGAAGCAAGTCCGCGGCACCACCACCTGGGTAAGTACCCACGCTTTGTTCGGCGAGTACGGAACCGATCTCCATGTTCGTGGCGCACGCGGCCAAGGGGTCGAATACGACCTCGACGCCGACAACAGGAAGAAACTGGAGGCGTTATGGCCGCTCTCCGTCGGCAAGGAAACGACTTATCGATTGAGTGAAGCAGCCATGGGCAGCTACGGCGGCGCGGCTCAAGAATGGACCGTTACGCTCAAGGTATCGGCGACGGAAGCCGTTGAAACGGCGAGCGGGCGCTTCCGGACTTACGTCATCGAGGAGCGCGCCGTATCCGACGGCGGCATGTCGTTCGCCGGCCGCAAATGGTACGACCCGGCGAGCGGGCTGATCGTGCGGTCGCAGAGGATCGGAACCGGCCTGAACACCGTCGGTGACCAGGCTTGGTACCCCAAGACCGCGCAACTGGGCAAAGACGAGCAAGAAACGCTGGCGTTGCGCAAGGTCGACTTCCCGCCTGGTACCGCCGCCGTACTTGTTGCCGCGGCCAAGGGAACGGCTGCCAGCGGCGAGCCGGCGGTCACGGTCGACAAGCCGCAGGTGGCGAAGGCCGAGCCCGCGCGACGCCTCGCCCCGGTGGCCCACCAGGCGGCGGAGGCTAAGGCCCGCGAGGCCGAGATCGCGCAGCTGAAGCAGGAAGCCGAGAAGGTGCTGAAAGCCCGCGAGGCCGAGATGGCGAAACGCCTGGCGCAGGCCGAGGACGCCCGCAAGGCCCGCGAAGCCGAGATCGCGAAGCTGAAACAGGAAGCCGACCAGGCCCTGAAGTCCCGCGAGACCGAGATCGCGCGG
>DASWGT010000063.1:0-2134 GCA_036393575.1 Rhodospirillales bacterium | reverse complement strand
TCGATCGGCACCGTGATGATCCCGCAGATGGTCAAGAACGGTTTCCCGCGCCTGTTCGCGGTCAACGTCACGGTCGCCGGGTCGCTGCAGCCGCTGCTGATTCCGCCTTCGCACAACGCCGTCATCTATTCGCTTGCCGCGGGCGGGTCGGTGTCGATCGCGCACCTGTTCCTGGCCGGCGCCATCCCGGGCCTGCTCCTCGGCCTGTCGCTGATGATCCTGGTGCTCGTCATTTCGTGGCGGCGCGGCTACCCCAAGGGCGAGACTGTGCCGCTGCGCAAGGCTCTGAGGATGGCGGTCGAGGCGATCTGGGGGCTGGTGACGGTGGTCATCATCCTCGGCGGCATCCTCGGCGGCGTGTTCACGCCGACCGAGTCGGCGGCGGTGGCGTGCATCTACGCCTTCGTTATCACGATGTTCGTCTACCGCGACTACAAGTGGAGCGAGCTCCACCTGCTGGTCGGCCGGGTGGTCAGGACAGTCGGCATCGTCATGATCCTGATCGGCTTCTCGGTCGGTTTCGGGTACATGATGGCGATCCTGCAGGTGCCGCGGTTCGCGGCCGAGTTCTTCCTGTCGATCGCCGACAACCGGTACACCCTGCTGCTGCTGATCAACATCCTGCTACTGATACTCGGCACGTTCATGGACATGGCGCCGATGCTCCTCATCGCGACGCCGATCCTGCTGCCGATCGTCAAGCAGTTCGGCGTCGATCCGGTGCACTTCGGCATCATCATGATCCTCAATCTCGGCATCGGATTGCTGACGCCGCCGGTCGGCTCGACGCTGGCCGTCGGGTGCGCGGTCGGCAAGGTTTCGATGGAGGCGCTGTCGCGGAGCATCCTGATCTTCTACGTTCCGATGCTGATCGTCCTCGGCCTCGTCACCTACATCCCGGAGATCACCCTCTGGCTGCCCTCGGTGATCTTGGCCCGCTAGCCACCCATTGCCGTCGATGGCGCCGACAAACAGGAATACCGCCATGAAGCTCATCCTCCTCACGGGCGCCGCCGGCGGCGTGGCGCAGATGATCAGGCCGCTGCTCAGGCAGCACTACCGGCTTCGCCTCTCGGATCGGCAGCCGGTCGCCGACCTCCAGCCGGGCGAAGAGTCGGTCCCCGCCGACCTCGGCGATATGGCGGCCGTCGGTCGCGCCGTCGCCGGCGTCGACGGCATCGTTCATCTCGGCGGCTTTTCGCTGGAATCGGACTGGGAAACGATCCGAGCGGCCAATATCGACGGCGCCTACAACCTGTTCGAGACAGCGCGCCTCGCCGGCGTCCGGCGCATCGTCTTTGCATCCTCGAACCACGCCGTCGGCTACCATCCACGGTCCCGGACGATCCCGGTCGATACGACGGTCAGGCCCGACACGCGCTACGGCCTGTCGAAAGCGTTCGGCGAGGCGCTCGGCAGCCTTTACGCCGACAAATACGGCGCCGAGGTCCTGTCGGTTCGAATCGGCCACATCGGCCTCAAACCCAAGAGCGTCCGCGACCTCGCCATCTGGCTCAGCCCCCGCGATTTTGTGCAGCTCATCCGGATCGGGCTCGAAATGCCCGGTCTCCGCCACGAGATCGTGTACGGCATGTCCGACAACGCCCGCGCCTGGTGGGACGGCGCAAATGCCCGCCGGCTCGGCTACCGGCCGGAGGACCGGGCGGAGGATCACGCCGCCGAGGTGTTGGCCGCCGACGCGGGCCCGAGCGGCGATCCCCGCGTCGACCTCAATCAGGGCGGGCTATTTTGCGTCGCCGAAGCGATGCAGATGCCAAATCGAGATAAAGGCGAGGCAGTCGATTGACCCGGAATTCACCGTCCAGGCCTCGGCGGCGCGCCACGCTCTTGCAAACTCGGGTCGTGGGAATAGAATCGTATGCGCAGTGATTCGCGTGCCCTGTTTCGGGTGCCGCGGTCACCGCTGAAAGAGACTGCAGTACCGCTCAGGCGTTGAATTGATACTGTCGTTTTGCGTCATTTGGTTGACCTAGATTTTTTCCCGCAAAGTCCTTGGTTTATCTTGTTAGCTCGGCTTTTTCGCCCCGGGCAGCCGTTGTAGGACGCAACTTGTTCGACTTTTGAGACTTGCCTGAACCGCCGGCTCGACCGGCGGTTTTTTTCTTTTGCCGTG
>DASWGT010000062.1:0-3333 GCA_036393575.1 Rhodospirillales bacterium | reverse complement strand
GCGACCTTTATGACATACTGCCGGAACTCGAACGGGCGCTTTGACCGTAGCGCGCGAACGGACGACAATGGAGATGCTGCCGCCATGAGCGCATTGAAAAAGATCGGGGTGATCGGCGCCGGCCAGATGGGTTCCGGCATCGCCCATGTCTGCGCCCTTGCCGGCTTCGACGTGCTGCTCAACGACGTCACCGCCGAACGCATCCGGTCCGGCCTCGCTACGATCAACGGCAACATGGCGCGCCAGGTTTCCACCGGAAAGCTGAGTGAGGCCGACCGCAAGGCGGCCCTCGCCCGCATCGCCGCGGCGGAGAGCTTCGACCTGTTCGCCGACGTCGACCTGGTCATCGAGGCAGCCGCCGAAAACGAAAAGATCAAGCGCGACATCCTCGCCGGCCTGTCCAAGGCGCTCAAACCCGACGCTCTGCTCGCCACCAACACCTCGTCGATTTCGATCACGCGGTTGGCGGCGGCTACCGACCGGCCGGAGAAATTCATCGGCATTCATTTCATGAATCCGGTGCCCAGGATGGAGCTGGTCGAGCTGATCCGCGGCATTGCCACCTCCGACCAGACTTTCCAGACCGCCGTCGAATTCGTCGCGCGCGTCGGCAAGACCCATACGCTTGCCGAGGACTTCCCGGCGTTCATCGTCAACCGCATCCTGCTGCCGATGATCAACGAGGCGATCTACGCCCTCCATGAGGGCGTCGGTTCGGTCGACGCCATCGACACCGCCATGCGCCTCGGCGCTCACCACCCGATGGGCCCGCTGCAGCTCGCCGACTTCATCGGCCTCGACACCTGTCTGTCGATCATGCAGGTCCTCCACGAGGGCCTCGCCGACACCAAATACCGGCCGTGTCCGCTGCTGGTGAAGTACGTCGAGGCCGGCTGGCTCGGCCGCAAGACCGGTCGCGGCTTCTACGACTACCGGAGCGATCCCCCGGTGCCGACGCGCTGACGGTACGCGCATGGTTACCGGGGTCTTGCGGCGGGGGTTCCGATTGACGGCAATCGACTTCAGCCGTCTGTAACCGATCGGCGTTAGCTTGACTCGGCCCGGCGCTTACTTGGAGACGCCGGCCGGAGTTGCTCGCGCCGCTCATGTCCCTGGACCAGGTCACCCTGATCGCCGTCGGCTCGCTGGTCATCGCACTCGGCGGGGTCGTTCTGGCGCTGGTCTGGACCCAGATGCGGCACGCCTACGCCCTGCTCTGGGTCGCGTTGGCGCAGGTGCTCTATGGGGCCGGCACGTTTCTCATCCTCGCGTACTACGACACGGACAACGCCCCCATTCTCCTGCTTGGGATGCTGATCTCTGGCGCAGCGCCTGTGCTCGTCCTGGCCGGGGTCTGGTCGTTCGTGCACGGACGCGTGCCCGTCGACGCGGTTGCGGCCGCGGTCCTCATCTTCAGCATCGCCGTTGCCGGCACCGAGCGGCTCTATGGAATTGAGGCCGCCTCGGTGGCGAGCTTCGCCGGCTGGGTCGGCATGTTGACCGCCGCCATCGTCGTGCTGTGGCGCGACCGGACCGAAGTCCTGCCGGCACGTTGGGGCCTCAGCGGCATTCTCGCCTTGCACGTTGCCGTTTACGCCGCGGGGATACATGACGTCGTCAGCGGCGAACTTGGCCTGGGCGAG
Source organism: Rhodospirillales bacterium (assembly GCA_036393575.1). Classification (GTDB taxonomy): domain Bacteria; phylum Pseudomonadota; class Alphaproteobacteria; order Rhodospirillales; family Casp-alpha2; genus JACPJY01. The sequence continues at coordinate 1,690 of DASWGT010000062.1, read as the reverse complement.
GTTCCGAGCCTCAACAGCTGGTTCGGCCTCGTCTACTTCGAGGGGCTGGTCTACGCGATTGGCACCGCCGCCTTCATGGCGCTGCTATGCAACGAACGCGACAAGGCCAATCTCATCCGCGCCGCCCACACGGATACGCTGACCGGCGCCGTCAGCCGCGGCGCCTTCTTCGAGCGCGGCCAGCGTCTCCTGCTCCGCAATCGCGACAGCAACACGCCCCTGTCGCTGATCGTCTTCGACCTCGATCATTTCAAGACAATCAACGACACCTACGGACACCACACCGGCGACCATGTACTGACTGCGTTCGCCGACGTGGTCCGTTCGGTTCTGCGCCCAAACGACCTGTTCGGGCGCCATGGAGGCGAAGAATTCGCCGTCGTGCTGCCGGGCGCCGGCGTCGAGGCAGCCTACGTCATCGCGGAGCGTATCCGCCGTGCGTTTGCCGACAGGGCAACTGCCGTCGTCGGCAACTCGATCGGCGCCACCGTTAGCGCCGGCGTCGCGGTGGCCGCCGCCGGCGCGCCGTTTCAAGCCGCACTCGACGCCGCCGATCGGGCGATGTACCGGGCAAAGAATCTCGGGCGCAACCGCGTCGGACGCGCCGACGAAAACCCGCCCCGAGACGACAATATCGTTCGCGTAGCGTGATTCGGGCGGCGAACCTGACGGCTAACGATCCGTGAAGGCGACCGGTAAAGCTTTAGGCCCGACCCTAACGCGAAATCAGCGGCGATTTGCCTAAATTGCGATGGCTGCCCGATCGGGCGGCACGCCGGCAAACAACGTCCGGCGGAACGCGACGGGAACAGGGCGCCCCATGGAACTCGACCTTCCAACGCTGATGATTGCCGGCAGCTTCGTGTCCGCCGTCAGCGGCATGTTTCTTGTGTTTTCCTGGCTGCAATCGGACCGCAAGAATGGGTTGCTGTGGTGGGCATCCGCGGTCCTGCTTCTGGCAGTCGCCATTCCGATGGTCGCCGGGGCGGATGACGGTGCCGGAACCCCCGCATTCATCGTCGCCATCACGCTTCTGAATATCAGCCCCGCCCTGATCTGGGCCTCGGCCCGCGCCACCAACGGCCGCAACGTCAACTACGCGGTCGTCGGCGGTGGCGCGGTGATTTGGCTGGTAGCCTATGCGATGCCCGTCATTCGCGAGGCGCCCGAGGCGCAAACCGGCCTCAACCTCGTGGTCGTCTCCGTTTACCTGTTCGCCGCTGCCTACGAGTTCTGGCGCGGACGCGCCGAGCGGCTGACCGCGCGCTGGCCGCTTGTCGCGCTGCTCGTTCTGCACGGCGGCTTTTCGGCAATTGGCGCGCTCTATTCGCTGTCGGGCGGATTTGACCCGATCGGCGCCGGCTCCCTGCACGGCTGGATCACGTTCGTCCATTTCGAGACGTTGGCTTTCGTCGTCGGGACGTCGATCTTCGCCGTCGCCATGGCCCGCGAGCGCAGCGAAATGATCCACAAGATCGCCGCGTCGGTGGATACCCTGACCGGCGTCGCCACCCGGCGCGTCTTCTACGAACGCGGCGAGGCCATGCTTTCCGAGGCAAAGGAGGACGATGCCGCCTTTGCGATCATCCTGTTCGACCTCGACGGCTTCAAGGCGATCAACGACACTTACGGACACGGACCCGGCGATCAGGTGTTGCGGCTGTTCGGCGACGCGGCGATGAAGACGCTG
>DASWGT010000061.1:0-4692 GCA_036393575.1 Rhodospirillales bacterium | reverse complement strand
CATCTTGAACGCGATCGAACTCGACAAGGTCACCCTTTCGGTCGGCGGCCGCACGGTCCTCGCCGGCATCGGCCTCGCTATTGCCGAAGGCGAATTCGTCGGGGTTCTCGGGCCGAACGGCTCCGGCAAGACGACGCTGGTCAGGTCCCTGCTCGGCCTGTTGCGGCCGGATTCCGGAACGATCGCGGTCCTCGGCAAGCCGGTCACGCGCGGCAACGCCGAAATCGGCTATCTGCCGCAGGTGCGGAGCGCCATGCCGGCGGCATCTCTCACCGGCCGCGACGTGCTCACCGCGTCCGTCGGCGGGCACCGGTGGGGCGTGCCGGTGGCGTCGGCCGCCGCGCGCCGCGACATCGACCGGGCGCTCGACGCCGTCGGGGCTTCGCCTCTGGCCGATCGACCGGTATCCGACATGTCGGGCGGCGAACGCCAGCGCCTCCTCATCGCGCAAGCCCTCATCGGCAATCCGCGCCTCCTGCTCCTCGACGAGCCACTGATCGGACTCGACCCCTATCAGCAGCAAGTGGTGGTCGACCTGGTCCGCCGCCTGTCGCGCGACCTCCAGCTCACGGTCCTGTTCACCGCGCACGAACTGAACCAGGTGCTCGGCGCGGTCGACCGCATTCTGTACCTCGGCCGCGGCGAGGCGGCGCTCGGCACGGTCGCGGAGGTCGTCCGACCGGAGGTGCTCTCCCGCCTCTACGGCGCGCCGATCGAGGTGGTGCGGGTGGACGGACACATCTTCGTCATGTCGCACGGACAGGACATCGAGCGCGACCACAGCCACGAACCCGACCGGCCGCACGATCACAGCGGCCATCCCCACGTCGGCCATGGGCATGACCATGCTTAGCTACGACTTCATGATACGTGCATTTGTGGCGAGCGGGATTGTCGCCATCGTCGCCGGCTCGGTCGGCTACTTTCTGGTCCTGCGGGCACAGACCTTCGCGGGCCATGCGCTGGCGCATATCGCATTCGCGGGGGCAACCGGCGCGGCGTTCGTCGGCCTCGCGCCGATCTACGGGGTCATCGCGCTCACCGTCGGAGCCGGAGCCGCCATGGGGCTGCTCGGCGACAAGCTCAGCGGGCGCGACGTGACCATCGGTATTGTGCTCGCGGTATCGCTCGGTTTCGGCATCCTGTTCCTCAGTCTCACCACCACAAACGCCGTACAGGCAACGTCGCTGCTGTTCGGCAGCGTACTGGCGGTGAGTCCATCGACGCTGGCCACGCTTGCCGTCCTCGGCGTGGTGACGCTTGCGGCGCTCGCCTTCATCAGCCGGCCGCTCGTCTTCTCCACCCTCCAGCCGGAGCTGGCGGAAGCGAAAGGGGTACCGATCCGTTTCGTCGGCACGCTGTTCCTGGCTCTGGTGGCGCTGGCGGTGGCGCAATCGATCCAGATCGTCGGCGTCCTGCTGGTCTTCACCCTCATGGTCGGTCCACCGGCTGCGGCGCAATTGCTGACCCGCCGGCTCGCGACCGGTGTCGCTCTCGCGGCGATCCTGGCCCTGGCGCAAGCGTGGCTCGGCATCACGCTCGCGTTCTATACGGACTGGCCGACCAGCTTCTGGATCGCGCTTCTGTCAGCGGCCGTCTATCTCGGAGCGGCGGCCCTGAAGCACCGTTGACGAAGCACGCGGCCTGACCGATGGTCGCCGAATGAAGCTCTATTCGTTCCCGACTTCTTCGGCGTCCTGGCGCGTGCGAACGGTGCTCCACCTCAAAGGCATCCCGTTCGAAACGGTCACCGTCAACCTCCCCGACAAGGAGCAGCGGAGGGAACCTTACCTCCGGATCAACCCGCAAAACCGGTTGCCTGCCCTTGAGCTCGACGACGGGACGATCGTCACACAGTCGCTGGCGATCATCGACTACCTTGAGCAGCTGCACCGCGAGCCACCGGTCTATCCCGCCGATCCCGTCGTGCGGGCACGGGCGATGGCCGTCGCGCAAATCATCGCGTCGGAGATCCAGCCGCTGAACAACAGCAGCGTGACCGACGTGCTGCGCGACCGCCACGGCGCCGACGACGCCGACATCGCCGCCTGGATGTCGCATTTCATGAGCGCCGGGTTTGCCGCGATCGAGCAGCTCATCGACGGCGATCACTACGCATTCGGAGTCGCGCCAACGATCGCGGATATTTGCATCGTGCCGCAGGTGTTCAACGCCCACCGCTACAAGGTCGATATTTCCGACTTCCCGAAGATCAACGCGGTCGCCGACGTCGCCGGTGCGCACCCGGCCTTCGCCGCGGCGCATCCGAGCCGTCAGCCCAGCGCCTGAGCGCCGCGGTTTGACCTGATTTAACGATTAGCCGGTAATGATTCGACGCGTGGCGGGGACCGCCAACGGCAGCGGAATGCATGGGATCCGGGCATGGGATCGTGGCGCTCGGCAGCGGCAGGAATCACAGCGGCGCTGGTTTGCCCGAGCCTGGCCGCCGCGCAGGGCGATATCTGCCTCGATCTCGAGACCCGTTTGGTTCAGATCGAACGCGCCGGGGGACCGGGCAGCATAGATGGCGCGCGGGAATACGACGCTTCGGTCAGTCAACAGCGAAGCGAGATCGACCGGGCGATGGCCGAGGCCCGGCGTGCCGGCTGCGTCGGCGGCTTCCTGATCTTCCAGCGGCGCGCCGAGCCGAAGTGCCCGCAACTGATGGCGACCATTGACCGGATGCGCGCCAATCTGGAGCGCCTGATGCGGGCACGCGTTCAGGCCGGCGGCGACCCCTTCGCACTGACGCGGGAGCGGAACGAGGTTCTCGGCCAGCTGGCTCGATACGGATGCGGTCCGCAATACGCCGCCCGGGGCGGAGGATTCCAGCAGCCGGGCGGCCTGTTCGAAAGCCTGTTCGGCCAAGCCCGTTTCCGCTTCCCGGGCAACGACGGCTTCATGAACGGGGGTGGCTTCGGTGCCTATCGAACGCTCTGCGTCAGGGCCTGCGACGGCTACTACTTCCCGATCAGTTTCTCGACGCTGCCGGCCAAGTTCGCCGCCGATGCGGCGAGCTGCCAGCAAATGTGCCCGGGCACGGCGGCGGAACTCTACATCCATCGCAATCCCGGCGAGGACACGACGCAAATGGTGTCGCTGAACGGCTTGCCGTACACGGCCCTGCCGGCCGCCTTCCGGTATCGGCAGGAATACGACAAGAGTTGCAGCTGCGGCACACCGACGGCGCCGATGGCGTCGCTCGCGCCCATCTTCACGGAGTTTTCAACAGCCGTGACGCCTGCGGCCCTGGCCGTGCCGCTGGCGCCCTCACCGGCGGTCCCGATGCCCCGCCTTCGACCGACGGCGGCGGGCGAAGACCCGGAAACTGCCGCAAATCGAAGGGGGAACCTCAACCCAGGATCGATTCCCGAGCGCACACCGGAGACGTTCGCGGACGTTACTTCGGACGGCCGCAAGGTCAGAATCGTCGGGCCCGTCGACTTCTACGCGCGGTAGCGGCGTCGCCGCCGAAATCAAGTCTTTCCTCCCGCCGGCCGGTCTGCCAAAACATCGGCACTAGAAGAAGCGCTGACAAGCGTGGAGGCGATGTTGTTCGGATCTCTTGGCTGGCGCCGCCCGCGGGCGGTGACGGGTGCTGTTGCGGCCGGCGTGGTTGCCATGCTCACGGCGGGCTGCACGACCTCCGACTTCGCCATCCCGACAAGCATCGCGTTCACTTCCCCGCCGCCTTCGTACGGCCAGGTCCAGGACTCGGGCTACACGATCCCCGCCGTTCCGCCCGGGCGGGTGGAGGCCAGGTATCTCCGTCAGGTCGTAAGAACGCCGGGCCGGGTCGCCGGCGCGGCCGGACCGGGAGCCATCGTCGTCGACCCAGCCAACCGCTACCTCTACCTGGTGCAGGCGAACGGCACGTCGATGCGCTATGGCATCGGCGTCGGGCGCGAAGGCTTCGCATGGTCCGGCGAAGCGGTGATTCGCGGCAAGCAGCAATGGCCGCGCTGGCATCCGCCGGCCGAAATGATGGCCCGCGATCCGGAGGCGGCGAAATATCCGAACGGCATGGACGGCGGCCTGCAGAACCCGCTCGGCGCGCGCGCGCTCTATCTCTGGCAAGGCAACCGCGACACCCTCTACCGGCTGCACGGCACCAACGATCCGTCGAGCATCGGCAAGGCGGTGTCGAGCGGCTGCGTGCGCCTGATGAACCAGGATATCATCGATCTTTACCAGCGCGTCCCCATCGGGACCAAGGTCGTGGTACTCAATCCCGGATTCTCGCTGCCGCCGCTGCCCTCCCTCCCGTCGCTGCCGCTGGCCGACATATTCGGTCCGCGTCCCGTCGGGGCCGGCCCGGTGCCGCCGGCGAACGTCGGTCAGATCTAGCGCACCACCGTCACCCGCGTCGCGGCGCGGGTGATGCCGGTATAGAGCCAGCGGGCGCGGTGCTCGCGGAAGGCAAAGCTTTCGTCGAACAGCATGACATCGTCCCACTGCGAGCCCTGCGCCTTGTGGACGGTAAGCACATAGCCGAAATCGAACTCGTCTGACCGCCGGCGCTCGGCGAACGGCAGCGCGGCGGCGGTGCCGTCGAAAAAGGCCGGGTTGATCGAGACCACCGTGCGGCGCTTGCCGGTTTCCCCCTCCTCCGGCGACAGCGTGTAGCGGAGAAGCCCCTTTCGCGGCTTCCGCGCACGGTCGACCTTCCACAAACTGCCGTTGAGGAGCCCG
>DASWGT010000060.1:0-4981 GCA_036393575.1 Rhodospirillales bacterium | reverse complement strand
GGCCTCGATCTTGGCGTTGGAGACCACGTAGTCGCGCTTGTCCGGGTCCTCGCCGATGGCCGCCTCGACGAACTGGAACTTCGGCAGGTGCTTCTGGATGCGCTGGCACAGCTCGCGCTTCGAGATGTTGGTGTCGGAAAGCCCGACGTTGTAGGCGCCGCCGCGCATTTTGGCGAAGTCGTCGATGCCGTGCAAAAATGCCCGCGCCACGTCGCGGACGTGGATGTAGTTGCGCTTGAAGTGGCTCTCGAACAGCACCACGGCGCGGTCGGTGACGGCGCGATAGACGAAATCGTTGACCAGCAGATCGATGCGCGGCCTGGGCGACATGCCGAACACGGTTGCCAATCGGAAGCTCACCGCGTTGTCGCGCCCGAGCACCGCCCGTTCGGCTTCGACCTTGTCGCGGCCGTAGCGCGACACGGGGCGCAGCGGCGACTCCTCGGTGCACATGGAATCTCCCTCGCCGATGCCGTAGCCGGAGTTGGTGTTGGGGAACAGCACGCGCTGCGTTTTGCCCAGCAGCTTCATCAGCATGACGACCGCGTCGCGGTTGACGGCGGTGGCGGTGATCGGGTCGCGGTCGCTCAACGGCGCGCCGACCAGGGCGGCGAGCGGGATCACCACGTCGGCACCTTTGAGTAGCGGCTTCACGGTCGATTCCAGCCGCGCGTCGCCGTCGACGACGTCGAACTTCGGATGGTGGCAGACGCTGGCGAGGCTGGCCTGGCGGTATAGGAAGTTGTCGAGCACGGTGACGCGGTGGCCGGCCTCCAGCAGCATCGGCGCCATCACCGAGCCGAGGTAGCCGGCGCCGCCGGTGATCAGGATATGATAAGTGTCAGCCATGCCCCGTCCCCCCGCCTAAGCCTTCAACCCGTCGAGCACGTCGCGCAACCGTTCGATCTGCTTCGTGAGGTCGAACGGGTGGTTGCCGACGAAGAACCCGCGGTCGTGAGCCATGTTGGCATTGGCAAGTGATCCGAAGCAATCATAGTCGAAGTGGCGGATGGCGTCGTGGCGGGGGAAGCAGCCGCCGGTGATCATCCGGTAGCCGATGTCGGCGGCCTTCAGGGGCTTAAACACATCGTCGCGGTCGAGCCCCGATTCCGGCCGGACGATGATGGTGAACGAGAACGACGACGTCTGCCCGTGCTCGCGCTGGATCAGGAAGCGCTCGTCGTTGCCGAAGGCGTTGCGGAACAATTGCCAGTTGGCGCGGCGCCGTGCCGTCATCGCCGGAAGTTTTTTCAACTGCTCCTGGCCGACGGCGCCGTTGATCTCCTGCGGCCGCACGTTGTAGCCGGGCAGGATGAAGCGGTAGGCCTCGGCGAAGGCGTCGCCGGAGCGGTCGTAGATGGCGGCGGTCGCCGGCACGTCGCGGGTCCAGCCGTGGGCGCGGAGCGCGCGCAGGAGGCCGTCGAGCTCGGCGTCGTCGGTCAGCACCATGCCGCCCTCGCCGGTCGAGATATGATGCGAGAAGAAAAAGCTGAAGGTCGAAAGCTCGCCGAAGGTGCCGGTCTTGCGGCCAACGAGCTCGGCATCCAGGGATTCGCAGTTGTCCTCCAGGAAAGCCAGGCCATGCCGGTCGGCGAAGGCGCGGACCTGATCCAGCGCCGCCGGGTTGCCGAGGATGCTGACGGCGACCACGGCGCGGGTCCGGGGCGTCAGCGCCGCCTCCAGTTGCGACGTATCCATGTTGAGGGTGTCGGGCTCGACGTCGATGAAGCGCAGCTTGAGGCCGTACTGCTGCAGCGGGTGATAGGTGGTGCTCCACGAGATCGCCGGCACGATCGCCTGGTCGCCGCGCTTCAACGGCCGCCTCTTCCTGAAGAACAAGCTCGCCACCGCGATCAGGTTGGCGGACGAGCCGGAATTGACCATGACGGCGAAGCGGCGGCCGTGGTAGGCGGCGAAAGCGCGCTCGAAGCTCTCGACCTCGGGGCCGATGGTGTAGCGGCCGCTCTTGAGCACCCGCGCGACGGCGGCGCGCTCCTCGGACCCCCAGGTGTCGGCCGCCAGATCCCAGAACATCCGCCTCTCCCTAGACCGGCCCGGCCATATCACCCGGCCCTCGGAAACTCAACATCTTCCTGGGCTTCGGGAGGGTCAGGCGATCTGGTTGATCAGGCTGCCGCGCGGCAGGAAGCCCGGCGAGACGGTGTTGAGTAGGCGCACGATCTCGTTGGTGATCTGGCCGCCCGGCGACAGGCTGCCGCGCAGCACGGTCAGGTTGTCGAGGCGCGTCTCGGCGAGCGTGATGGCGGCCTCGATGCGATTCAGCGACGCCACCGCGTCGTCGCGGCTGATGGCGCTCAAGTCCTGGATGCCGAGGCCGGCGGAATCGAGCGGCTGCGGCGCGACCGTGATGCGGCCGCCGAATTGGGTGGTCTGGATGGTGACGCGGCGGGCGTTGGAGGCGATCAGGTTGGCGCCGGAGACGGCGGCGCTTTCGACCAGACTGTCGATGGCGTCCACCAGGCGGCCGCCCTGGGAGGTGATGGTGACCCCGGAGATGCGAGTGCCGTCGAGGGTGAGGTTGGTCTTGGACCCGACCAGACCGCGGTCGGTGGCGAGCCGGAAGGCGTCGCGGAGCGTCCTCAGCGCCCCGACGATGCCGGCGCCGGCGACCAGCGCCACGGTCACCGCGGTGCGCGCGTCGACCACGTCGAGCGGCACGCCGCCGCCGGCGCGCGAAGCGGCGAGGCCCAACGGCACCTCGGTCCCGGGCGCGCTCGCACCCGCGGCGCGGCCGAGCGTCGTCAACGCCTGATTGGCGTTGATGGCGAACGGCAGCGCCGTCGCCGACAAAATCGTGAAATCCGCCACGGCCCACCTTTATCCGTCGCGATTTCGTTGGCCCCGAACGGCCGATCCCCGGTGAGCGGCCGGGGGGCGGCCTTCCTTGGCCCATGACAGGGTCAAGGCTAGCACGGCCGAGGGGGCAAGTGGTGGCCTGGGAACGAGGCCAGATTTTACATAATACCGAGGGCAGGCCTACGGCCGCACCAGCACCTTGCCGCCGCGGCCCTCGCGGGCGGCCTGGGCCAGGGCCTTCCCGATGTCGGCGATGGCGAACACCGCCTCGACCTCGGTCGTCAGCTCGCCGGCAGCGACGCGCTTGCCGAGATCGGCGTAAAGCGCCCGCCGCTCTCCGTCAGCCATGGCGCCCAGGTGCCTGACCAGCCAGAAGCCGGTCAACGTCACGCCGGCGAAGATCACCCGGTTTGGCGACACCATGCACGGCTCACCGCTGAGGCGGCCGTAGTTGACGACCGTGGCGCCGTCGCCCACGCACTCCGAAAGCCGGAGCGTCGCCGCGCCGGCGACGGCGTCGATGGCGAGCCGGATGTCGGCGCTGGCGGTCGCCTCGCGGACGCGCTTGGCGAGATCATCGCCGTCGACCACGACGACGTCGGCGCCGAGCTTCTTCAAGGGTTCGATGAGTTCCTGCCGCCGCACCACGGCGACGGTGCGGAAGCCGTGTGCTTTGGCGATGCGGATGACCAGGCGGCCGACGCCGGAATTGGCGGCGTTCTGGATCAGCCAGTCGCCGCGCTTGAGGTTGCCGTGGTTCTTCAGCATCAGCGCCGCCGTCGCCGGGTTGATCTTCAGCATCGCCGCCTGCAGCACGTCGAGCTCCGCCGCCACCGGCAGCAGCGCCTTCGCCTTGTCGCGCTTTTTCGAGGCCCAGTTGTTGCGGCCCATCAGCAGCACCCGGTCGCCCGCTTTCACGTTGGTCACCCCGGGGCCGACCGCCTCGACGATGCCGACGCCCTCGGAACCGGGTGTCGCCGGCAGCGGCGGCTTATCGGCGTACTCGCCGGCGATGGTCAGCAAATCCACCGGGTTGATCGGGAACGCCTCGACCCGCACCACCGCCTCGTCGGCGCCGGGCGGGCCCGGGTCCGGGGCGTCGACGCAGGCGCAGACTTCATGGGCCGGCCCGAAGCGCTCGAAGCGGACGATTTTCATGGGCCGGATTGTGAACGCCGCCGGCGCCGCCGACAAGGCCGTTGGTCAACCCGCCCCGGGCGCGCTATGGTCCGCCGAAAGAGAGTCGGGCGGGGAGAGACCATGCCATGCGGCTGAAGGACAAGGTGGCGATCGTCACCGGCGCCGGCTCCGGCTTCGGCGAGGGCATCGCGCGGGCGTTCGCCGACGCGGGCGCCAAGGTCCTGGTCGCCGACATCGATGAACAAAACGGCCGCCGCGTCGCCCGCGACATCGCCGGCGCCCGCTTCTGCAAGGTCGACGTCTCCGAGGGCAGGCAGGTGAAGGCGATGGTGAAGGCGGCGACGGACGCCTTCGGCGGCCTCGACATCCTGGTCAACAACGCCGGCATCGCGCAGAAGCGGATGCCGATGCTGGAGCTGAGCGAGGACGCGTTCGACCGCCTCTACGCCGTCAACGTCAAGAGCATCTATTTGACCGCCATCCACGCGGTGCCGCATTTGCGGGCGCGCGGGCGCGGCGTCATCATCAACATCGCCTCGACGGCGGCCGGCCGGCCGCGCGCCGGGCTGACCTGGTACAACGGCACCAAGGGCGCCGTCGTGACGCTGACCCGCTCGATGGCGGCCGAGCTCGCTTCCGACAACATCCGCGTCGTCGCCATCAATCCGGTGCTCGGCGAGACCGGCTTGACGGCCGAGTTCATGGGCGGCGACACGCCGGAGCTGCGCGCCAAGTTCGTCGCCACCATCCCCTTGGGGCGGATGAGCCGGCCCCGCGACGTCGCCAACGCCGCCCTCTATCTCGCCTCCGACGACGCCGACTTCATCACCGGCGCCTGCCTCGACGTCGATGGCGGCCGCAGCGTGTGAACGCACCGAAACAAGGAACGCCAATGAACGACACCAAAAGGAAGCTCGCCAACCTGCTGGTCACCCGCAAGCTGCCGGATGCCGTCGAGGCGCGGGCGGCCCGCGACTACCGGGCCCAGCTCAACCCCAAGGACAAGAATTACACCGCCGAGGAC
>DASWGT010000059.1:0-3241 GCA_036393575.1 Rhodospirillales bacterium | reverse complement strand
CTCGTCCACAAGATCGTCCTTTGGGGCCTGCTGGGATTGCTGGGCCTCAGCCTGCTGGTGCCGGGGCTGATGAACGTCGCGCGCAAGGACGAAGGCACCGTGTGGCTGATCGCCGAGACCGTCGACGCCAAGAATCACCTGCGGGCGCTCAACGCCATGATGGCGGCGCTCGGGCTGGTCGCCTTGTGGGCGTGCTGGGACCTGGAGCGGGCGCGGCTGGCGGTTATCGGCCTCGGCGTGGTGATGGCGGCGCTGGTCGTCGCCAGGGCCTATTCGATCGTCGTCGACGGCTGGCCGTCGCCGACGACGCTCATTTACTTGGCCTGCGAGGCGGTGATGGCGGCGGTGTTCCTGGCCTGGCCGCCGCCGGGTTGAAGGCTTGCGGATGATCCGGGAATCAGGCGGCGGCGGTGGCCGCGCCGCCGCGACGCTCGTCGCCGCCGAACGGGGCGGTGACGTTGAAGCGGCGGTCGGGGCCGAAGAAATCGCCCGAGCGGATGAACGGGCGGTGGTCCTCGACCAAGTTGACGATGCGCTTGTAGAGCGAGTCGGCGCTCATCGGCTTGGCCAGGAACGACGACACGCCGTTGTCGCGGGCGGTCTTGACGCGCCCCAGCTCGGTGTGGCCGGTGAGCATGATGATCGGCACGTAGGGATCGGGGCTGTCGTCGCTCTGACGGATGCGGCGGACCAACTCGAGGCCGCTGGTCGGCGGCATGTTCCAGTCGGTGATCACCAGGTCCGGCTGGACCTCGACCAGCTTGGTGAACGCTTCGTCGGCGTTGGTGGCCTCGGCGATCTTCTTGACGCCGAACGTCATCAGGCAGGTCTTGACCAGCGAGCGGATTTGCCGGCTGTCGTCGCAGATCAGGACCGAGACTTTCTCGAAGTTGTAGCCGGTGGCCACCATATGTCCTCTCGTACGCCGGCGAACCGCCAAACGAAAATACGCTCCCGCGGCAGACCGACGTGGAACCGGGCCGGAGTGTAGAATGTGAACCTTGCAGAAACCTTACATGATTTGCCACTTTTGCCGCCGAGCGGCGGAATCCCGGGATTCCTTGACCCGTGCCATTGCCTGTTTCGACGGCTAGACTCGGCCCCCACCCCGCCGGGCGGCATTCCCGCCCCCGGCTTGATTGACGGATTCGCACCATGAGACCAAGAACTTCCTCGCCCGCCCGCTCGGGCCCCCGCAACGACATCCGCACGCTGCGCACGCTCCTGCCCTATCTGTGGCCGCAGGGCGAGGCCGAAATCCGCCTCCGCGTCGTCGCCGCGATGGTGCTGCTGGCGCTGGCCAAGGTCACCAACGTCACGGTGCCGGTGTTCTACAAGTACGCCGTCGACGCGCTCGGCGCCGGGGCCGGCGCCGTGGTGGCGGTGCCGGTCGGCCTGCTGATCGGCTACGGCATCGTGCGCATCCTGGCGCAGGCCTTCGGCGAGCTCCGCGACGCGGTGTTTGCGCGCGTCGCCCAGCGGGCGATCCGGCTGGCCGGGCTGAAGGTGTTTCAGCACCTGCACGCGCTGAGCTTGCGCTTCCACCTCGACCGCAAGACCGGCGGCGTCACCCGCGCCGTCGAGCGCGGCACCAAGGGCATCGAGTTCCTGCTCTCGTTCATGCTGTTCAACGTCATCCCGACGCTATTCGAGATCGTGCTGGTGTGCGCCATCATGGGGGCGCTCTACGGCGGCTGGTTCGCCCTCGTCACCTTCATCACCATGGGCACCTACATCGCCTGGACTTTGATCGTCACCGAATGGCGGATCAAGTTCCGCCGGGCGATGAACGAGACCGACAGCGAGGCCAACACCCGCGCCATCGACAGCCTGCTCAATTTCGAGACCGTCAAGTATTTCGGTAACGAGGATCACGAGGCGAAGCGCTTCGACGCCTCGCTCCGCGCCTACGAGCGGGCCGCCGTCAAGAGCAAGACGACGCTGTCGCTCCTCAACGTCGGCCAGGGCTCGGCGATCGCCATCGGCGTCACCATCGTCATGATGATGGCCGGGTACGGCGTTGTTGGCAGCACCATGACCATCGGCGATTTCGTGCTGGTGAACGCCTACCTGATCCAGCTTTTCCTGCCGTTGAACTTCCTCGGCTTCGTCTACCGCGAGATCAAGCAGTCGCTGACCGACATGGAGACCATGTTCGTGCTGCTGGACAAAGAGGCCGAGGTCGAGGACAAGCCGGCGGCGCCGGCGCTCAAGATCGGCGGCGGCGAGGTGGTGTTCGAGGGCATCTCCTTCGCCTACGACGCGCGGCGTCCGGTGCTCGACGACGTGTCGTTCGCCGTCGCGCCCGGCAGGACCGTGGCCATTGTCGGGCCCTCGGGCTCCGGCAAGTCGACGATCGCGCGGCTGCTGTTCCGGTTCTACGACGTGAGCCAGGGGCGGGTGCTGATCGATGGCCAGGACATCCGCGACGTCACGCAGGCATCCCTGCGCACCGTCATCGGCATGGTGCCGCAGGATACGGTGCTGTTCAACGACACCATTTATTACAACATCGCCTACGGCAAGCCCGGCGCGACGCCGTCGGAGATCGAGCACGCCGCCCGACTGGCGCGCATCCACGACTTCGTCATGAGCCTGCCGGAAGGATACTCCTCGACCGTCGGCGAGCGCGGCCTCAAGCTCTCGGGAGGCGAGAAGCAGCGCGTCGCCATCGCCCGCACCATCTTGAAGCAGCCGCGCATCCTGGTCTTCGACGAGGCGACCTCGGCGTTGGACAGCCACACCGAGCAGGAGATCCTGAAGAGCCTGCGCGAGGTCTCGGCCGAGCGCACGACGCTGACCATCGCGCACCGGCTGTCGACCGTGATCGACGCCGACGAGATCCTAGTGTTGCAGGGCGGCCGCATCGTCGAGCGCGGCCGGCATGGGGCGCTGCTGGCCCGCCACGGCGTTTACGCCGACATGTGGGCGCGCCAGCAGGAAGCCCGGGCGGCGCTGGAGACTCTCGAGCGCACGGGCGAGCTGATGGCGTTGGAGAAGGGTTCGATGGAGGCCGCCGGCTAGTCCCCCATGGCCATCGCCTCGACGCCGGCAAAAAAACCCGCCGTTACCGGCGGGAAAGTCGGATTTGGGAGGATTTGTCACTGCAAACAGTCGAGCCGTGACGTCCCATGATACCCCGGAATGCGCCGCCGGGGCCCCATGTGAAAAACGGGGAGAACGAGGATAACGCGGATTTTTTTGTCCACAGCCGGCGGCGGCCGTGGAACGGCCGCTACTG
>DASWGT010000058.1:0-2130 GCA_036393575.1 Rhodospirillales bacterium | reverse complement strand
GGTGACGAAGCGGATCGGCGGCCTGGCGCGGGACGCGCGCGTCGACTTCGACGGCGCCTTCTTCGGCGTCTTCCGGGGCTGGCGGGGCGCGACGGTCTTGGCGTCGTCGGGCATCGGCGTCTCCAACCGGCCCGGGCGCCGTTGCCCGGGCGCTGATCTCGAAAAACCCAGTACTTAACGTTTACGTAAACGTCAACTTAGCGCATTTTCCGCCTGCCGTAAAGTACCGGCAAGACGCTTACTCCGCCAGCGCCCGCTTGAGATACGCCGTCACCCGCTCGATTGCCTTCTGGCGCGCCGCCGGATTGGTGCCGACCCTCACCTCCTTCTCGCCGGATTTGTACGCGCTGTGGCGGGTAGTGATCGTGCGCAGCGTCGAGTCCGGACTGTCGAAGCCGTGCACCGCGTCCTCATAGGCGTCGATCTCCATCCTGGCGCCGCCGCGCCCGTTCGCCTCCTCGACCAGCGCCAGGCACGGCTTCGGCAGCGTCCAGTTGTCGGCGAGACCGACCTGCAGCAGCATCGGCACCTTGGGCTTGTAGGCGGTCTTGCGGACCGAGATGCAGCCCGGATAGAAGCCGACGCCGGCGACGAAGTCGTGGGCGAGGTCCGTTGGCCGCGCCTTGGCGTCGTCCTTCAGCGTCCACAACAGCGTCATGGCGCCGTTCGACCAGCCCACCAACGCCACCTTGTCGGGCTTCACGTATGGCTGCGCCTGCAGCCACTGGAGCGCACCGTAGGCGTCGTAAGGCCGCTCGCGGTTCGGCAGCACCGGGCGGTCCTTGACCTTGCACAGGCTGCCGTGGCCGCGCGCCGTGAAGCTGTCGGGCATCAGCACCACCCATCCGAGGCCGGTGAAGATCTCCGCCCACGCCCGCGGGCGCGAGCCGAGCACGTCCTGGGCGTTCACCATGCCGCCGCAGCCGTGCAGCATGACGACGGCGGCAAACGGGCCGGAACCTTCCGGCTTGAACAGCCGCGCCGTCAGCGTCGTGCCGTCGAGGCTCTTGATCTCCAGCTTCTCCTCCGGTGCCGCCGCCAGGGCGAGGCCCGGCAACAGCGCGGCCATCGCGGCGATCGCCAGGCGGTGGATCAGGCGGGGCGCATTGGGTGTCAAGTGTGCAGGGCCGGCGTTGCTTGCGGGAGCGAGTCCGATGGGGGATGATAATGCCAGCCCAGGCGGGAAAACAGATGCCGAGAAACCATCATCCGAAACCCAAACAACGCGCCATTGCCGCGTCCAGTGGCGCCGGTCCGGCGTTCCCGCAGACCCGCATGCGGCGCAACCGCCAGCACCCCTGGCTGCGCCGCCTGGTCGCCGAAAACCGCCTTTCCGCCGACGACCTGATCTGGCCGATCTTCGTCGTCGAAGGCCGAGGCCAGCGCCAACCGATCCCGTCGATGCCGGGCGTCGACAGGCTTTCCGTCGATCTGCTGGCCGACGCCGTCGGCGAGGCCGCCTCGCTCGGCATCCCGCTGGTCGCCCTCTTCCCCTACACCGACGCCAAGCTGAAGACCCCCGACGCGCGCGAGGCGTTCAACCCGGACAACCTGGTGTGCCGGGCGGTGCGGGTGGTCAAGAGCCTCGGCCTCGACGTCGGCGTGATGTGCGACGTGGCGCTGGACCCGTTCAACTCGGACGGCCACGACGGGCTGGTCCGCAACGGCATCGTTGTCAACGACGAGACCGTGGAGGCCCTGTGCAAGCAGGCGTTGGTGCAGGCCGATGCCGGCTGCGACGTGATCGCGCCCTCCGACATGATGGACGGCCGCGTCGGCGCCATCCGCAAGGCCCTCGACGGCGCCGGCCACGACGCGGTGACGATCATGTCCTACGCCGCCAAATACGCGTCCGGCTTCTACGGGCCGTTCCGCGACGCCGTCGGCTCCAAGGCGGCGCTGAAGGGCGACAAGAAGACCTACCAGATGGACCCGGCCAACAGCGACGAGGCGCTGCGCGAGGTCGCCCTCGACATCGCCGAGGGCGCCGACATGGTGATGGTGAAGCCGGGCCTGCCCTACCTCGACGTGCTGCGGCGGGTCAAGGAGACGTTCGGCATGCCGACCTTCGCCTACAACGTGTCGGGCGAGTACGCGATGCTGAAGGCGGCCGGCCAGCAAGGCTGGCTC
>DASWGT010000057.1:0-2875 GCA_036393575.1 Rhodospirillales bacterium | reverse complement strand
TGACTGGATAGAAATCGGCCAGATTGGCGCTTACAGCAACGCCGCGGCGACCCGCTTCAACGGCTTCAGCGCCGAGACGTTTGTCCAGGTGGACCAGGTGTTGTTGCCGGGAGATCCATCGGAAACCACGTCGGCGCAGGCGTGATCGAAGCGCGTGGACAAGGCGGGGGCAAGCTTGCCAGAATGCCAGCGGCGTCGGTTTCGGCGACATTTAACCACGATAACGGAATGGCCGATGAGATCCTCGTTCTTGTCTCGGGCAACGCTTGGTGCGGTGATACTCGGCGTTTTTTTTGCCCCGGCCGCGGTTGCCGACGTGGAACTCGGCGTCCTGATCTGCAAATCGGTCCCGGACTCTCGCGTCAATCTCCTTATTCGATCCACCGTCGACATCAAGTGCACGCTCCAATACGCGGGCGGCGCGATGGAGCATTACAAGGGAGAAACCGGGATCGCCTTCGGTCTCGACTTGAGCTTCAAGGGCGATGAGGAGTTTGCATTTACCGTGATCGCCGCGTCCGCGATCGCGCCCGGCAACCATCCCCTCAGCGGCAAGTACATCGGCGGAAAAGCGTCGGCCTCGGCGGGTTTCGGTATCGGCGCCGCCGCGCTGGTGGGCGGCTCCAGGGACGGCTTCGGCCTGAACCCCGTGTCCCTGGAAGCCAACCGGGGGGTGGGAATCGCCGGCGGCATCGGGTTTCTGTATATCGAGCCGGACACCTGAAGGAATCCGTGCAATTCAGGAAGCCGCGTCGATATACACCAGATCGGCGCCTTCCGCCACCAGGTCGCCCACGGCATAGCGCACGGTTGCCACACGGCCGTCGAACGGGGCGGTGATGGTGTGTTCCATTTTCATGGCCTCCATGGTGACCAGCGCCTGGCCGCGGATAACCTTCGTGCCGGCCTCCACCAGCACGGCGATGATCTTTCCCGGCATGGGTGCGGTGAGATGACCCTGACCCGCGTGCGAGGAAACATGACGCGCATCGGGATCGATCGGCGAGACAACATAGGCGCGTCCCTCGATAAGCAGATGGACATCATTGCCGGCGGACACCGCCGGCACGCGCCGCCGGCGACCTTCGAATTCGATCTGCAACGTCCCCTGGTCATCACGCGTGGCGCGTACCGATCGCGAAACGCCGTCATGCGCCACGAGGAAAGCTTCGGCGTTTCTGGTAATGGAAAAACGGTACGCTTTCTCCCCCAGCCGCAGGCCCATGTATTCGACCGGTTCGGCATTAAGGCGAAATCCCCGCAAACGCCGCCAGGGCGAGCCGCCGTCTTCCCCGGGCCCCGCGCCGGGCGGGTCGCTTGAAAGCGTTGCGTGCACGGCCGCCGCTATCGCCGCCTCATCGTCAGATGCACCGGGAGACGCCGCCAGCAGCGCGTCTTCATATCGGTCGATGAATCCCGTGTCGAAACTGCCGTCAGCGTACGCCTCATGGGCGACAATGCGGGAGAGAAACTCGACGTTGGTGGCCACGCCCAGGATCTCGTAGCTTTCCAGCGCGCGGCGCAGACGGCGAACGGCTTCCGCGCGCGAGACCCCATGCGCGATCAGCTTGGCGATCAACGGATCGTAAAACACGCCGATCTCATCACCCTGACGTACGCCCGAATCGATGCGGATGCCGCTGTGATCCGCGGGTGCCCGCAGGTAATGCAGCCGGCCGGCGGCGGGCAGAAAACCACGGGCCGGATCCTCGGCGTATATACGCGCTTCAATCGCATGGCCGGTGGGCCGGAGCCTGGAAAAGGCATCCGGCAGCGGCTGGCCGGACGCCACCCGGATCTGCCATTCCACCAGATCCACGCCCAGAATCATTTCGGTGACCGGATGTTCCACCTGCAGCCGGGTGTTCATTTCCATGAAATAGAACGGATCCCGGTCGACGGCCGGATCGCCGGCGGCTTCCGCATCGAACAGAAACTCGATGGTGCCCGCGCCCACGTAGCCGATGGCTTCGGCGGCGCGCACGGCGACTTCGCCGATGCGCGCGCGCAGGCCCTCATCGAGCCCCGGCGCCGGCGCCTCTTCCATGACTTTCTGATGTCGCCGCTGTATCGAGCAGTCGCGCTCGAACAGGTGTACCGTGTTTCCCTGCGTATCGGCGAAAACCTGGACTTCCACGTGGCGCGCGGAGTCGAGGTAGCGCTCGAGCAGCAGATCACCGTTGCCGAAGGCCGCGACGGCTTCGCGGCGCGCGGCGTTCAGGGCACGCGCCAGCCCGGTTTCGCCCGACACGATACGCATGCCTTTGCCGCCGCCGCCGGCCACGGGCTTGAGCATCAGCGGAAAACCGATCGATTTGGCGGCGGCGAGGAGGGCGTCATCGGACTGATCGCCGCCACGATAGCCGGGCAGCACCGGCGCGCCGGCTTGCGCCATCAGTTCCAGGGCCGCGCCCTTGGAGCCCATGGCGCGTATGGCGGACGCCGGCGGACCGACGAAGATGACGCCCTGCCGGCAGAGCGCCTCGGCAAAGGCGTCGTTTTCGGCGAGAAAGCCGTAGCCGGGATGGACGGCGTCGGCGCCGCTCGTGGCAGCGGCGTCGAGCAGCCGGTCGATATTGAGATAGCTCTCCGACGCCGGGGCGGCACCGATACGGATCGCTTCGTCGGCCATGGACGCGTGCAGTGCGCCGGTGTCGGCGTCGGAGTACACGGCGACGGTGCGTATGCCCATGCGCCGGGCGGTGCGAATGATGCGGCAGGCAATCTCGCCGCGGTTGGCGATGAGGAGGGTTTCAATCATGAAAACCGGTTCACTTCACGCCGGCCGCACGCTTTCATCAGTCCTTTCGCCATGCCGGCGGGCGTTTTTCCAGAAACGCGGCCACGCCTTGCCGGCCTTCCGCCGAGGCGCGAA
>DASWGT010000056.1:0-2661 GCA_036393575.1 Rhodospirillales bacterium | reverse complement strand
CACCGGCGTGAACGACGATACCACGCCGAACTCGCGGAAGGTGAACGCGACAACGCCCTGCGACGCCTGCGTCGGCACCGGGAACTCGCCGCCGGCGACGAAGTTGGCGGTCTCGCCGGAGATCGCGGTCAGCACCGGCTCAGCCAGCGTCTTGGCCAGCCCCTGGCTTTCCAGCGCGTTGAAGCTCACGCTCGAGAAGCCGAGGTCGTCGATCAAGACCGTGCCCGTCACGATGGATTCGACGGCGCCTGCCAGGCCGGAGAAATCAAGCGTCCAGTCGCCGCGGCTGAACGGCGTGTCGAAGCCGAGCGTCTTGAGCACCGAGCGCTGCATCTCGGCGACGCGTATTTTGAGCAGCACCTGCTGGTCCTCGGTCACGCGCAGCATGTTGACGACGCGCTCGGCGCCTTCGTCGCCCTCGCCGGCGAACCGCGCCACCAGATCGGCCGCGTCGAGCGCCTGCTTGGACGCACGCACCGCGCCGCTCATCACGATGTTGCCGTTGACGCTGCGCAGCGTGATCGCGGAGTCGGGCAGCAGAGCGCCAAGCGCCTCGCGCGCCGCAACGAGGTCGATCTCGACCCGCACCACGATGTGGCGGACCACCTCGCCGTCCTCGTTGACGAAGAAGACGTTGGTCTCGCCGATCTCCTGCGCCACCAGGTAGGCCTGGCTCGCGGTCTTGACGATGACGTCCGCGATCGCCGGATTGGCGATGACCACGTCGCGGATCGGCTCGGCCAAGGACACGAGGTGCGCCTTGCCGATCGACAGCAGAACCGTCTCTGCCGCCGGTGTCGACGCGGCCTCAAGCTCCATGTCGGCGGTCAACGGCACCACCCGCTGTGCCTGCGCGGCCGGACAAAGCGACATGACGGCGGCCACAGCCACCGCCGCCGTCCGCCAAGGGCGGCCAAACCGGTCTTTCCCCGCGCTCCCCCGTCTCATCTCGGCGTGAACTCCTGGGTCGATGTTCGCCCGCCCCGGTATACCTTGACCCGGGCCCCCGTAACCTGCGCCGTGGGCGCAATCGATTTCGCCGACGCCGCCGACACCGTGCGCGTGTTGGACTGGGCATCGACCAGCGCCTGCCGTGCCGCCGCGCTCATCGACTGGAACAGATAGGCCAACGCCGGGCTGATCTGCAGGTCGGTGGTAAAGGTCGCGTCCTCGTCCAGGCCCTCGTCCATCGCCAGGCTGCGCAAGGACATGCTGAGGTCGCCCATCACCATCGCGACGTTGAGCGCCTCGGCCTCCTTGGGCGAAACCTCGAGCGTCACCGTCCGGCCGACGATCGCCGTCTTCTCGACGTCGTTGAGCGCCTGGTCGATCGCCAGCACGCGCACGTTGCGCAGGATCGTTTCCGAGGTATAGCGGATGACGCTGTCGGCGATCACCGGCGTCTCGCCCTGGCCGGCCTGGTCGAAGTCCCGGCGTATGTCGTGGGTCAGCATGATGTCGACATGGTCGCCGGGAAGAACGAAGCCGGCGGCGCCGGTGACCGCGTTGACCGGCACCGCCATGGCGCGCTTGCCGGGCTGCAACGCCCCCGACAGGAAGCCGGGCGCATCGCGCCGGAAAACCAGGTCCGCCATCAGCGGGCCGCCGGCCGGGATGACGTGCTTGGCCACGGTCTCGATGAACTGCGTCTCGAGGGTCTTGCGGTTGGTGCCGCCGGGGGCGGAGACCACGTATTCGGGCTCGACGTCCTTCTCCGGCCAGGGCTGCCAACGGAAGCTGGTCTGCGACAGGACCGCGCCGGCCGGGATCGCCTGATCCGCGACCAGGACCATGGTTGCCGTGTCGATGGTGGGCGCTTCAGCGGTGGTCGGCGTGGTCGACTGGGCCGACAGGTACTCCCGGGCGATGTACGCGGTGCCGCCGGCTGCGACCAGCGCCAAAAATATCAAGCCTATGACGAGCGCACGCATAGTCCGCAATGACCCCTAGATCCTATCGCCGCCGGCCCGTGCCGGGCGTCCGTTCAGGGTGTCCCCGACGCACGCCGGCGGGAGTGAAACCTGGTCGGCACGGCCGGAGCCGCGCCCGCGCGGTGTTGCCGCATAAGATAAAGCTATGGGCGCCGCACAAGAATTCCACCCGCGGAACAATGCTTCCAGGACCGTCAATGATTTGCCCGCTCCGTTCCCGTCGCGTCCCGCAGGCTGCGACCGCATTCCACGACCCGCGCCTCGCTCCCGTCTGCCAGGGGCGCGCGGCATGGCTCCGCCAAACATATAGGGCCCACATCGCCGCGCGACCGTGACGCCGCTCACATCTTTTCCAGACTCGAAACGATCCGCGGCCGGTCACGCCGCTTGGCTGGCAATCTCCCGCCTCTCCGCCTCCCGTCCGATTCGGTTCGCATCAGTACATGACGACGTTGTCGGCAACCCCGAGCAAGGCCCGGGTATTCGGGCCGAGTGGCAACCGGTAGTCGTAGGACGCCATCACCGCGCTGTCGGTGGCGCGAATCGCGCGCAAGGTGACGTAGACGTCGTCGTAGGCCACCGCGTAGACGCCCGCGACCACCGCCTGCGCGTCATGCTGGCGGCTGATGTCGCGCACCGCCCGCGACAGCACGAACTCGCCGCCGCCCTCGCGCACCAGGAAGCTGCCGCGGAACTTGAGCTCCTTGGTCTCGTAGCCCAACTGGGTCAG
>DASWGT010000055.1:0-21615 GCA_036393575.1 Rhodospirillales bacterium | reverse complement strand
TGTCGTCGGCGTTGAGTCGTTGAATCAGCTTCAGCAAATCCCGCTCCGGTGTCTCCCTCGGCAGCAGATGCTCCAGCGTGGCCATGCCGGCTTCCTCCGCCTGGCGGCCCTTGGCGCGGACGTAGACGTGGCTCGCCTCGTCGTCGCCGACCAGCACGATGGCGAGTGTCGGCGTCAGCGCGTGGGCGGATTTCAGCGCCGCTACCTCGGCGGCGACGCCCCTGCGGACTTCGGCAGCGAATTTCCGGCCGTCGATGATTTTGGCCTCGCTCATCGGTTGCCCGCGATCCCCTTCATCAGGGTCCCCATCAACGACGCCGGCGCGCCCTCTATCCTCAATATCTTGTTGCGGTCGGTGGCACCGCGCACCACCGAAATCGCGCTTTTCGGAAGCCGCCACGTCTTCGCCAACAGCCGGATCAGCGCCGCGTTGGCCTTGCCCTTCTCCGGTGCTTCGGCGACCGCCACCTTCAGCAGACCTGAGCCGTCAGCGCCGGCGACGACCGGGCCGACGCGCGCCCGGCCCGCCTTCGGCGTCAGGCGCACCGCCACCAGCATGCCGCCCGCGACGGCGCGGAACGGGTTGAGCGGCTCAGCCAAGTTTATGGGCAAGCTGGATCAGCACGTCCTGCAGAAAATACAGGATCAGGATCAGCACCAGCGGCGACACGTCGATGTTGCCGAGGTGCGGCAGCACGCGGCGGATCGGCGCCTGCGCCGGCTCGGTGATGCGGTGGATGAAATCGCCGACCATGTAGACGAAGCGGTTGGAGGTGTTGACGACGTTGAAGGCGACCAGCCAGCTCAGGATGACGCCGATGATGACGGCCCACATGTAGAGCTCGATCACCGTCACCAGGATCCGCACGATCGGCCCGAATATCACGTCCATTGGTCCGCCCCCATCGGCCCGCCGCCCCCGGCGTGCCCCTCCCCGGCCGGCAACACGCGACGAAACGGCCTCGGAATCCGGGGGCCAGCCTAAAGGCCGCGGCGATCGTTCGCAAGGCTCCGGCCCGTCGTGCGATGCCGATCCAGGGGCCGACGCCGAGGCCGGCACCCAAAACGGCATCGCCAGGCGCAAACCTTGACAGCGAAGCGCGCGCGGCCACAATATCCGCGCGCATTTGGCCGGCGCCAACACCGGCCGGCGCTTCACGTGCGTGACCATCTCGGGGCCGTAGCTCAGTTGGGAGAGCGCGACGTTCGCAATGTCGAGGTCAGGGGTTCGATCCCCCTCGGCTCCACCACCAAACGCTCCGGCGGAGCATTTGGTCCCCCGGCCCGGCGCCGTTTGACGGCGGCGGCATTCAGGAAAGCCCGGGCATGACCATCGTCCTCTACGGATTCCTGGCGAGCCTCCTGGCCGGCGTCATGACTGGCGTCGGCGGGCTCGGCATTTTCGTCGTCCGCCGGCTGGAGCCTAGGCTCGAGGACATCCTGCTCAGCGCCGCCGGTGGCATCATGCTGGCGGCGTCGTTCTTCTCGCTGCTGCTGCCGGCGATCGAGTACGGCACGACGCAGTTCGGCTCCCGGCTGCCGGCGGTGGCGTTCGTCATCTTCGGCGTTGCCGCGGGCGCGCTCGCGTTGTGGGCCATCCACCGCTGCGCCCCGCACGAGCACTTCATCATGGGCCGCGAGGGGCCGGGCGACAGCCGCATGGCACGCATCTGGCTGTTCGTCATCGCCATCACGCTGCACAATTTTCCTGAGGGCATGGCCGTCGGCGTCGGCTTCGCCGGCGGCGACATCGCCAACGGTACCGTGCTGGCCACCGCCATCGGCATCCAGAACGTGCCCGAGGGGCTGGCGGTGGCGGCGGCGCTCGTTTCGATCGGCTACGGCCGGCGCGATGCTTTCCTGGTGGCCTTCGCGACCGGGCTGGTGGAGCCGGTCGGCGGGGTGATTGGCGGCGCGGCGGTGTGGCTGGTGCAGCCGCTGATGCCGTGGTTCCTCGGCTTCGCCGCCGGCGCCATGCTGTTCATCATCTCGCACGAGATCATCCCCGAAACCCATCGCCGCGGCTTCGAGACCCACGCCACCTTCGCGCTGATGTTCGGCTTCGTCGTGATGATGTTCCTGGACGCGACCCTCGGCTGAGCGTGCCGCTCCGATCGTCGTCGGATCAGGGGATGACGTGTTCCGTCCGCATTTCGTCGGCTTCCTCGGAATCGACGACGGTGGCGGCGAAGTGGTGACCGTACCCGCCTTTGCCGTCGATCTCCGACCCCGGAAAGCGGGCGAGCGCGGCGGCCATCGACACCAGCACGTAAAGCACGGTCACGGCGACGATCGGCAGGACGAACAAGCGGGCCTTCATGGCAATTGCTCCTAGGCTGTTCCGGGCATTCCCGCCGACAGGACACGATCGGCGTGGCTTTTGCTTGCCCGAATTGCGGCTTTCTTGTGGTCTTTTCGTCAGAACCGGGTGAATTCCCCCGGTGGTAGCTTGAACCGCGGCGGTAGTGCCGATGGGGCGCACCCGATGATGCCGTGATGCCGCGGCCCCGAGACTTGCGCAACCTTCACACCGAGGTTCAGCTTCGAGGTGATCGGTTTCCCGGACGCGACGCCGGGTTGAGCGGCGGCGACGCGATCGCGGTAGGGCCATGGGACGAAGTCTTGCACCCATGGCTCGCGGGCTTCCGGCCCGGGGACGGTGACGACGGCGCGGTAACGGTCTCCGCTTTTGCCGTCTGTTTCCGGTCCGGGGAATCGGGCCAGCGCAACGATCAACGACGCCAGCACGTACATCGCGATGACGGCAGCAATCGGCAGGACGTAGATGCGGGCGTTAATGTCCTTTTGCACGTTGGGCTCGGCGTTTTCGAACTATCGACATCGTATATTTTAGGGTCGTCCGCCCGATCCCGCACCTCAACTCCATTCACATGCCCGTGACCGGAAAAAGCCGGCGATTGGCGAGCCGCCGCCGCGTTTGACGCATGAGATCGGGGAAACGGGTTCGCGGGCGGGTCAAATATATGTCACGCGACCGTTACCAATTCGCTAACGGTTCCGCCACCGGCGGACGGCCATCCCGGCGGCGGGCCGTCAGCCGGCTTCCTCCTCGATGCGTTCCATGTCGTCGTCGGAGAAACCGAAGTGGTGGCCGATCTCGTGGATCAGCACGTGGCGGATCAAATGCCCGAGATCCTCGCCGGTCTCGCACCAGTAATCCAGGAGCGGCCGGCGGTAGAGGAAGATCATGTCGATGTTCTCGGGCGTGGCGCTGACGCTCTTCTCGCCGATGGCGACGCCGTGATAGAGGCCGAGCAGGTCGAACGGGCTTTCGAGGCCCATCTCGCGCTCGGTGTCGGCGTCGGGGAACTCGGCGATGCGGATCACCACGCCATCGACGTGGCGGGCAAGCCGCCGCGGCAGGCGCTTGAACTCGGCGCGGGCGATGCGTTCCAGGTCGTCGAGGCTCGGCGCGGTGATTGGTGTCCTGGCCATGGGCCGGACAGTAGCGCCGCTTGACGGCCCCGCCAAGCCACGCAACATATGCTAGAGTCGTTTGGACGCGCAACCATCCACGCCGGGGATTTGTTCAGGGAGGGAACGATGGTGGCGAAGATGACGCCCGCCGAGGTGACGAAGGCACTCAACAGCCTCGAGGGCTGGCAGAAGGTCGACGGCCGCGACGCCATCACCAAGACCTACCGGTTCAAGGATTTCAAGCACGCCTTCGCATTCATGACCAAGGCGGCGCTGAAGGCCGAGCAGATGGACCATCACCCGGAGTGGTTCAACGTCTATTCGACGGTGCAGGTGACGCTGGCCACCCACGACGCCGGCGGCGTCACCGAGAAGGACGTCGCGCTGGCCCGGTTCATGGAGGAGACGGCCTGACGGCCGCGGCCCGGCGCTCCATGGCCGACGACCCGAACGACAGAGGCCCGAAGCCGGGCGACGAGGGGCTGGTCCGCGAGCGCTTCGTGGAGAAGGCGAAACGCACGCTCGGCCGGGTGCCGTTCCTGGAGGAAGCGTCCGCCGCCTACTACTGCGCCCTCGACCCCAAAACCCCGAGACACGTCAAGGCGGTTCTGATCGGCGCGCTCGCCTACTTCATCATGCCGGTGGACGTAGTGCCGGATTTCCTTGCCATGTTCGGCTATACCGACGACGCGGCGGTGTTCTGGGCGGCGTGGCGGACGGTGGCGGCGCACGTCGACGAAGGCCACCGCGAACGTGCGCGCCGGCTGGTCGAAAGCCTCAAGGGCGACGCCTGAGCCCGCGACCGGCGGCGGCTTGCGCGGCTTGAGCGCCGATTCCATACTCGACGAACTCGACCGACGCCGGGGAGGATATCGTTGAACGACGAAAGCGCCCGCCAGCCGTTGTGGACGCCGAGCCCTGAGCGCGTGCGCGCAGCCAACATCACCCGCTTCAAGGACCAAGTGGCCAAGGCGTGGCGGATCGAACTTCCCGATACCGACGCGCTCTATGAATTCTCCATCGTCGAACGCGAGAAGTTCTGGCAAAGCGTGTGCGACTTCGCAGGGCTGAAGGCCGCGACTTGGGGCTCCCGCGTGCTGGTCGACGGCGACAAGATGCCCGGTGCCAAATGGTTCCCCGACGCTCGCCTCAACTTCGCCGAAAACCTGCTCAGCCGCCGCGACGACGCCGACGCCATCGTGTTCCGCGGCGAGGACAGGGTCGGACGCAGGCTTTCCTTCGCCCAGCTTTACGACCGCGTCTCGGTGCTGGCCCGGGCGCTCGGCGCCGCCGGCGTCGGGCCCGGCGACCGGGTGGCGGGGTATCTGCCCAACATGCCGGAGGCGATCGTCGCCATGCTGGCCTCCGTCAGCCTCGGCGCCACGTGGTCGTTGTGCTCGCCCGACTTCGGCGTTGCCGGCGTGCTCGACCGCTTTGGCCAGATCGGACCCAAGATTCTGTTTGCTTCCGACGGCTACCGCTACAACGGCAAGCGTCACGACACGCTCGGCAAGCTCAAGGAGATCGCGGCGGCGCTGCCGACCGTCGTCAGAGTCGTCGTCGCGCCCTACGGCGACCAGTCTGTCGATGCCCGGGCGCTGGCCGCCGCCGTTCCCGGCGCCATGACGCTGGAGGATTTCTGCCACGGCTTTGCGCCAGGCGAGATCGAATTCGCCCAGTTGCCGTTTGACCATCCGCTCTACATCCTGTTCTCGTCCGGCACCACGGGGGTGCCGAAGTGCATCGTGCATTCGGCGGGTGGCGCCATCCTGAAGCACGCGACGGAGCAGCCGATCCACTGCGACATCCGCGAGAATGACCGCGTCTTCTTCTTCACCACCTGCGGCTGGATGATGTGGAACTGGCTGGCGGCGGCGCTGGCCTGGGGTGCGACGCTTTTGCTCTACGACGGCTCGCCCACCTATCCGGGCCCCGAGGTCTTGTTCGATTACGCCGAGGCGGAACGAGCGACTTTGTTCGGCACCTCGGCCAAGTTCATCGACTCGCTGGCCAAGTCGGGTCTCCAGCCGATCAAGACGCACCGGCTCGCGACCGTCCGCACGCTTTGTTCGACCGGATCGCCCCTGGCGCCGGAGGGCTTCGACTTCGTCTACCGCGCCATCAGGAAGGACGTGCATCTGGCGTCGATCTCGGGCGGCACCGACATTTTGGGTTGCTTTTGCGGCGGCGATCCGACCAAGCCGGTTTGGCGGGGCGAGATCCAGGCCCGCATCCTCGGCATGGCGGTCGAGGTGTTCGACGACGAAGGCAAGCCGGTGCGCGGCCGCAAGGGCGAGTTGGTGTGCACCAAGCCGTTTCCGTCGATGCCGCTCGGCTTCTGGAGAGATCAGGACGGCAGCCGCTACAAGGCCGCCTACTTCGAGGCGTTTCCGAACGTCTGGACCCACGGCGACTACGTGGAGATCACCGAGCATGGCGGGCTGATTATCTACGGTCGCTCGGACGCGACGCTCAATCCGGGCGGCGTGCGCATCGGCACCGCCGAGATCTACCGTCAAGTCGAGAAGCTTTCCGAGGTGCGGGAAGCCATCGTCGTCGGCCAGGAGTGGAAGAACGACGTGCGTGTGGTGCTGTTCGTGGTTCTCAAAGAAGGCCTTGTGCTGGAGCCGGCGCTGGTGGAAAAGATCAAGGCCCAGGTGCGGCGCAACTGCACGCCCCGGCACGTGCCGGCGGTGATCGTTCAGGTCGCCGACATCCCGCGCACCAAATCGGGCAAGATCACCGAACTCGCGGTGCGCGACGTGATCCACAGGCGGGCGGTGAAGAACGTCGAAGCGCTGGCCAACCCGGAGGCGCTGGAGCTTTACAAGGACCTGCCGCAGCTCAAGGCGTGAGTGCTGCGGCGCCGCGCTAGCCGCGCCATGCGTATTAGGAATATCCGGCCGGCGCGAGTGGATGAACCCCGGTACCATAAGAAACTGGACGCGCGTATGCCGCGCGACGTAGGGTTGGCCGCCGCCGACATCGCGCGCGAAGCGGCAAAGCCGTTCTGGCGGGCCTGAGGCCCAAGGCGGCGCCGTGAGACCCAACAACGACGGATGAACCCTATGAGCGAATACTTGCGCCGCAACGTGTGGCTGGTGATCCTGGCCGGCTTCCTGGTCTCCAGCCTTTCAATGGGCATCCGGCAGAACCTGGGCCTGTTCCTGCCGCCGATGACCGTCGATCTGAAGCTCGGGCGCGAGGCGTTCGCCTTCGCCATGGCGCTGCAAAACATCCTTTGGGGCGTGTTCACGCCGCTGATCGGCGTCGTCGCCGACAAGTGGGGCTCGGGCAAGATGATCGTCTTGGGCGCCGTCGTCTACGCGTCGGGTCTCGCGGTCATGGCCAACGCCGACGGCTCGGCCGATCTCAACCTCGGCGGCGGGCTGCTGATGGGCTTCGCCCAGGCCGCCACCGGCTTCGCCGTCGTCCTCGGCGCCGTCGCCCGCCGCGTCCCCTCCCATAGACGCAGCGTGGCGCTCGGCATCGCCAGCGCCGGCGGCTCGTTCGGGCAGTTCTACATGGCGCCGGTGAGCCAGGGCCTGATCGGCGCCGTCGGCTGGGGGACGGCGCTGCTTTACATCGCCGCGCTGGCAACCGTGATGTCGGTGCTGGCGGCGGCGCTGACCGGCAGGGCTTCCGACGTCACCGAGGGCGACGCCAGCCAGACCGTCGGCGAGGCGATGCGCGAGGCCGGCCGGCATTCGGGCTACCTCTATCTCACCGCCGGGTTCTTCGTCTGCGGCTTCCAGATCTCGTTCGTCGCCGTGCACCTGCCGGCGTTCCTGCAGGATTTGGGCTTCGGGCTCGAAACCGGCGCGATCGCGATCGCGCTCATCGGCCTCTTCAACATCGTCGGCACCTACGGCGCCGGCGCGCTCGGCGGGCGGTACTCGAAAAAGTACCTGCTGAGCAGCCTCTACTTCCTGCGCGCGCTGGTGATCGCGGTTTTCCTGGTGATGCCGAAGACCGAGATGGCGGTGCTGGTGTTCGCCGCCGCCCTCGGGATCTTGTGGCTGGGCACGGTGCCGCTGACTTCGGGTCTGGTCGGCCAGATCTTCGGCGTGCGCTACATGTCGACGCTGTTCGGCATCGTTTTCCTGAGCCACCAGCTCGGCAGCTTCATCGGCGTCTGGTGGGGCGGCGTCGCCTTCGATACCACCGGCTCCTACGACCAGGTGTGGATGGCCTCGATCGTGCTCGGGATCGCCGCCGGGCTGTTGCACCTGCCGATTGCCGAGGCGCCGCTGCGGCCGCTGCCACAGGAGACCTGAGCGAAGGGAGGCGGCGGTTGCGCGGTTATTTTGGCATCGGTGTCGAGAGCATCTCCAAGGCGATGAACGTCGGCAGCCTGTTCCGCACCGCCAACGCCTTCGGCGCCAGCTTCGTGTTCACCATCGCCGCCGCCTACCGGGTGCGCGAAGGGGGCAAGGCCGACACCTCGGACGCGCCCGGCCACGTGCCGTTCTACAGCTTCCCCGACGTCGCCGCGCTCGTATTGCCGAAGGATTGCCGGCTGGTCGGCGTCGAGATCACCGACGACGCCACGGAGCTGCCGAGCTTCCGCCACCCGGCGCAGGCCGCCTACGTGCTCGGCCCGGAGCGCGGCAGCCTCAGCGCGGCGCTCGCCAAGCGCTGCGACTACGTGGTGAAGATCCCGACCCGCTTCGCCCTCAACGTCGGCATCGCCGGCGCCATCGTCATGTACGACCGTCTCGCCAGCCTCGGCCGCTACGCGCGGCGGCCGGAGCGCCCGGGCGGGCCGAGCGAGCCGCCGCCCAAGCACGTGTTCGGCGGGCCCAAGATAAGAAGCAAGATGGAGAAGTTTCGCCAGGCGCCGCCGACGGCCGTGCCCGACGCCGACTAGGCGGCGCGCCTTATTTGTCCCAGTCCTTCGCCATGCGCACGACGCCGACCGGGGCGCCGGCGGCGTTGACCACCGGCGCTTCCAAAAAAGGCTTCGCCAGCCCGTCCGGCAGCACGCCCAGCAGATTGAGGATCGCCGCCATCGCCACCTCGGCGGCGCGCTTGGCGCCGTCGTCGACCTTCAGCGCTACGCCGAGCCCGAGGCCCGGCACGATGGCGACGTGCACGCCCTCGGCGCCGCCCTTGGTGGCGAAGGCGCCATTGCCGGCCTGCATGGCGCCGGTGTCGAAGCGTCCGCGGCCGGCGACCAGCACCGGGTTCGTCGTCATCGCCGCGACGATGCGCCTGGCCGCCGCCTTGCGCTCGGCGTCCAGTCGGTGGCCGTCGGCCATGCGGGCGAGCGCCCGGGCGAGGCCCGCGAGCGCCATGCCGTAGACCGGGATGCCGCAGCCGTCGATGCCGGTCGGCGCCCGGGCGAGATCGGCGCCGCCCATCTGGCCGAGGATTTCCTTCAGCCGCTCCTGCACCGGGTGGCCGGCCTTGACGTAGCCGGCGATCGGTTCGCCCATGTGTCGGGCGGTGGTCAGGAAGCCCGCGTGCTTGCCCGAGCAGTTGTTGTGGAGCGGCCCCGGCGCGCGGCCGGCGCGCACCAGGTCGCGGGCCGCCTCTTCGTCCATGGGCGGGTGCGCGCCGCACTCGAGGTCGCGCTCGCTCAAGCCGACGCGGGCAAGCCAACTGGCGACCGCGCCGGTATGGGTCGGCGTGCCGTTGTGGGAGGCCGACGCCAGCGCGATCTCGGCGTCGCTCAACCGGAAATGTTCGGCCGCCCCGGTCTCGATCAGGGCCAAGGTCTGCAAAGGCTTGATCGCCGAACGCGGATAGACCAGCCGCCCCACGTCGCCCCAGGAATGCGGGGTTTTGCCCGCCCCGTCCATGACCACGGCAGCGACCCGGTGGCGGCTTTCCACCATGTCGCCCCGGGTGACCTCGACCGTTAACGGCTGCCTGGCGGCCATCGGCTATCTCTGCCAGTCGCCGCGGTGGTTGGCAAGATCGCCGCTGGTGCATTATGAATGGGGCCATGAAGCGCATCGCCGCCCTTCCCGTCCTCGTCGTTTTCGCCGTTTTCGCCGTCGTCGCCGGCACGGTCGCGACCGCGGCGGCCGAGTCCGCCAAATTGCTCTCCAGCCATGGCGACTGGGAAGCCTATCTGGAAACCGAAGGCGGCAAGAAGGTGTGCTACATCGGCTCGAAGCCGAAGAAGGAGTCGGGCAAGTACCGCAAGCGCGGCGACACCTATGTGCTGATCACCCACCGGCCGGCCGAGAACTCGTCGAATGTCGTCAGCATCTCCGCTGGCTACACCTACCAGGCGGCGAGCGAGGTTGACGTCGCCATCGGCGACCACAAGTTCAGGCTGTTCACCGACGGCGACTACGCCTTCGCCTACGACGCCAAGACCGACGGCGATATGGCGCAGGCGATGGTCAAGGGCGCGCAGATGACCGTGAAGGGCACGTCGAACCGCGGCACCGTCACCGCCGACGTTTACTCGCTGAAGGGTTTCACCGCCGCCTACAAGGCCATCGGCCAGGCGTGCGGCGTCAAATAGCGTGGCCGGTCCGGACACCGCGCCGCCGCGCGATTTCATCCGCACCGTCGTCGGCGACGACGTCGCCGAGGGTCGGGTGACGGAAGTCGTCACCCGCTTTCCGCCCGAGCCCAATGGGTATCTGCACATCGGCCACGCCAAGTCGATCTGCCTCAACTTCGGCGTCGCCAGGGAATTCAGTGGCCGCTGCCACCTGCGCTTCGACGACACCAACCCGACCAAGGAAGAGCAGGCGTTCATCGACGCCATCATCGAGGACGTGCGCTGGCTCGGTTTCGACTGGGGCCGGCACCTCTATCACGCCTCCGACTATTTCGAGACGCTCTATCAGTGGGCCGAGCACCTGATTGGCAAGGGCTTGGCCTACGTCGACGACCTCACCGCCGACGAGATCCGCGCCTATCGCGGCACGCTCACCGAGCCGGGCCGGCCGAGTCCGCACCGCGACCGCGGCGTCGACGAAAATCTCGATCTTTTTCGCCGCATGCGCGTCGGCGAATTCGCCGACGGCGCCAAGGTGCTGCGGGCCAGGATCGACATGGCGAGCGGCAACATCAACATGCGCGACCCGGTGCTGTACCGGATATTGCACGCGCCGCACCCGCGCACCGGCGACAAATGGTGCATCTATCCGACCTACGACTTCGCCCATGGTCAGTCCGACGCCATCGAGGGCGTCACCCATTCCATCTGTACGCTCGAGTTCGAGGATCACCGCCCGCTCTACGACTGGCTGGTCGCGAACCTGCCGGTGCCGTCTCGGCCACGGCAGTACGAATTCGCGCGCCTTAATATCACTCATACCGTGCTGTCGAAGCGCCGGCTGACCCAGCTGGTCGAGGGCGGCCACGTCGCCGGCTGGGACGACCCGCGGCTGCCGACGCTGGCCGGGATGCGACGGCGCGGTTTTCCCGCCGCCGCCATCCGCGACTTCTGCGCCCGTATCGGCGTCACCAAGTCGGAAAGCGTCGTCGAGGTCGGATTGCTGGAGCATTGCGCGCGCGAGCTCCTGAATAAGACCGCGCCCCGGCGCATGGCGGTCCTGAGGCCGTTGAAGGTAGTGATCGAGAACTACCCTGAGGGCGACGGCGAGTTGCTGGAGGCGGTCAACAACCCCGAGGACCCGTCGGCCGGCACCCGCAAGGTACCGTTCGGCCGCGAGATCTATATCGAGGCCGAGGACTTCATGGAGCACCCGCCGAAGAAGTTCTTCCGCCTGGCGCCCGGCCGCGAGGTGCGGTTGCGCTACGCCTATTTCATCACCTGCACCGGGGCGACCAAGGACAAGGCCGGCAACGTCGTCGAGCTGCGCTGCACCTACGACCCGGCGACCCGCGGCGGCAACGCATCCGACGGCCGCAAGGTGAAGGCCACTTTGCACTGGGTGTCGGGGGCCGACGCCATGCCGGCCGAGGTGCGGCTTTACGACCACCTGTTTGCCAAGCCCGACCCGGGCGGCGACGATTTCCTCGCTGAGCTGAATCCGAACTCGCTGGAGGTGCTGAAGGGGTGCCGGCTGGAGCCGGCGTTGGCGAATACCGCGGCGGGCGAGACGGTGCAGTTCGAGCGTTTGGGGTACTTCACCCCCGACGCCGGATCGCGGCCCGGACGGCCGGTCTTCAACCGCACGGTCAGCCTCCGCGACACGTGGGCAAAGGTAAGGGGGCAAAAGTGAAGGCGCGGGAGTGAACGGCCGGGCACGACCGATGACTACAGGTGCGCCGGCTTGCCCTTGACGTTTTTGTAGAGCACGCCCTGGCGTAGCGCCATGATGCGCGCGTGCTCGGCCCGCGCCGCTTCGTCCATGTCGGCCGCGGGCGGCGCCTCATGGATGAAGTGGTCGAAGCGGTCCACGCCGCGCACCAGCCACGCCGAATCGCCCTCGGCGCTCATCTGTTGCACGTGCGGTGCGATGTAACGGACGGCGACGCCGATGCGACGGTCGTCGGCGCGGTTGGGCTCGGAGCCGTGCACGGTGCGGATGTTGTGGAGCGACGCCTCGCCCGGCTGCAACTCCAAAAAGACCGCGTTCGCCTCGTCGACCTCGACCTCGATCTCTTGGCCGCGGGTCAGCAGGTTCCTGGCGTCGAAGGTGTCGCGGTGGGGAATCTGGTCCCAGGCGTGACTGCTGGGGATCATCTTCATGCAGCCGGACGCCCGCGTCGCCGGCGACAGCGCGATCCACACCGTCACCACATCGGGCTTCGAAAGCCCCCAATAGGTCGAATCCTGGTGCCAGGACACGAACGCCCGGTCGCGCGCCTCCTTAACAAAAAGACTGGTGCCCCACACCATGACGTCGGACCCGAGCACGTCTTCGACCGCGTCCAGCACCGCCGCGTGGCTGGCGAGCTCGGCTACCCACGTCTGCAACAGGTAGAGCTTCTGGCCTTTCGAGAGCTCGTACCAGTCGCCGTGCTTGCGCTCGTAAGCCTCGAACCGCCGCCGGTAATTGGCGGCCTCGGCGGCGGATATCACGCGGACAGGATGGACGAAGCCGTCCCTGCTGTAGGTGCGCACCTGAACGTCGGTCAATCGTTTCGGCATCATCGGTGTTTTGCGCTAGCGGCGGCCGGTCAGTAGAGGCGCTTGTTCCACTTGTCGCGCAGCGATTCGAGGTCGAAGAACTCGGCCGCCTTGTCCGCGTCGCCGACGGTCGTGGTGACCGCCGTCTTGGTCACCGTTAAAATCCTTTCATTGGCCTGGCCGATGGCGTCGTGCACCGAAGACGCGGCCTCCGCCGAGGCGACCTTGACGGAGTTGATCGCCTCGAAGGCGGCCCGCTGCAGCCTGCCTGCGGCGGCGTTGGCGGAGCGGTTGACGCTCTCGGAGGCCTGCGCCAGCATCTTGATGACGCGGGCCGCGGCTTGGCGGGCAGCCCTGGTTTCCGGGTCGTCCGGGGCGGCATCGGCGGGGAATTTAAGCGCCGTTTCCTTGGCGGCGCCGACCACCTGCTTCACCGCGTGCTCCTTCACCTCCGCCAACTCCCCGAACGCGGAATCGACTTCTTTCTGGATGATCGCCGTCGCCTCCGCCGCCTGCTTCGCGAGCGCCCTCAACGACTGCTGCGCCTGCATGTTGAGCTCGATGGTGGCCTGTTCGGCCTGTTTCAAGATCTTGTCGGCGGCGAGCACGGCGGTCTTCTCGTCGCCGCCTTGCCGGACATCCTGCATCAACTCGGCCGCCGTCTGAGCCGCGCCCTTGCGGATGCCGCTGACGGCGCTCCTGGCCTCGGCTTTGAGGCTTTCCGCCGCTGCGTCGGCCTCGGCGTTGACCTCGTTGACCGCCCGCTCGGCGTCGGCGGCGATCCTTTCGGCCGCCTCGGCGATGTCGTTGACGAGCTTCTCGACGGCGCTCTTCTCGCCGACGACCTGATCCTTCTCGATCAGGTCGTGCAACATCGCCAAAGAGCGCACGTGCTCGTGGAAACTGGTCGCCATGGTGAACCCCTTCCCTCTTGAGGGTACCCATCACGTTGGTTTTAAACAATTATAAACCAATCGAATCGCAATGAAACCTGCAATGATATTCAAGGGCGCCGGTTGCCGCCGCATCGCCGAAGCGGGCCCGAGACCAACGCCGCCAAGGACTTTGTTCTATCCTGTTTTCAATAAGTTAGCGGTTGACAGCCGCGATTCCGTTGTGGCCGGACTGGCGCACCGTGCCGGCCGCCGCCGTTTTCCGGTTGGCGTTGGCGGTCGAAACCCCCTATCTCTCAAGCCATGACCGCAGCCCTCAAAAACCTGATCGGCCTCGACCGCGGCGAGCTCCGGGCCGAGTTGGAGGCAATCGGCGAGCAGCCGTTCCGCGCCAAGCAGCTTTGGCACTGGATCTATTACCGGGGCGAGACCGACTTCGCCAAAATGACGACGCTCGCCAAGGAGGCTCGCCAGCGATTCGCCGGCCTCTATACCGTCGCGCGGCCCACGGTCTCGCGCGAGCAGGTGTCCGCCGACCGCTCGCGCAAGTGGTTGTTGCGGTTCGCCGACGGCAACGAGGCGGAAAGCGTGTTCATCCCCGAGGAAGACCGCGGCGCGTTGTGCATGTCGTCGCAAGTCGGTTGCACGCTCAGTTGCGCGTTCTGCCACACCGGCACGCAAAGGCTGGTCCGCAACCTGACCGCCGGCGAGATCGTCGCCCAGATGATGGTCGCCCGTGACGCCGTCGGCGAGTGGCCGAGCCCGAAGGACGGGCGGCTGCTCTCCAACATCGTGATGATGGGCATGGGCGAGCCGCTCTACAACTTCGACAACGTCAAGAAGGCGATCCACATCATCATGGACCAGGAAGGCATCTCGATCTCGAGGCGCAAGATCACGCTTTCGACCTCCGGCGTGGTGCCGATGATGGCGCGCTGCGGCGACGAGATCGGCGTCAATCTGGCGGTCAGCCTGCATGCCGCCACCGACGAGCTGCGCGACAAGCTGGTGCCGATCAACCGCAAGTATCCGATCGCCGATCTGCTGAAGGCGTGCCGGGCCTATCCCGGCGCCAACAACGCGCGGCGCATCACGTTCGAGTACGTGATGTTGAAAGGCATCAACGATTCACCCGCCGACGCCAAGGAGCTGCTCAGGCTGATCAAGGGCATTCCGGCCAAGTTCAACCTGATCCCGTTCAACCCATGGCCGGGAGCGCCGTTCGAGTGCTCGGACCGGGCGGCGATCAAGAAATTTTCCGAAATCCTGAATGCCGGCGGGCTATCGGCGCCGGTGCGGGTGCCGCGCGGGCGCGACATCATGGCCGCCTGCGGGCAGCTGAAATCCGCGAGCGAGCGTCAGCGCCGCGGCAAAGTCCCGGCCTGACCGGGGAGGACTCCCATGGACGACAAGGCCGCCCTCAAGACCGAAGCCGAAAATGCAGACGACCACGAGATCATCTGCGTCGTCGATCCGATGTGTTCGTGGTGCTGGGGATTCTCGCCGGTGATCGCCGCCATGGACGAGGCCTACGGCGACAAAGCGCCCGTGTGGCTGGTTGCCGGCGGCCTGCGCCCGATGACGTCGCAGACGATGACCGACAAGGCCAAGGCCGAAACCCGGCACCATTGGGAGGAGGTGGCCCGGGCCAGCGGCCAGCCGTTCAACTTCACCTTCTTCGACCGCACGGGATTCGTCTACGACACCGAGCCGGCGTGCCGGGCGATGGTGACGGTGCGCACCCTGAAGCCGCAATCGGCGCTGCCCTATCTGGAGGCGCTGCACCGGGCGTTCTATGCCGAGAACCGCGACGTCACCGATCCGGAACTGCTGGCGGACCTGGCGGGCGGCGTCGGCCTCGACCGCAATATCTTCGCCCAGGTCTTCCCCAGCCGCGAGATGATGTACCAGACCTCGGCCGACTTCTTCCGCGCCCAGAGCATGGGCATCCAGGGCTTCCCGACGGTGGTGCTCAGGAACGGCACGGATTTGCGCCTGCTGGTCGCCGGCTTCGTCGCCTTCGATAAGCTGAAGCTCTATCTCGACGCCTGGATCGAAGGCAGGGCGGATGCGGCGTCCGCCGGCGATGAAAAGGGTGCCGAAAAGAAGGCTTAAGTCTTCCCTACCAGCCGTGGCAGCGGTCCCAGGTGGCGGTAATCCGGCCCCCGCCATCAATGACATGAAAGGCGTCGTAGGCCGCCGCCGTCATGCACACGTGGTTGGGCAATACCCGCACCTTGGCGCCGACCGGCAGCTTCTCGAACGGCAGCGGCGTATCGGCGGTAACGTGGCCATGCTCCTGATGCACGGACGTCACCTTGACGCCCGAGAACGGCGTTCCGGTCCG
Organism: Rhodospirillales bacterium; assembly: GCA_036393575.1. Classification (GTDB taxonomy): domain Bacteria; phylum Pseudomonadota; class Alphaproteobacteria; order Rhodospirillales; family Casp-alpha2; genus JACPJY01. The sequence continues at coordinate 5,930 of DASWGT010000055.1, read as the reverse complement.
AATGTCACACACCAGCCCGTAGCCCTGGTCGTCGGGCAGCGCCTGGGTGGCGCGGTCCTTGGAGAGCGCCAGCCCGCCGGCGTCGATCAAGAGCGCGTTCTCGCCCCGGCGGTGCGCGATCACCGAGGCCAGCACGCTGGCGGCGATGTCCGTGACGCCGCAGGTGCCGATGCCGGCCTGGTAGAGATCGCCGAGCAGATAGACGCCGGGCCGCATCTCGGTCACCCCTTCCAGACTCTTGGCGAAGCGCGCCGTCGGCGTCGAGCCGACGCTGACGGTGGGGCACGCGAAGCCGGCGTGGCGGAGGCGCGCGGCGGCGGCGACGGCGGCGGCGCGTTCGTCCTCGGCGATCTTCGCCATCTCGGCCGGCGTCCGGCACTGATACGAATGTCCGGCGTGGGTGAGCACGCCGGCGACGGTGACGTTGCCGCCGGCGACGAGGACCTTGGCGATGTCCAGCAGCCGGGGCGAATCGGGCGCGACGCCGGTGCGGTGCTCGCCGCAGTCGATCTCGATCAGTACCTTAAACGGCCGCCCGTCGCCGGCGATCGCGCTCGCGACGTCGGTGTCGTCGGTGAGGATCTTAAGATCGGCGCCCTTCGCCGTCAGCGCCGCGACGGGGCCCAGCTTCTGCGGCACGATGCAGACGGCATAGGTGACATCCCTGAAACCGTGATCGAGGAAATACTCGGCCTCGCGCAGCGTCGCCACCGTGACGCCGCCGGTGCTCTTTCCTTTTGCGCTAGCGAGCGCCACCTCGGCGACCTCGGCGGACTTGGCGGTCTTCATGTGCGGGCGAAGCGCGACGCCGAGCGCCTCGGCGCGTTCGCGCATCCTCTGGGCGTTGTCGCGGAGGCGCGCCGCGTCGAGGACGAGGGCCGGGGTCAACAGGTCGTCGAGGGTCATGGGCGTTCCCGTCGCCGGGCCGGCGGCCTTATCGGCGGCAAGGTTCATGGCCTCGACTCTATGGGGCGTCCCGGCCTTGCTCAAGTCCCGGTTTCGCCTATACTGCGCCCGCCCTTTTGGCGCCAATCACTCGACGAGGGCAGGGACTCATGAAAAGCGACGTGAAAAAGGTGGTGCTCGCCTATTCCGGCGGCCTCGATACCTCGGTCATCCTGCGCTGGCTGCAGGACACCTACGGCTGCGAGGTGGTGACGTTCACCGCCGATCTCGGCCAGGGAGCCGAGCTCAAGGCCGCGCGCGACAAGGCGAAGCTGATGGGGATCAAGGAGATCTTCGTCGAGGACCTGCGCGAGGAATTCGTGCGCGACTTCGTGTTCCCGATGTTCCGCGCCAACGCCATCTATGAGGACACCTATCTTTTGGGGACCTCGATCGCGAGGCCCTTGATCGCCAAGCGTCAGATCGAGATCGCCGCCAAGGTCGGCGCCGACGCGGTCGCCCACGGCGCCACCGGCAAGGGCAACGACCAGGTGCGGTTCGAGCTCACCTACTACGCGCTGAACCCCAAGATTCGCGTCATCGCGCCGTGGCGGGAATGGGACTTGAACAGTCGCACCAAGCTGATCGAGTACGCCCAGAAGCACCAGATCCCGGTGCCCAAGGACAAGCACGGCGAGGCGCCCTATTCCATGGACGCCAACCTGCTGCACATCAGTTACGAAGGCAAGGCGCTCGAGGATCCGTGGGTGGAGCCGAGCGAAACCATGTTCACCCGCTCCGTCAGCCCCAAGGACGCCCCCGACCAGCCGATCGCCGTATTGATCGACTTCGCGCAGGGCGACCCGGTGGCCGTCGACGGTAACCGGCTCACGCCGGCGAAGCTGCTGCAAAGGCTGAACGAGCTCGCCGGCGCCAACGGTATCGGCCGCGAGGATATCGTCGAGAACCGCTTCGTCGGCATGAAGTCGCGCGGCGTCTACGAGACGCCCGGTGGCACCGTGTTGTTCAAGGCCCGCCGGGCCATGGAGAGCATCACGCTCGATCGCGGCGCCATGCACCTGAAGGACGAAATGATGCCGCGCTACGCCGAGATGGTTTACAACGGCTTCTGGTTCTCGCCCGAGCGCGAGATGCTGCAGGCGGCGATCGACAGGGCCTGCGAGCGGGTGACCGGCACGGTGCGGCTGAAGCTCTACAAGGGCAACGTCATCGTCACCGGCCGCAAGTCGCCGGTCAGCGTCTATTCGCAGGAGACCGTCACCTTCGAGGCCGACTCGGTCTACAACCAACGCGACGCCGAGGGCTTCATCAAGCTCAACGCGCTCCGGCTCCGCCTCAACAAGCGGCTCAAGGACTAGCCCCGGCACCCGAGCCAGTAGGCATAGAGCGCCAACGGCATGAGCGTGATGTCGATGCCGGCCATCGCGGCCGGCCGTGCGACGGTGCGCGTCAGGATATAAGTGCGGGCTTGCGGGTTGGTGCCGCGCACGAACTCCGCCAGTGTCCGCGGCTTACCTGAACCCTTGCCGTAGGAATCGCTCCAGTCGATCTCGTAGGCGCGCTCGGGCTTGCTGCCGGCCGTCGCCATGTTGAGCAGATCGATGCCGCCGCCGCGCCAACTGGCGTAGGCGAGGTCATTGGCGCCCGCGCCGCCCAGCCACTGCGCCGTCAACGCCGTCTCGGCGAGGCGCGGGAACCGTTGGTCGTTGGCGGGCACCGGTCCGAACAACGCGGTGTAAAGGCAGGACGCCGTCAGGTGCACCTTGAAGGCGACGGCGCGCTGGAAGCGCTTGGCCAACTTGTCGACACGGGCGAGGCGGCGGATCAGGAACGCGCCCTCGAGATAGTCGAGGTACTTGCGGAGCGTATTCTTGGCGATGCCGGCCGCCGTCGCCAATTCCTCCATGGTCACCTCGCGGCCGGTGTTGAGGGCGAGGATGGCGAACAGGCGGTTGAGCTCCTGGGCGTCGTTGACGCCGGCGAGGCTGGCCAAGTCCTTGTGCAGCACTCGTTCGGGCACGCCGTCGCGCACGAACGTCGGCGCCGGCGCGCCGTTGCGTTTAGCGAGCACGCCTTCCGGAAAGCCGCCGAAGTTGACGTAGCGGTGGAATTCCTCGTTCAGCGTGACGAGCGCGGCACGACCGAGACTCATCGCCGCCCGCGCGTCGCCGGCGGCGTCGCCGAACAGCGCCGCCTCGGAGTCGCGGAAGCGCAGGAACTCGGCAAACGTCAGCGGCGGCAGCACGAACACCTCGAGGCCCTTGGCGGACGGCACGGGCCCGGTAACCAGCGCCGGCGCCGCGGACGACACCGCCGTGACCATGCGCGCCTTTGGCCACGCCTTGGCGATGCCGACGAGCGCCTGTTGCCAGTCGCGCACGTACTCGATCTCGTCGAGGAACAGCGTCAACGAGGCACTGCCGTCATGGCCGTGGCGGGCGGCGAACAGCTCGACCAGCCGCGCGAGCGCGGCGCCGGTGTAACTGGGCGTCGTCAGGGCGGCGTAGAGGATGCTCCGCGGCGGCGTGCCGCCCCCGATCAGCTCGGCGATCATCTGGCGCAGCAACACCGTCTTGCCGGCGCGCAGTGGCCCCGCCACTACCAGGGCCGCACCGCCTTGCGCCTGCCGCACCCGCTCTGCGAAGGCCGGGAAGAAGGCGCGCCTCGGCGGGTGGCGGAAGCGGATTTCCGTCGCCTCGGTGAACGCCCACCACGGATTGTCGAAGGCAAGGCGGCCGAACAGGTCGTCGTCGGAGATGGTGTCCATGGCCGCCCCTCGCCGCCTCTCGCCCCAAGGCTCCCGCCAACAAGATCACGTCGCTGATTCAATCCGAGGGTTCCGATGCCTAGGATCAACCGCATGAGCTTGTGGCAAGGCTCTGTTTGCCGCCGGCCGCGCCGGAAGTCAAGAAGTTCCTGAAAGGACACGCGAATCCTTAAACCAGCGCATGCACCCGCCGGCGCAGCTCCGGCACCAGTTCGGCTTCAAACCACGGGTTCCGCTTCAGCCAGCCGGTGGTGCGCCAGCTCGGATGCGGGGTCGGCAGGTAACCGGGCAGGTAATCGCGCCACGCCCGCACCGTCTCGGTCAGCGAGCCCTTGGCGCGCCGGCCGAGATAGTATTTCTGCGCATAGCCGCCGACCAGCAGGGTCAGCTGCAGGTCGGGAAGCTGCCCCATCAGCTTCGGGTGCCAGGCGGGCGCGCATTCGGGGCGTGGCGGCCGGTCGCCGCCCTTGGCGTTACGGCCGGGATAGCAGAAACCCATCGGCACGATGGCGACCCGCGATTCGTCGTAAAACACGTCCGCCGGCATGGCGAGCCAGGCGCGCAGCCGCTCGCCGGAGGCGTCGTTCCACGGAATCCCGGACTCGTGGACCTTGGTGCCGGGCGCCTGGCCGACGATCAAGAGGCGCGCGGTCGCTGCCGCGCGCAACACGGGCTTCGGCCCCAGCGGCAGGTGCGCAGCGCACAGCCGGCAGGCGCGTACCTCGGCAAGCAGGGCGGCGAGCGGGGCGTCGAGATCGCCGGCGCCGGCGGCCGGCCGGGAGCGTCGGGCATGCGCGCTCATCGCACCGTCAGGTAGATGAGCGAGAACAGGCGCGCCGGATCGATCCAGGTCCGCTCGGCCGCGAACCCGTGGCCGGCGGCGAGGGCGGCGAATTCGTCGACGTCGTACTTGTAGGAGTTCTCGGTATGGATGGTCTCGCCGGCGCGGAATCGGAACTGCCGGCCAAGGACGGTCGCCGTCTGGTCACGGCGGCTGACCAGGTGCATCTCGATCCGCCCCTGGCCGCGGTCGTAGAGGGCGCGGTGGCGGAATTGGCCGAGGTCGAAGTCGCCCGCAAGCTCGCGGTTGATGCGCGCCAGCATGTTGAGGTTGAAGGCCGCCGTCACGCCGGCCCTGTCGTCGTAGGCGCGGACCAGGGTCCGCTCGTCCTTCTTCAGGTCGACCCCGATCAGCAGCGCGCCGCCCTTGCCCGCCGTCGCCGCGATGCGCGCCAGGAACTCGCCCGCCGCCGGGCGATCGAAGTTGCCGATGGTCGAGCCGGGGAAGAACACCACGCGCTTCCTGCCCGCCGCTTGCGCCTTCTCCGGCAGCCGCAGCGGGCGGGTGAAGTCGGCGACCACCGGCATCACCGCGAGGGCCGGGTATTCGTCGTTCAAGATCGCCGCCTCGCGCAGCAGGTGGTGGCGGGAGATGTCGATGGGCACGAACAGCGCCGGCGCCGTCAGCGCGTCGAGCAGCAGACGCGTTTTCACCAGCGAGCCGCAGCCGAACTCGATCAGGCAGGCGCCGGCGCCGATCAGCGCCGCCATCTCGCCGCCGTGGGCCTTCAACAGCGCCGTCTCGGTGCGCGTCGGGTAGTACTCGTCGAGGCGGCAGATGGCGTCGAACAGCCGCGAGCCTTCGGCGTCGTAGAAATGCTTGCACGGCAGCTGCTTCTGCGGCCGCGCCAGGCCGCGGAACACGTCGTCGCGGAACATCCGCGTCGCGGCCGGGATATCCAGCACTTGGACGTGGGCTTCCATGGCGGCTTCCATGGCGCCGGCGTCGGCGCGCTGGCGGGGAACGGGCGATTGCCTACGCATCGCGGGCCAAGCGTATGCCGCTGAACTGCCAGCGGTCCGGCGGATAGAAGAAGTTGCGGTAGCTGGCGCGCACGTGGCCTGCCGGGGTCGACGCCGAGCCGCCGCGCAGCACCATCTGGCCCGACATGAACTTGCCGTTGTATTCGCCGACAGCGCCGGCGGCCGGACGGAACCGCGGATAAGGGCCGTAGGCGCTGGCGGTCCATTCCCAGACGTCGCCGAACATCTGCTTAGCGCCGCTGCCGCCGGCGTGGCACGGGATCGGGTGGAAGTGGCCGCGGTCGGCGAAGTTGCCGGCGACGGCGACGCCGGCGGCGACAATCTCCCACTCGGCTTCCGTCGGCAGGCGCTTGCCGGCCCAGCGGGCGAAGGCGTCGGCCTCGAAATAGCTGACGTGGCACACCGGCTCGGCCGCATCGACGGCGCGCATGCC
>DASWGT010000054.1:0-9448 GCA_036393575.1 Rhodospirillales bacterium | reverse complement strand
GTCGGCCACGACGAAAACAACCTGGGCGACGCGCGGGTGGTCGTCATTTCGACCGCCGTCAAGGCCGGCAACCCTGAAGTCCAGGCTGCCCGCCAGCGCATGATCCCGGTGGTACGGCGGGCCGAGATGCTGGGCGAGCTGATGCGGCTGAAGTGGTCGATTGCGATCGGCGGCACCCACGGCAAGACCACTACCACATCGATGGTGGCCGCGCTGCTCGACGCAGCCGGCATGGACCCGACGGTGATCATCGGTGGCATCATCAACGCCTGGGGCTCCAACGCCCGGCTCGGTAAGGGCGATTGGATGGTCGCCGAGGCCGACGAATCCGACGGCACCTTCCTGAAGCTGCCGGCGACCATCGCCGTCGTCACCAACATCGACCCCGAGCACCTCGACCATTACGGGACGTTCGACAAGGTGCGCGCGGCCTTCGAGGCGTTCGTCGCCAACATCCCATTCTACGGCTTCGCCGTGTTGTGCATCGACCACCCAGAGGTGCAGGCGCTGATTCCCCGGCTGTCCGACCGTCGCATTATCACCTACGGCTTCAGTCCGCAGGCCGACGTGCGTGCCATGAATTTGCAATCGAGCTCCACCGGCGTGCGCTTTGACACCGTCATCACCGATCGCAAGACCGGCGACCAGAGCAGGCTCGATGACCTGATGCTGCCGATGCTCGGCGAACACAACGTCCAGAACTCGCTGGTCGCCGTCGCCATCGCCCACGAGATGGGCATCGCCGACGACCTGCTGCGCCGGGCGTTCGCCGGCTTCGAGGGCGTCAAGCGCCGCTTCACCCGCACCGGCGAAGTCGACGGCATCACGATCATCGACGATTACGGCCACCATCCGGTGGAGATCGCCGCGGTACTGAAGACCGCACGCACCGCCACCCAGGGCCGCGGCCAGGTGATCGCGGTCGTGCAGCCACACCGGTTCACGCGCCTGCACGACCTGTTCGAGGAATTCTGCACCTGCTTCAACGACGCCGACGCGGTGGTGGTCGCCGATGTCTACCCGGCCGGCGAGGAGCCGATCGCCGGCATTCATCGCGACACCCTGGTGGAGGGGATCGAGCACCACGGTCACCGCACGGTGGTGCCGCTGTCGGGCCCGGCCGAGTTGCCCGAAGTGATCAACGGCCTCGCCGGTCCCGGCGACATGGTCGTATGTCTGGGCGCCGGCGACATCACACAGTGGGCGAACGCGCTGCCCGAGAACTTGCGGGCGCTCAGGGCGCGGGGCAGGGAGGCTGCGAATGATGACCGCTGAACGCACCCGCCCTGGCCTCATCGATCGCCTGCCGGCGGTGCGGGGCGGCCTCGTCGCCGACGCACCGATCGCGCGGTTTACCTGGTTTAAGGTCGGCGGCCCGGCGGAGGTGCTGTTCGAGCCCGTCGACGCCGACGACCTGCAGCGGTTCCTCTCCGCCAAGCCGGCCGATGTGCCGGTGACGATGATTGGTGCCGCCTCCAACGTCATCGTTCGCGACGGCGGCGTGCCGGGCGTCGTCGTCCGCCTGGGCCGCGGCTTTGCCCAAGTCGCCGTCGACGGCGCCGACATCGTCGCCGGCGCCGCCGCGCACGACCTCACCGTCGCGCGCCGCGCCCGCGATGCCGGCATCGCCGGGCTCGAATTCCTGGCCGGCATTCCCGGCTCGATCGGCGGTGCTATCCGCATGAACGCTGGCGCCTACGGCCGCGAGATCAAAGACGTGATCGTCGATGCCGACGCCCTCGATCCGAAGGGCGGCCGCCATCGGTTGGCGGCGGCCGATCTCGGGCTTGCCTACCGCGAGTGCCGAGTGGCCGAGGATCGGATCTTCATCGCCGCCCGCTTGCGCGGCCGGCCCGGCGACAAGGACGACATCCAGCGCCGCATCCAGGAGATCCAGAACCAGCGCGAGTCCACCCAGCCGGTGCGCACGCCGACCGGCGGTTCGACCTTCCGCAACCCCCCGGGCCTGCGCGCCTGGGAGCTGATCGAGCAGGCCGGCTGCCGCGGGCTCCGGCGCGGCGGTGCGCAGGTTTCGAATATGCACTGCAACTTCCTGATCAACACCGGCGGCGCCACGGCCGCCGACCTCGAGGGCCTGGGCGAGGAAGTCCGCCGCCGGGTGTTCGAGGCCTCCGGCGTGACCCTGGAATGGGAGATTCGCCGCCTCGGCGTCGCCGCCGAGCCGGCCGCCCGCGGGCTCGCGAACGGCGGCGCCGACAAGGAAGACGCGTCATGACCCGGCACGTGGCGGTAATGATGGGCGGCTGGTCGGCGGAGCGCGAGGTGTCTCTGGTGTCGGGCGCCGCCGTGGCGCGTTCGCTCGCCGATGCTGGCATCAAGGTGACGCCGATCGACGTGCAGCGCGACATGGGAGCGCTGATGACACGGCTTTACCCACGTCCCGACGCGATCTTCAACGCGCTGCACGGCCGCTACGGCGAAGACGGCTGCGTGCAGGGGTTGTTGGACATCCTCGACATTCCCTACACCCATTCCGGGCTACTGGCCTCGGCGCTGGCGATGAACAAGCCGATGGCGAAACGGCTGTTCGCCTCCGCCGGCATCCCGGTGCCCGAGCACATGATCGTTTCGAGCGACCAGATCAGAGCGGGCGACGTGATGGAACGGCCCTACGTCATCAAGCCGCTGAACGAGGGCTCGTCGGTCGGCGTCCACATCGTGCACGAGGGCGACAACGACCCATTGTTCGGTGAATCCGGCTGGCCCTACGGCGACCAGGTGATGGTCGAGGAGTTCATCCCCGGCCGCGAGCTCACCGTCTCGGTGATGGGCGACCGGCCGCTGGCGGTGACCGAAATTAAGACCGCGCGCGATTTCTACGATTACGACGCCAAGTACGCGAGCGGCGGTTCCAGCCACGTGGTGCCGGCCGAGATCGACGCCCCGATCTATGACGAGGCGATGCAGCTGGCGCTGATGGCGCATCAAACGCTTGGCTGCCGCGGCGTCACCCGCGCCGATCTCCGGTGTGACGGCGACGACCTCTATCTCCTTGAAATCAACACCCAGCCTGGCATGACGCCGACATCGCTGGTTCCGGAACAAGCCGCCCACGTCGGGTTGTCGTTCCAGGACCTGTGCGTGTGGATGGTCGATAACGCGGAGTGCGGATGATGAAAAACAAACGCAAGCTTAGTGCGTCGAAGAGCGGTCAGCCGCGCCGCCGGGTGGTACCGTTGTGGCGCAGCCCGGCGCTGATCGGGGTGATGGTGGCAGGGTTGCTCGCGCTCGCCGCCGCCAGCGTCTGGCGTGTGCATCAATCGGGCTGGTTGCCACGCGTCGCCGACCAGGCGCGCTGGCAGATGATCACCGCTTCGGCGCGGCTCGGCCTCAAGGTCGACGAGGTACTGGTGGTCGGTCGCCGTGAGACCACGCAACGGCAGTTGCTCAATGCCGTCGGGTTGGCGCGTGGGGCGCCGATCCTGGCCTTCGACCTGAACGACGCCAAGAAACGCGTCGAGAAGCTGCCGTGGATCAAGTCGGCGACCGTCGAGCGGCTGCTGCCGTCGACCGTACTGTTGACCGTCGAGGAACGCCAACCGCTCGCGCTATGGCAGAACAAGGGCGCGTTCGCGCTCATCGACACCGACGGCGAGGTGATCCTGAGCAACGGCCTCGAGCGATTCTCCGACCTATTGGTGGTGGTCGGCGCTGACGCGCCGGCGCACGCCGGTGAGCTGCTGAAGGTGCTCGCCACGCAACCGGAATTGAAGGCCCTGGTCAAGGCGGCGGTACGTGTCGGCGGACGGCGCTGGAACCTGCGCCTAAAGAATGACATCGACGTGCGCCTGCCGGAAGAGAATCCGACCGCAGCGTGGCACCGGCTGGCCGAATACGAAAAGACCCACCAGGTGCTGGAACGCGACGTGCAGATCCTGGACCTGCGGCTTCCCGACCGGCTGATCGTGCGCAAGGCGCCGAAGCCGCCGAAGGATAGTCCCGGCGCCCGCACCGGCAGCGGCCAAGAAACCTGATCCGCCCGGGCAACGAACGCAACGACAACGAACGGAAACGAATATGGCAAACAACGCAACGCCGAAAATGGTCCGCAATGGCCTGGTCGCCGCGCTCGATGTCGGCACCACCAAAGTCTGTTGCCTGATCGCGCGCGCCAACATCGACCGCGGCTTGTACCTGAAGCCAGGGATGAAGATCATCGGTATCGGCCATCACGTCTCGGGCGGTATGCGGTCGGGCACCGTGGTCGCGCTCGAGGAATGCGAGGCGGCTATCCGCTCGACGGTCGAGTTGGCCGAGCAGATGGCCGGCGAGAATATCCGCGACGTTATCGTCAACTTGTCCGGCGGACATCCGCGGTCACGGCTGATCGCCTACGAGATTTCGATCGCCGGCCACGAGATAGGCGATGCCGACCTGCGCCGCATCCTTGATCCGCAGGTGCTGAAGAATGGAATACCGAAGGGCCGCGAGCTGGTGCACACCATCCCCGTCGGCTATTCCATCGACGGCAACCGCGGCGTGCGCGATCCGCGCGGCATGTTCGGCGAACGCCTCGGCGTGAATTTGCACGTCATCAGCGCGCTTTCTGGCCCGGTTCGCAACCTCGAGACCAGCGTCATGCGCTGCCATCTCGGCGTCGCCGAGAAGGTGGTCTCGGCCTACGCGTCCGCGCTCGCCTGCCTGGTCGAAGACGAGACCCAACTCGGTGTCACCTGCATCGACATGGGCGGCGGCACCACATCGATGGCGGTGTTCTTCGACGGCGAGCTGGTGCACACGAATTCGATCCCGGTCGGCGGCGTCCACGTCACCAACGACATCGCCCGCGGACTGTCGACGCCGCTCGCCCACGCTGAACGCATGAAGACGCTCTACGGCAGCGCTCTGGCGTCGCCCTCCGACGACCGCGAGGTCATCAAGGTTCCGCTGGTGGGCGAAGAGTCGGCCGGCGAATCGAGCCAAGTGCCGCGCTCAATGCTGGTTGGCATCATTCGCCCACGCGTCGAGGAGACCCTAGAGATGGTCCGCGACCGGTTGGTCGAGGCTGGCTTCGACAAGGTTGCCGGCCGCATCGTCATCACTGGCGGCGCAAGCCAGCTTCCCGGCGTCCGCGAGCTTGCCGCCCACATTCTCGACAAGCAGGTGCGGATGGGCCGCCCGCAGGCTATCGACGGTATGGCCGAGGTCACCGCCGGTCCGGCGTTCTCGACCTGCGCCGGGCTTCTCCATTACGCCGTCAGCAATAAAGCCGAGGCGCCGAGCGCCGCCTATTGCCCGCCCGAGCAGGCGAGCCGCGGCTTCGGGCGCCTAAGTCATTGGATACGCGAGAATTTTTGAAATGACGTTGATTGAACCCTCAACTCCAACGCCGCCTTCGGGCGGAGACGATTTATCCGTGCACCGACTGGTTCCGATGCACGGCAACCCCGACTGCAGGATTCCGAAAAGAAGGAGGTCACAATGAGTATCAACCTGACCATACCGGCCAGTAACGACAAGCCGAAACTAAAACCACGGATTACCGTCATCGGCGTCGGCGGCGCCGGCGGTAATGCGGTCAACAACATGATCCGCGCCGAACTGGACGGCGTCGATTTCGTGGTAGCCAACACCGACGCACAGGCGTTAGCTCAATCGAAGACCGACCGCCGGATTCAACTTGGTGCCAACCTCACGCAGGGCCTCGGTGCCGGTTCACGGCCGGAAGTCGGCCGCGCCGCCGCCGAAGAGGCGCTCGAAGAAATACTAACCGCGCTCGACGGTGCCCATATGGCGTTCGTCGCCGCCGGTATGGGAGGCGGCACCGGCACCGGCGCCGCGCCTATCATCGCCCGCGCCGCCAAGGAGAACGGCATTCTCACCGTCGGAGTCGTCACCAAACCATTCCAGTTCGAGGGCACGCATCGCATGAAGCAGGCGGAAGGCGGCATCGAAGATCTGGAACAGTACGTCGATACGTTGATCGTGATTCCGAACCAGAACTTGTTCCGGATCGCCAACGAGAAGACGACCTTCGCCGACGCCTTCGCGATGGCTGACGAAGTGTTGTACTCCGGTGTCCGCGGTGTCACCGATCTGATGGTGATGCCGGGCCTGATCAACCTTGACTTCGCTGACATCCGCACGGTGATGAGCGAGATGGGCAAGGCAATGATGGGCACCGGCGAGGCCGAAGGCGAACGCCGTGCGCTGGACGCCGCCGAGGCGGCGATCGCCAACCCGCTCTTGGACGACACCTCGATGAAGGGGGCCAAGGGCGTGCTGATTAATATCACCGGCGGCATGGATATCACCCTGTTCGAGGTTGACGAAGCGGCTAACCGCATCCGCGCCGAAGTTGATCCCGACGCTTACATCATCGTCGGCTCGGCGTTCGACGCTTCTCTCGAAGGCAAGATGCGGGTCAGCGTCGTCGCCACCGGCATCGATACCGAGGCGTCGGCGATGCAATTACCAAAGATGCTACACTTGGCCGAGCAGATCGACCGTCCGTACAAGATCCATCCGGTGCCGCAGGCCAAGACCGCCCCGGCTGCGGCGGCGAAAGTCGAGCCGAAGGCCGAAGACAAGCGCGAGGCCGAGGCCACGCCGGCCACGGTCGTCGAGGCGCCTGCCGCTGCCGCCGAGTTGCCAGTGGTGACGATCGCCGAATCGCGCTCGGACGAGCACCGGCCCGAGACGCCCCCGACCGCCATGCCGGCGCTCGGCGCCGCCGACGCCTTCATTCCGCCGAAGCCGGCCGCCGCCTCCGACGACCAAGAGGAGAAACCGGCCGAACCGTTCGCGGCGGCGGCGATGACCAACGGCGCCGTGCGCGCCCGCAACGATGCGGCGGCCGCTGAAACGCCGAAGAAGACTCGCGCCGTCAGCCTGTTCGAGCGCGTCACCGGCGGCGGCCGCCCGGCTTTCGGCAGGAAGATCCCTTCCCTGTCGGCGGCCCCGGAAGCGACGGAAAAGAAGGAACTTTTCGCCAAACCGGAAGCCACAACCCCGGCCCGCGAGGCAACCCAAGAGGCAGCCCCACAGACGACCGAGACGGCGAGCCACGGTGACACCGAGGACGATGAGCTCAAGCTCGGCGGCCTCGATCCGGCGGACCGTTTGCCGGCCAGCGACGGCGAAGAGGACCTGCTGGACATTCCGGCGTTTCTCCGCCGCCAAGCCAACTGACCGGACCCTCGGAATCCTGCAGAAAAGGGGTCGGAACCGGCGTAACAAACGGAAACAAAGAGTGATTTGAGAGGTTTCTGTGATGTTGTTAAACACAACACCAGAAACCTCTCAACTCTTTGCGGGGGCAAAATATTTCAGGGGTGACACGAGCCCGGCCGACGACAGATCGCAGCGGACTCGAAGCGCATCAAGAACAAGAATAAAGATCGCTGAGGAAAATGGGGATTACGAAAGCCAGCCGGAACAAGGAGCAGCGCGCCAACAGCGTATGGCAGCGCACGCTTAAGTCTTCGGTCAGTTGCGTCGGCGTCGGGCTCCACTCCGGCAAGCCCGCGTCGTTGACTTTGCAACCGGCGGCGATCGACGCCGGCATCGTCTTCAAGCGCACCGACATCGGCGGCGCGGCGATTCCGGCAAAATGGAATCACGTCGTCGACTCCCGCATGTGTACCACCATCGGCGACGGCAACGGCGTCGTCATTGGCACAGTCGAGCATCTGATGGCGGCGCTCGCCGGCTGTGGCATCGACAACGCCGTGGTCGAGGTCGACGGCCCGGAAGTACCGATCATGGACGGCAGCGCGCAGCCGTTTGTCGCCATGGTCGCGGCTGCCGGCGTGGTTAACCAGGACGCATCCCGCCGGGTGATCCGGGTCCTCAAGACCGTGTCCGTCGAGGCCGGCAACAGTCAGGCTCGGCTTTCACCCGGTTTGTGCCTGTCGCTCGACGTCGCCATCGATTTCGCCAGCGGCGCCGTCGCCAAGCAATCGCTGTCGATTGGCGTCGTCAACGGCAGCTTCGCCCGCGAGTTGGCGGGCGCCCGCACCTTCGGTTTTCTGCAGGAGGTCGAAAAGCTGTGGGCGGCCGGCCTGGCCAAGGGCGGATCGCTCGACAACGCCGTCGTGGTCAGCGGCGACAAAGTGCTGAACCAGGAAGGGCTCCGCTTCGACGACGAGTTCGTCCGTCACAAAATCCTCGACGCCGTCGGCGATTTGTATCTGGCCGGCGCACCGATCATCGGCAACTTCCATGGCGTGCGCTCCGGCCACGCCATCAACAACGCGCTCTTGAAGGCGCTGTTCGCCGACTCGCGGTGCTGGAAATACGACGTATTGCGGGGCGACGAGACACTGTCGGCCATCGACGGCGACATCTTCCCGGAGCTTGTCGAAACCGCCTGACCCGCCCGCCCGCCGTATCTTCGTTGTTCCCGAGCCCGCTTCCGGCGGGTTTTTTGCTGCCCTGATCGCTTCGGGCCGGCCGGCCGAGGCCTTTCACAAACCGGCCGCCGACATGATATAATTGGCATTCGGTCAGCCCCCGGCTGCCGGCCGCACCCATGCGCAAGCAGGCGTATCGATCCATGAACCGTCCCGACGCCTCCCCGAGGCCCCTGATCTTTGCCCTGGCGGGCCTCCTGGCCCTGACGCTGGGCGCCTGCACCGATAAGAAGAAGGATTACGTCGAGCGCCCGGTGGAGCAACTCTACAACGAGGCCTTGGATGCCATGGTTGGCAAAGACTACGTGTCGGCCACCGAGCGCTTCGATGAGGTCGAGCGCCAGCACCCCTATTCCAACTGGGCGACCCGGGCGCAACTGATGTCCGCCTACAGCTACTACCTGCAGAACCGGTACGACGACGCCATCGTCGCCCTCGACCGGTTCATCCAGTTGCACCCGACCAGCAAGGACATCGCCTACGCCTACTATCTGAAGGGCCTCAGCTACTACGAGCAGATTTCCGACGTTGCGCGCGACCAGAAGATGACCGAACTGGCGCTGTCTACCCTCGACGAGCTGGTCAAGCGCTTCCCCAGCAGCAAGTACGCGCGCGACGCCAAGCTGAAGATCGACCTGACGTTCGACCACCTCGCCGGCAAAGAAATGGAGATCGGCCGCTACTACCACAACAAGGGGCACTATCTGGCGGCCATCAACCGTTTCCGGAACGTCATCGACCGCTATCAGACGACCACCCACGTGCCCGAGGCTCTACACCGGCTGACCGAGGCGTACCTGGCGCTCGGCGTGCCGGAGGAGGCGCGCAAGACGGCTGCCGTCCTCGGCCACAATTTTCCGGGCAGCGAGTGGTATATCGATTCCTACGAGATCATGGAAAACAAGAAGGTGCGGCCGCAACAGGCTGAAAAGCCCTGGTACAAGTTTTGGTGACGATGCGACCGCGAACGGATAACGCGGCATGCTGACGACGCTTTCAATCCGCGACGTCGTCCTGATTGGGCGACTGGACCTCGATTTTCAAACGGGCCTGTGCGTTCTGACCGGCGAGAC
>DASWGT010000053.1:0-4914 GCA_036393575.1 Rhodospirillales bacterium | reverse complement strand
CCTTCCGAGAACTCGCCCTTCAGGAGATGCGGGATGCCGCAGGCGAACTCCACCACCTCGACGCCGCGGGTGACCGAGCCGCGGGCGTCGGGGACGGTCTTGCCGTGCTCGCTGGACAGCAACTCGGCCATCTTGTCGATGTTCCTGATCAGCAGCTCGCGGAACTTGAACAAAACTTGCGCGCGCCTGGCCGGCGGCGTCGCCGCCCACGCCGGCAGCGCGGCGGCGGCGGCGGCTATGGCGCTCTGGGTTTCGGCGGCGGAGGCCAGCGGCACGCGCTTCGTCACCTCGCCGGTGGCCGGGTTGTAGACGTCGCCGAAGCGGCCGCTATTGCCTTTAACTTTCTTGCCGTCGATGAAGTGATGCAGTTCCTGGGTCATCGTTCGCTCTCCGCTCGTTGATGCGGGCCGTTATTTTATGGCGCTCAAAGTTTCGCGCATGATCCTGACGATCTCGTCCACGTGCTCGCGCTTGGCGATCAGCGGCGGCGCGATGATGCCGGTATCGCCGGTGAACTTTACGTGCAGTCCCTTCCAGAACAGGTCCTTCTGCAACTGGGTGCCGCGGGTGCCCGGCGTCTTGCCCGGCTTGATGTCGACGCCGGCGAGCAGCCCGTAGCCGCGGATGTCGGTGACGACGTCGAGGTCACGCAGCGAGAACACCTTGTCCAGAAAATAGGGCGCGAGCTTGGCGGCGTTCTCGAACACACCCTCCTTCTCGTAGATGGCGAGGGTCGCCAGCCCGGCCGCGCACGCCACCGGGTGCGCCGAGTAGGTATAGCCGTGGAACAGCTCGATGGCGCCCTCCGGCGCGGCGTCGATGACGGTCGAGTAGATCTCATCCTTGACGGCGACGGCGGCCATCGGCACCGCGCCGTTGGTCAGCGCCTTGGCCATGGTGATCATGTCCGGGGTGACGCCGAACGCCTGCGCCGCGAACGGTTTGCCGGTGCGCCCGAAGCCGCAGATCACCTCGTCGAACACCAGCAGGATGCCGTGCTTGTCGCAAATCTCTCGCAGCCGCTCGAGATACCCCTTTGGCGGCGGCAGGCAGCCGGTGGAGCCGGCGATCGGCTCGACGAAGCAGGCAGCGATGGTCGCCGGTCCGTAGGTCTGGGCGAAGCGCTCAAGGTCGTCGGCGAGATAGGCGCCGTGCTCGGGCTGGCCCTTGGTGAAGCGGTTCTCCTCCAACCAAGTGTGACGCATCAGCACCACGCCCGGCATGATGCCGGAGAACACCTCGCGGTTCTTGACCATGCCGCTCAAGCTGGTGCCGCCGATGTTGACGCCGTGGTAGGCGCGTTCGCGCGACACGAACCGGGTGCGTTGGCCCTCGCCCTTGGCACGGAAATAGGCCATGGCGATCTTCAGCGCCGTGTCGACGGCCTCGGAGCCGGAGTTGGCGAAGAAGATGTGGTCGAGGCCGTCGGGAGTGAGCCTGATCACCTTCTGCGCGAGTTCAAAGGACGCCGGGTGGCCGAGCTGGAACGGCGGCGCGTAGTCGTTCTCCTTCAGCTGCTTGTACACGGCCTCGGCGATCTCCGGCCGGCAGTGGCCGGCGGCCGAACAGAACAGTGCCGAGGAACCATCGAGAATCTTGCCGCCCTTGTGGTCCCAGTAGTACATGCCGTCGCCCTTGACCAGGAGCCGCGGATTCGCCTTGAAGTCGCGGTTATTGGTGAACGGCATCCAATGGCTTTCGAGCGTGTTGGCGGTGTACTGCATGGAATTCCTCCCGGCGGGCGGTGTTTTGATCGGCGATTGTCGGCCGATTATGACAGGCGCGGCCGGCGTTGCAACCGGCGCCGCCGGCCGTTGCGTTGTGGACCTAAGGCAATCGCCGTAATCTCAAAGATGTCACCGCCATTGGGCCCGCGACGGTCCCGGGTCCGGCGCCCGGGCGGTCCCCGGACCAATGGCGAAGGATACTTCAAACCGGGAGGATCGGACGATGTTGATTGGCGTTCCCAAGGAGATCAAGGACAACGAATACCGCGTCGGCATGACGCCAGCTAGCGTCGGCGAGGCGGTCCACCACGGCCACGCTGTGATGGTCGAGACCGGCGCCGGTCACGGCATCGACGCCGACGATGCGGCTTACCGTACGGCCGGCGCGACGGTAGTCGGTTCGCCCAAGGATATCTTCGCCAAGGCGGACATGATCGTTAAGGTCAAGGAGCCGCAGGCGAACGAGCGCCAATGGCTGCGCGTAGGCCAGATCATCTTCACCTATCTCCACCTCGCCCCCGACCCGGCGCAGACCAAGGACCTGGTGAAAAGCGGGGCGGTCTGCATCGCCTACGAGACGGTCACCGACGAACGCGGCGGGCTGCCGCTGTTGATGCCGATGTCGCAGGTGGCGGGCCGCATGGCGGTGCAGGTCGGCGCGCACTGCCTCGAGATTCCGCAGGGCGGCCGCGGCATGCTGCCGGGCGGCGTGCCCGGCGTCCACCCGGCCAAGGTGGTGATCATCGGCGGCGGCGTGGTCGGCGAGAACGCCGCCTACGTGGCGCTCGGCATCGGCGCCGACGTCACCGTGCTCGACCGCGACGTGCATGTGCTGCGGTCACTCGGCGCCCGGTTCGGCCCGGCGCTGAAGACCATCTATTCAACCAAGCTGACGCTCGAGGAGCAGGTGCTGGCCGCCGACATGGTCATCGGCGCCGTCCTGGTGCCGGGGGCGGAAGCGCCGAAGCTGGTCTCCGCCGGGCAGATCAAGCGCATGAAACGCGGCGCCGTTGTCGTCGACGTGGCCATCGACCAGGGTGGGTGTTTCGAGACCTCGCGCCCGACCACCCACGCCGATCCGACCTACGTGGTCGATGGCGTGGTCCATTACTGCGTCGCCAACATGCCGGGCGCGGTATCCCACACTTCCACCTACGCCCTCAACAACGTCACCCTGCCGTTCGTCCTGGCGCTGGCCGACAAGGGCTACCAGCAGGCGATGCGGGACGACGAGCACCTGATGCACGGCCTCAACGTGCATCGCGGGCGAGTCACCTACAAGGCGGTCGCCGACGACCTCGGCTATCCGTTCATGGACCCCAGCGAAGCCATTGCCGCGTGAGGGTCCGGCGTTTAAAACAGTAGTCAACCAACTACCGTCCCCGGCCGGGCCGGGAAATGCAGGGAACGCAATCATGAAAATGACAACCGAGGAAGCCTTTGTGAAGGTCTTGCAAATGCATGGAATCGAACATGCGTTCGGGATAATCGGTTCGGCGATGATGCCCGTCTCGGATCTTTTCCCGAAAGCCGGCATCACGTTCTGGGACTGCGCCCACGAGTGCAACGCCGGGATGGCGTGTGACGGTTACACGCGGGCGACCGGGAAAATGGGGATGATCATCGCCCAGAACGGGCCCGGCGTTACCAATTTCGTGACGCCGGTCAAAACGGCCTACTGGAACCACACGCCGATGCTGCTGGTAACGCCGCAGGCCGCCAACAAGACGATCGGCCAAGGCGGCTTCCAAGAGGTCGAGCAGATGGCCCTGTTCAGGGACATGGTCTGCTACCAGGAGGAGGTACGCGACGCCAGCCGGATCCCCGAGGTGCTCAATCGCGTTGTCGAGAAAGCCATCCGCGGCTCGGCACCGGCGCAGATAAACGTGCCGCGCGACTTGTGGACGCAAGTGATCGACGTCGAGCTTCCGCAGGTCGTTCGCATCGAGCGGCCGGCCGGCGGGGCCGAGGCCATCGCCCGGGCGGCCAAGCTTCTGTCCGAGGCCAGGTTCCCGGTGATTCTCTCCGGCGCCGGCGTCGTCATCGGCGGCGCCATTGCCGACTGCGTCGCCCTCGCCGAGCGTCTGGATGCGCCGGTTTGCAGCGGCTACCAGCACAACGACAGTTTCCCGGGCTCGCATCGGCTGGCGGTCGGGCCGTTGGGCTACAACGGCTCCAAGGCGGCGATGCAGTTGATCGCCAAGGCCGACGTCGTCCTCGCCCTGGGCACAAGGCTCAATCCGTTTTCGACCCTGCCGGGCTACGGCATCGATTATTGGCCGACGAAGGCCGAGATCATTCAGGTCGACATCAATGCCGACCGCATCGGTTTGACGAAGAAGGTATCGGTCGGAATCTGCGGCGACGCCAAATTGGTGGCACGGCAGATATTGGCGCAACTGTCGCCTAAGGCCGGCAACCACGGCCGGGAAGAGCGTAAGGCGCTCATCCATCAGATCAAGTCGGCATGGCTGCAAACGTTGAGCAGCCTGGACCACGAAGACGACGATCCGGGGACCACCTGGAACGCGGACGCGCGCAAGCGGGACGCGAACCGGATGTCGGCGCGCATGGCGTGGCGCGCCATTCAGGCCGGGCTGCCGAAGGACGCGATCATTTCCACCGATATCGGAAACAATTGCGCGATCGGCAACGCTTATCCGACCTTCGAGAAGGGCCGGAAATATCTTGCCCCGGGCCTGTTCGGCCCTTGCGGATACGGCTTCCCGTCCATTCTTGGCGCCAAGATCGGTTGTCCGGATGTGCCCGTCGTCGGCTTCGCGGGCGACGGCGCCTTCGGCATCAGCATGAACGAAATGACCTCGTGCGGCCGCAAGGAATGGCCGGCCATAACCATGGTCATCTTCCGCAATTACCAATGGGGCGCGGAAAAGCGCAATACCATCCTCTGGTATTACAACAATTTCGTCGGCACCGAGTTGAACCCGAATCTGAGCTTCGCCAAGGTCGCCGAGGGATGCGGGCTGAAAGGCGTTGTCGTGACCACCCAGGCCGAACTCACCTCGACGCTGAAGGAAGCCTGCGTCGCCCAGGACAAGGGCGTGACGACGTTCATCGAAGTCGTCCTCAATCAGGAGCTCGGCGAACCCTTCCGGCGCGATGCGATGAAGGCGCCGGTCAAGGTCGCCGGAATCGACCGACGCGATATGCGGCCGCAACAGCCGGT
>DASWGT010000052.1:0-3703 GCA_036393575.1 Rhodospirillales bacterium | reverse complement strand
GCGACGACGCCGGCCTTCTTGTCGCGGGCGTTCAGGCTGATCAGCTTGACGTAGGCGCCGCGCGGCTTGAACGAGCCGGTGACTTGCAGGTTCTCGAGCTTGAGCACGATGTCGGCGCCGGTCAGTTCCGACAGTCCCTGCGAGGAGAGGCTCGGCGTCCTCAGCACCCGGCCGGCGAGCAGACGCTCGGCGGCGCGGATGCCGTCGACGGTGACCGCCGCCCGCCCGGTCCCGGCAGCCGCGGCGCGGCGCCTTTTCGCCTTCGACGATCGCGCGCGCCTGGCCATCTCCGGATTCCCCTCAGCGGCCCGCCGCCGCGGGCTTCAGCACCAGCGTCGGGGCGTTGGCCGACTTCAACGAGGCGACGGCCGGCGACAGGCTGACGAAGCGGCCCTCCAGCCAGTCGTCGAGCTGGTCCTTGTAGTGACCCGAGAACGGATTGCCGGACTGCCCGGTGGCGATCACGAAGCGCGACTGCCTGAGGTCGCTGAGGTCGTAGATGGCCCGGTAACCGGCGCCGTGGACGTGCCGGAACGGGTGCCGCGGATCGCTGACCCGGCTGGCGCCGCGGTTGACGGTGTAGTTGCCGCCGTCGCTGGCGACGTCGATCTCGGCGATGCCGCCGATCCACGGCAGGCCGCCGAGAACAGGGTTCGGGAAATGGGCGACGTGGACGCGGCCCCATTGCCATTGGCTCGGGTTCGATCCGTGACGGGCGACCAACCCGTCGACGGCTCGCTTCAGCGCCAGCAGGATGCGGCCCTTACAGTCCTCTGGCTCCGGCGTGCGCACGTCGTCGCACCACTGCTGATGGCGCGTCAGAACCGAATGGATGAACTCGGGCCTGAGGTCGAGGTAGTCGTCGACCAGCTCGCCGAGCTCGTCGGCGTAGATGGCACGGTTGAGCTCGAGCAGCCAGGTCGAGAACATCAGCGGCTCGGGCCGCCCGCGCGACATCGTGCCGTTCCATTTCTGCAGCCGCGCATGGACCGCCTTGGACATGTCGTCGGTCGGCTCGACCTCGAGCAACAACGGCAGCAGCCGGCGGGCCATTCCCGAGACCTCGTCATGCTGCAGTTTTCCGGTGGTCAGCGGCGACTGCGGTTGCGCCTTCAGCCGGTCGAGGATGCGTTCGGCGCGGTAGGGCGGCGCCCAATCGGTGGTGATGAAGTGCGGATAATCGTCCGGCGTGATGCGGTTGTTGGCGTTGACGACGCGGCCGCTCGCCGGGTTGTAGACCTTGGGCAGATGGTCGAACGGCAGGAAGCCGTTCCAGTCGGTTTCGCCGTCCCAGCCCGGGCTCGGCACCAGGCCCCAGCCTTTCTTGCGCACCGGCACCAGGCCCGGCGCCACGAAACCGATGTTGCCGGCGGCGTCGGCAAACAGGAAGTTGCTTTGCGGCGCCTGCCAGTCCTGGAGCGCGGCCACGAACGCCTCCCAGTTCTGGGCCCGGTTCAGCTTGTAGAGGGCCTCGACGGTGGTGTCCTTCGGCTCGAGGAAGGTAGCGGCCAGCGCGATCGCCGCGTCCTTGCCGGCGACCTTGCCGATGGCGTCGACGGCGTCGGAGACGATCGGGCCGTGGCGCGACCGGCGGACGGTGATCTTCACCGGATCGCCGCCCTTGACGGCGATGGTCTGGGATTCGGACTCGAACGGCTTCATGCCGTCCGGAGTCCGGTACTGCTTGCCGTCGGCTTCGATCTGCTCGACGAACAGATCCTGGATGTCGGAGTGGGTGCTGGTCATGCCCCAGGCGACGCGGGCGTTGTGGCCGAGGATGGTAAACGGCATGCCGGGCACCGTGGCGCCGGCGACTTCGAGGTCCGCCGCCTTCAACCGCACCAGGTACCACAGGATCGGCGCCGTCAACCGAAGGTGCGGGTCGTTGGCGAGGATGGCGCCGCGGGTGGTGGTGTGTTGGCGGGCGACGGCCCAGGCGTTGGAGGCGCCGCGCGGCGTGCCGGCCGGCTCCGGCGACGCCGCCGCCAGCTTTTCGAGATCGAGGCCGCGGGTAAGCTCGGCGATCTTGTCGACGGTGCTTGGCGCGTCGTCGGGATAGAGCGGCCACAGCTGCCCGACCCGCTGCGGGGCGAGCTTCCTCGCCAGCCGCGCGCGCAGGATCTCGTCCTGCCAGTTGCCGCCGAGGCGCATCGCCATGATCTTCCCCCACACCAGGGAGTCGGCGGGCTTCCACGGCTGCGGCTCGTAGCGGAGCAGCCAGAACTCGATCGCCGGCCGGCGCCACGGCCACTTGCGGCTTTCCTCGAGCTGGGCGTTGACGCCGGCGGCATAGATGGTGAGCGCCGTCTTCACCGGCTCGGACAGTTCCTGGAACTGCTTCTCGGCCAGCTTGTAAAGGCCGAGCGTGCGCATCCACTTGTCGGAGGCAACGGCTTCGGCGCCCATCACCTCGGCCAGCCGGCCGGCGCCGAGGCGGCGCATCGCCTCCATCTGCCAGAACCGGTCCTGGGCGTGGACGAAGCCGAGGGCGAAATAGGCGTCGCGCGCCGACTTGGCGAGGATGTGCGGCACGCCGGCGCGGTCGCGGAGAATCTCGACCGGCGCCTCGAGGCCGCGAACGTCGATGCTGCCCTTGACCTCGGGAAGCGTCGTCCATACCCATCCGGCGCCGACGCCGCCGATGACGGCGAGAAGCGCGACCACGCCCAACAGCGAATATAGCGCCTTGCGCAGCATGCGGATGGAGGCTCCCCCGGGGCCCGGCTGATGATGCCGTCGGCTTCGCCAAGCCCGTCGGCATTGTAGACAGCCGCAGCCCCCGGCCCAAGCGCGACGGCGAGCGGGATTGTCCTGGCGACGAGCCGGGTTGCCGCCGCCGCCGCGGTTCCGTTATAACGGGGCGCCTGGATTTACAGAACGGCCGCCACCCGCGGCCCTCCGGCCATCGGAAAGGCGACGCGACACCCATGAGCGGCCCCCTGCACGGCATCCGGGTCTTCGACCTGACCCGCATCCTCGCCGGCCCGACCTGCACCCAGATTCTCGGCGATCTCGGCGCCGACGTGATCAAGGTCGAGCAGCCCGGCAAGGGCGACGACACCCGCAACTTCGCGCCGCCGTTCATCCGCGACGACAAGGGCAACGAGACCGGCGAGAGCGCCTATTTCTGCTCCTCCAACCGCAACAAGCGCTCGATCACGCTCGACTTGTCCAATCCGGAAGGGCAGGCGCTGGCCAAGCGGATGATCTCCAAGTCGGACGTGCTGATGGAGAACTTCAAGAAGGGCGGGCTGGCCAAGTACGGCCTCGGCTGGGAGCAATTGAAGAAGGACAACCCGCGCCTCGTTTATTGCTCGATCACCGGCTTCGGCCAGACCGGCCCATATTCGTCGCGCCCCGGCTACGACGTGCTGATCCAGGCCATGAGCGGGTTCATGAGTGTCACCGGCGAGCCCGACGGGCCGCCGCAGAAGGCCGGCATCCCGATCGCCGACATCATGGCCGGCATGTACGCCGCGGTCGCCGTCTGCGCGGCGCTGCGCCACCGCGAGGTGACGGGCGAGGGGCAGTACATCGACATCGGCATGCTGGATACGCAGGCGGCGATGCTGTCGATCATGGCCCTCAACTATCTCGCCACCGGCGAATCCCCGAAGCGCCTCGGCAACGCCCACCCCAACATCGTGCCCTACCAGAGCTTCGCCACCGCCGACGGCGACATCGTCGTGGCGGCCGCCAACGA
>DASWGT010000051.1:0-4521 GCA_036393575.1 Rhodospirillales bacterium | reverse complement strand
GCGCCGCCCGTTTCAACGACGCCGTCCACGACCGCCCGGACGTCCGTTACCTGTCCTATGCCGGCGCCCGACCCGAGGCGGAGACGCCGCTGTGGGCGCGGCGGTTCGTGCGCGCGATCGCCGAGCGGGAAGGCGACAACGACGGCCAGGTGTCGGTGAGCTCGGCGCGCTGGGGGGAGTTCCGCGGCACGGTGCGCGCCGATCATTGGGAGCTGATCGGCTGGAATCTCGCCTTCGCCCGCGCCGAGGTGGCGCGTCCGTTCCCGCACCTCCAGTTGCTCAAGGCCGCCGTCGACGACGGCCTCAAGGCGGGGTAGGGGCGGCCGCGCCGGCGCGCCGCCGGTGG
Source organism: Rhodospirillales bacterium (assembly GCA_036393575.1). Classification (GTDB taxonomy): domain Bacteria; phylum Pseudomonadota; class Alphaproteobacteria; order Rhodospirillales; family Casp-alpha2; genus JACPJY01. The sequence continues at coordinate 4,175 of DASWGT010000051.1, read as the reverse complement.
ACTACGGCTTCTCGACCACCAGGTACAGGAGCCCATGGTCGGAATGCTTTTTGATCCAATCGCCCTGTTCGGCCGGCGTTGAAAGTTTCGGCCAACCCCGCACGTCCACGTCGACGCCGCCCGCGAACTTTCGGAACTGCAACTGCTCCGACGCCACCACTTGGTCGAGGTCGCTCTTCGGATAGCTCGACTTCGGCCCGTTCCACCACGTTTTGCTGCTCTTGCCGAGACGCCGCATCTTCACCTTCGAAGCCTCGTTCTCGAGCTTGCGGAGTTCAATGTCCGCGTCGATGGATTTGTCGAACGGATATGTCATGCCCATGGTGTTCAAGTCGCCCATGAACATGAAATTGGCCTTGCCTTTGCCGCCGGCGACCTTGTCGAGCGTTTTCTTCAACTTGAATGCGCGGTTGAACATGTCGTCGCGAAGGCCGAGCCCGACCGGCGTCCCGGAGCTCTTGGTATGCAGGAACAATAGCGAGTAATTGTCGTTGCCAAAGTGCAGCGTCAGCAGCGCCCCGGGACGCAGCGACGGGTTGCCGCTCTTGAATTCCACTCGCTGGGTGAAAAAGGCGGTCAGGCCGTTCCTGACGCCGACGAGTATTTCCTGCGTCTGCGGTCCCTCGGTGATGTGGAACTGATAACCGGGGAAATTATCGACCATTTGCGAGAACACCACTTTGCCCTCGACCTCGTAGAGCCCCAGCACGTCCGGGTTCTGCTCCTTCAGGAACGCCACCACGCGATCGACCCGTTGCGGCTCCCCTTTGAAGTGCTCGACGTTCCAGGACGCCAATGAAAAAAGCTTCGCCATTGATCCCTCCCATGGTGCGGCGTCGTGATCAGCGCCACGATACACGCATCCCAAGAAAAATTTTATAGATTTCTTTGGATAGGAGAAATACGGCAAGCCGCCGGAATGCCGAGGATGCCTCGCCCGGCGTCAATAACTTGCCCGCCGGAGCGGCAGCTACAGGCCCTTGGCCCAGGCGGCGACCTCGCTGGCGCCCTTGCTGCCCAGGACCTTGTGGAATCCCGATATCACCTTGTAGGCGTTGTTGGGATTGGACGGCGCTTTGGAGAAGGCGTAGGTCATGCCGAGGGCACCGATCGAGGAGGTGTCGCCAATCATCCACATCACCGAGGTGGCGTTGTTCAGCTTGGCGGCGTTCTTCGGCAACAACGCGTTACCGTCCGGATCGTACCAGCTGATATAGATTTTGGCGGTGGTCTTGAGGACGCCTTTCTTGCCATTGACGCCGTCCATAAATTCGGCCTTTTCGTCGCCCTTTCCGGCGGAAATCAACTGCTTCGCCTTCATGAAGTCGTTATTGGCAGCCTTCTGGAACTCGGCACGCTCCGGCGTGACCTCCGGCTTGATCACAAGCACGCCGCGAATATGTTCACGGCGGATGCCATAGGCGAGTGCGGCGTTGGCGCCGATGTCATGGCCGCCGACAATGAACTTGGTCGCCCCCTTCGCCTTCAGCTCGGCCACCGCCTTGTCGATCTCAGCCACGGTGTCGTCGATACCTTTGTCGAGGCTACGCTTCTTAGACCAGGGCATTTCCGGCACCACGACGACGAAGCCAAACGATTCCAGTTCCTTCGCGAACTTGCCCATCGGCGATTTGGCGTCCGCCGTCTCGCCTAGGCCGTGCATCAGCACGATGCCGATCTTGTCGGCGGCGATGGCCGGCATCGTCGTGAAGGCGCCGGCCACGGCGGCCAACAGCAGTGATAAAACGAAGGAAGCAAATTTGTGCCCGATGCGCGGGCCAATGGTCGTCATTTTTTTTACTCCCGTTGGTCCCGCGGATCACCGTGGAAGCCAAACACCTGCCTGCCGGGGACGATGCCCCCGGGTTCGGATCCTTTTGATTGAGGGTGCTTCAGCCGAGGCAGCGTTGAGTGGCCGCCTAGAGAAACTGGCGCATCACCGCCGCGCCCGCCGGAACCGGGTTGGTGGACGCGGTCGGCACCTTCTCCACCATCCGCAAAGGGGCGTCAACGCGATAAAAATCGCGCCTGAATTCGACGGTTCCGATAGGTCAAAATCCTCGGCGGTGCAGAGGCCTAGGCGAGTTCCGGTTTCGGGCGGACCAACCGTCCCGACAGTGGCTTAGTCGAGCCTTCCCTGCATGGCGGCGTCCAGGATGCGGCGCATTTCGGCGGCGCCGGCCGGCACCGGATTGCCCGGCGCGGTCGGGTCCTTCTCGGCCATGCGTGAGATCTCATCGACTCGGTCTTCCTTGACGCCGAGCGCGGCCGCCGTGTGCGGCATGTTGAATTGCGCTCGCAGCGCGAGCGTCCAGTCGAGCACCGCCTGGAACGACGGTTTCTTGAGATTCAGATAGCGGGCGAGGCGGGTCATCCGCTCCTCGATGGCCGGCCGGTTGAATACCAGCACGTAGGGCATGAACACGGCGTTGGTCAGCCCGTGGTGGGTATCGTAAAGGGCACCGACCGGGTGGCTGAGCGAATGGATGGCACCGAGGCCCTTCTGGAACGCCGTCGCGCCCATCGCCGCCGCCGCCATCATGTGGGCGCGCGCCTCCAGGTTGCCGCCGTTCGCGACCACCTCCGGCAGCCAGTCGTGGACCAGCCGCATGCCCTCGAGCGCGATGCCGTCGGCCATCGGGTGATAGGCGTCGACCGAATACGCCTCCAGGCAATGGGCCAGCGCATCCATGCCGGTGGCGGCGGTGATCTTCGGCGGCAGTCCGGCGACCAGGGCCGGGTCGCAGATGACGAGGCCGGGCTGCATCTTCGGATGGAACAGGATCTTCTTGGTATGGGTCGCCTCGTCGATGACCACCGACGCGCGGCCGACCTCGGAGCCGGTGCCGGACGTGGTCGGCACGGCGACGATCGGCGCGATGCCGCTCTCGTCGGCGCGCTGCCAGTTGTCGCCGACGTCCTCGAAGTCCCACAGCGGCAGCTTCTGGCCGGCCATCAAGGCGATGGTCTTGCCGGCGTCCATGGCGCTGCCGCCGCCGAAGGCGATGACGCCGTCGTGGCCGCCCGAGCGGTAGGCCTTGAGCCCGTCGAGGACGTTCTGCCCGACCGGGTTCGGCTTGATGGCCGAGAACACGCCGGTCGGCAGCGTGGCCTCGTTGTTGGCGGCGACGGCATCGGCGACCATCGGCAATTTCACCAAGCCCGGATCGGTGACCAGCAGCGGCCGCTTCATGCCGAGGCTGCGGCAGCACTGGGCGAGCTCCTTGATCCTGCCGACGCCGAAGCGCACCCGGGTCGGGTAGTTCCAGTTGCCGACGAGGGCGGAAGCGTTGGTCATCGCAATTCCTCTGTCATGTCTTGGTCCTCAGGTGGAACGACTTCGGCCGCGTCAGCGCCTCGTAGCCGAGCACCGACAGCGTGCAGCCGCGGCCCGAGTCCTTGACGCCGGTCCACGCCAGCGCCGGGTCCAGGTAGTCGCAGCGGTTCATGAACCAGGTGCCGGTGTCGACCTGGTTGCCGATGCGGTTGGCGGCGACCTCGTTGGTGGTCCAGACGCTGGCGGTGAGCCCGAAGCGGCTGTCGTTCATCAGCTCGACCGCCCGCTGATCCGAGGCGACCTTCATGATGCCGACGACGGGCCCGAAGCTTTCCTCGGTCATCACCGCCATGGTGTGGTCGACGTCGATGAGCACCTGCGGCGCCATGTAGGGAGTGCCCGGCTTGTCGGCGGGGAATTTCTTGGTATCGATCAGCGCCTTGGCGCCGGCGGCGACAGCGTCTTTGATCTGGCCGCGCACGAACTCGGCGGCCTCGGCGCGCACCATCGGCCCCAGCGTCGTTTCCGGCTTGGTCGGGTCGCCGAGTACGTATTTGCCGGTCAGGTCCACATAGCCGTCGACGAAGTCGTCGTACACTTGTTCGTGGACGTAGATGCGCTCGATGCCGCAACACGACTGGCCGCTGTTGAAGAACGCGCCGTCGACCAGGTTCTCGATGGCGTGCTTCATGTCGGCGTCCTGGCGCACGTAGGCCGGGTCCTTGCCGCCGAGCTCGAGGCCGACGCCGATGAAGCAGCCCTGGGCCGCGCCCTCGACCATGCGGCCGCCGGCGACCGAGCCGGTGAAGGCGACAAAGTTGACCTCCGGCGCCTTGATGACGCGCTCGGTCTGGGAGTGGTCGAGGTGCAGGAACTGGAACACTCCGGTCGGCAGGCC
>DASWGT010000050.1:0-11788 GCA_036393575.1 Rhodospirillales bacterium | reverse complement strand
GCGTGCAGGGCGAGGGTCGTCTTGCCGGAGCTTTCGGGACCGTAGATTTCGACCACCCGGCCGCGCGGCAGGCCGCCGATGCCGAGCGCGATGTCGAGGCTGATGGAGCCGGTCGGCACCACCTCGATCTCGACCACGGCGCGCTGGCCGAGCCGCATGATCGAGCCCTTGCCGAAGGCGCGCTCGATCTGGGTGACGGCGGCTTCGAGAGCCTTGTTCTTGTCCACGCTCTCCTTCTCTTTCTCTTTCTCGACGAGACGCAACGGTGATTCCGACATGGGCTGACCTTTCTTATCTTATTTCACACGCGGGTTCGGGTGACAATTGACGCCCCAAATGTGCATGATTTGTTCTCGTTGGCAAGGGGTTTTTGTAACAAGTTGAACAAGAATGATAATTCTCGTTCTCATTCATACAATGTTCTCGTTTTTTTGACGTTTTTCGGGCAGGGGTTTCGGTTTCCGCCAGGCCGCGTTGGGGCCCGCCGCTAGGTGGCCGACGCCTTGTCGGCCGCCGCTTCCTTCGCTTCCTTCCTAATTAGTCATGGTTGCCTGCCACTGGTGACCATCAGGCTCATCTTCTTGTCGCTGGTGAGGATGTGGTCGACTATCCATCGGCGAAGCATGCCCTCCATGGCCTCCTGGTCAACGAGGTTCGGGCCCCGCTCGAACTTGGTCATGAGTTCCGTGTATTCGTCCAGAAGCCGCTCGTGTTCCGCCTTGTGCTCCGGGTAGTGGGGGTAATCATGGGACACCATGACGTGCTCCTCGAGCGCGAAGTGGGCCTGCATGCGGGCGTGGATGCGGCCGAGCGTGCTTTCGATCCGATCCATGTCGACATGCTCGAGCAGTTCCCGGTGCAACTTGTTGATGTCATCGACGAGACGCCGGTGCTCGTAGTCGATTTCCTCGATGCCAACCAGGAAATCATCCGACCAGACGATGCTCCGCTGCGCCGCCGCCTTCATGTCTCCCGTCCTTTACCTCGCCGCGTTCCCATGGAAGCGTTCAACGCGGCGGCTTCGTATTCAACGCCGTTGCAGGAATGTTACCGCGACGGCGTTTACGAATCACGCTGCCGCCTCTACGCCGCCGGGGCCTTGCCGGCCATCACTTCCTTCACCTTGGACGCCAGCCCCTTGAGGCTGAACGGCTTGGCCAGGAACTGGATCGACGGGTCGCGGCTGATCTCGTCGCGGAACGCGTCCTCGGCGTAGCCCGACATCAGGATCACCTTCACGCCGGGGCGCTCGTGGCGGACCAGCCGCACCAGCGTATGGCCGTCGATGCCCGGCATCACGACATCGGAGATGAGGAGGTCGATCGGCTCGTCGGTGGCGTTGATGACGTCGAGGGCGCCCTCGCCGTTGGTCGCTTCCAGCACCTTGTAGCCCTTGTTGCGCAGCGCCCGGGCACCGAACATGCGCACCGCGTCCTCGTCCTCGACCAAGAGCACGGTGCCGGCGCCGGTGAGGTCGGCCAGCTCCGCCGCCGCCGGCCTGGCGGCCGCCTTGGCGGCAGCCGCCTGCTTGGCGTCCTCGTGGTACTCGGGTAGTACGATCGAGAACGTGGCGCCCTCGCCCGGCGCCGAATCGACGAAGATGAAGCCGCCGTGCTGATGGACGATGCCGTAGACGGTGGAAAGCCCTAGGCCCGTTCCGGCGCCGACCTCCTTGGTCGAGAAGAACGGCTCGAAGATGCGCTCCATGTCCTCCTTCCTGATGCCGGTGCCGGTGTCGACGACCTCGATCAGCACGTAGCGGCCGGGCGGCACCAGGTCGTGGCCGCGCTGCACGGCGACATTGAGCTTGAAGGTCGAGGTGCGGATGGTGAGCTGGCCGCCGCGCGGCATGGCGTCGCGGGCGTTGACCGCCAGATTGACGATCACCTGGTCGAACTGGCCGCGGTCGACCCGTACCGGCCTGAGCTCGCGGCCGTGTTCCAATTTCAGCTCGATCTTCTCGCCGATCAGCCGGCCCAGCAGGTGCGAGAGGTCGTTGAGCGCGTCGGCGACGTCAAGCCTGACCGGGGCGAGCGTCTGCTTGCGCGAGAACGCCAGCAATTGGCGCACCAGGTTGGTGGCGCGGTTGGCGTTCTGCTGGATCTGTTGGATGTCGGCGAACGACGGATCGTCGGGGCCGTGGCGGGCCAACAGCAGATCGGTGAAGCCGATCATGGCGGTGAGCAGGTTGTTGAAGTCGTGGGCGACGCCGCCGGCGAGCTGCCCGATCGCCTGCATCTTCTGCGACTGGGCGAATTGGACTTCCAAATTCTTCTGCTCGGTGGTGTCGATGAAGTGCAGCGCCAGGCCGGAAAGCTCGCCGAGCGCGTTCTCGAGCCGGCTGGCGTAGAGCGACGTCGCGAGCTGGCGGCCGCCGGCGCCGGGCATCCGCACCTCCATGTGGGTCGCCTTGGCCGCGCCCATCACCACCTTCGACAGCTGCGCCGCGATGTCGCCGCGGTCCTCCTGCGCGATGCAGTCGGTGAACGGGGCGCCGATCAGCGCCTCCGGATGCAGGCCGACCAACTTGAGAAAGGCGCGGTTGCACTCGGCGATGTTGCCGTCGAGATCGAGCAGCACGATACCGACCGGCGCCTCGTCGAACAGCCAGTGGAGCCGGATCTCCGGCCCGCCCTCGGCGTCGCCGCCGCGGGTCTCGCCGGTGTGCCGCCAGTCGGCGTCGCGCAGCACCACCGAGCGGCTGTAGCCGGCGGCGCCGGCGCCCGCCGCCGATCCCCGGCGCGCCGTTTGCGTCACCCAGGCCTTGAAGACGCCGCCGTCGCGGCGGCGGAAGGTCAACAGGCGCGCGGCCTCGTCGAGGGTCGGCCGGGCGGTCCCGGGGGCGAGGAAATCGTCGAGCGGCCGCGCCGCCATCTCGTCGGCGCCGGCGCCGAGCCAGTCGGCGAGCGTCTGGTTGGCGTAGCGCAGCCGGCCGTCGCCGTCGGCGGAGAAGAAGCCGACCGGCAGCAGGTCGAGGAAATCGGCGAGGCTCGATTCCTGGGCGCGGCGGACGGCGTCGACCTCGCGGCTGGCGGTCACGTCCTCGGCCCGCCACAGGGCGCCGCCGGCGGGATCGGCGAGCGGGCTGACGCTGAGCCGGCGCCACTCGATAGCCGCCGGGTCGGGGCCGGGATTGGCGCCCGCCCCGCCGGCGATGGCGATCTCGGCGCGCGCCGCGACCCCGGCCTTGGCCTGCGCCGCCAGGCGCCGGAACTCGGCCGTAGCCGCCTCGTCGCCGACGAGCGCCCGCGCGATGGCGTCGAGCGACGTCACCTTGCCGCCGCCGCCGGCTTCGGCGGCGCGGTGGAACAGCCGGTGGAAGGCGAGGTTGGCGTAGACGAAGCGGCCGTCGGCGTCGGTGACCAGCAGGCCGTCACGGGAATCGTCGGCGGCCTGGTATAGCAACTCGGCGGTCCTATGGGCGCCGGCGTGAACCCCCAGCGTCCACGCCAGCACGAACAGCGCCGCCAGCGCCAACCCGGTGACCGATATCGCCGCCACCGAGGCTTCCGGCTCGTTCAGGCGCAGGTAGGCCGCGGTCACCCCCAGCACCAGGGTCGCGAACGCCCACAGCCACGGCCGGCCGAACGCGCTGCGTTGGCCATGCCTGCTCCGGCGTTGGTCGGAATCTGTCGCCACGTCCCCGGCTCCCCCTTGCATCCGGCGTGCGCGGGCAGCGCCCGCGCTGGACGATCTTAGCGCACCGGCGGCCGCGCGTCAGCCGGCGGCGAAGGCAGCCTCGGCAGGTCGCCACGCTGGCGCATGACGAAGCCGATCACCTCGGCCACCGCCTTGAAGTGCTCGGGCGGGATTTCCTCGTCGAGCTCGACGCTGGCGTAAAGGGCGCGCGCCAGCGGCGGGTTCTCGACCAGCGGGATATCGTGCTCCTGGGCCACCAGGCGGATGCGCAAAGCCAGGTGATCGACGCCCTTGGCCACCACCTTGGGCGCCGGCATCTTGTCCATCTTGTATTCGAGGGCGACGGAATAGTGGGTCGGGTTGGTGACCACCACGTCCGCCTTCGGTACCGCCGCCATCATCCGCTGCTGGGCGCGCGCCATGCGCAGCTTGCGGATGCGCGCCTTGACGTGCGGGTCGCCTTCCGACTGTTTGTATTCGTCCTTCACCTCGGACTTCGTCATCCGCATCTGCTTGCGGAAGGTGTAGCGCTGGAACAGGAAGTCCATGGCCGCGACCACGGTCATCACCCCGACGGTGCCGAGCGCCAGCATCAAGGTGATCACCTCGATGCGGTCGAGGGATTGGCGGATCTCCATGAACGGGATCAGCGTGATGTCGGTGAGCAAGGGAATCGCCAGCGAGAACGACACCACCCCGACCGCCACCAGCTTCAATATCCCCTTGATGAATTCCATGATTGCCCGCGACGAGACCATCCGCTTGACGCCGCTGATCAGCGACAGCTTCGAGAGGTCGAAATTGACCTTTTCGGGCGCGAAGATGAGGCCGAACTGGGCGACGTTGGAGACGATGGAGAGCACCAGCAGCAGGCCGAGCAGCGGCGCCAGGATCAGCCCGATATCCACCGACAGATCGGTCATCAAGACGAGCAGGTGTTCGAAATCCCCCGGCACCGCGTCGGGGCGCTCGAGGAACGGCATCATCGCGCGTTGGATGCCGTTCGACATGAACGGGCCGAGCGCCACCAGGCCGACGGTGCCGCCGAGCAGGATCGCCCAGTGCTTGATCTCCTGCGACTGGGCAACCTGACCCTTCTCCTTGGCGCGGGAGAGTTTTCTATCCGATGGGTCTTCGGTTTTTTGCGAGTCGTCTTCTTCTTCCGCCATGTCGTCCTTCTCAATAGGTCTCGCGCCGGCTTGGGCCTCGGCGGCTCAAGGCAGCGTGAACCCCTGGTAGACCTCGCCGAAGCTTTGCAGAAACGCCATCATCATGCCGGTGACGGCGATCGCCATCACCCAGATCTGGATGCCGATCTGGATCGGCAGGCCGAAGAAGAACACCTGCAGCTGCGGCATCAGGCGCCCGAGGAAGCCGAGGCCGACGTAGTACGTCAGGCCGACGATGACGAACGGCGCCGACAGCCTGAGGCCGAGCGCGAAGGCGTCGGCGACCCGGCGGGCCATGATCTGGGAAACGTCGGCGGCCGGAAACGGCTCGCCCGGCGTCACCAGGGAGTAGCTGTCGGCGACGGCGCGCAGCATCAGGTGATGCAGGTCGGACGTGAACACCAGCACCACGCCCATCACCAGGAGGAAGCTTGCCACCGTCGAGCTCTGCTGCTCGGCGATCGGGTCCTGGATCAGCGCGTTGGCCAGCGAGGCGACGTAGGCGATCAGCGTGCCGGCGGTCTGCAAGGCGCCCATCAGGATGGTGGCGATGGTGCCGAGGAACGCCCCGATCAGCATCTCGCCGCCGATCAGGATGGCGATGCCGCTGACGGAGGCCGGCATCGCCGGCATCTCGGCGATCAGTGCCGGCGTCATCACGAAGGCGATGGCCAGCCCGATCGCCAGCCGCATGTCGGTGGGCACGTAGGCGGCGCCGAAACCGGGCATCGCCGCCAGCGCCGTGCCGACCCGGGCGAACACCAGGAAAAAGCCGAACAGGTTGAGGGTGAGGAGTTGTTCGAGCATCCGCCGTCCCGGTCAGCCGAGCGACACCATGACGTCGAACAGGTGCTGCGAATATTCGATCAGCGTCGTCATCATGAACGGCAGGAACAGGATCATGGCGACGAAGATCACCAGGATCTTCGGCACGAACGTCAGCGTCATCTCCTGGATCGTGGTCAGCGCCTGGAACAGCGCGATGATCAGGCCGATCACCAGGCCGGCGAGCATGATCGGGCCCGCCAGCTGCAGCACCACCCACAGCCCGTCGCGGCCAATTTCGAGGACGGCGGCCTCGTTCAACGGCTCCCCCTAATCGAATGACCGACGGCCGGCGCGCCGCGCGGCCGCCCCAAAACCCCCGACACCGCCTATATCGGCATGCGGATGATGTCCTTGTAGGCTTCGATCACCTTGTCGCGGATCGCGACCACGGTCTGTAGCGTCACCTCGGCCTCGGCAACCGCGGTCACCACCTTGCCGATGTCGGCGCGATCGGCGATGCCGGCGATCGACAGCTTCTCGCTCTTCTCGCCGATCTTCTTGGCCTCCTCGATGGCGCCCTTGACCAGCGACGCGAAGTCGTCGCCGTTCGCCGCCTGGCGCATATCGGGCTGCGCCGGCCGGCCCCGGACGGCCTCCTCGTAGGCTTTGACGGCGTTGGCAATGCTTTGTGTCGGTGTCGGCATGGACTGCTCCCGTTGTTCCCGTTGGCCCTGTCGCAGGCCGAATTACCCTTCCCGTCTTGTGCCGCGGCCTAGCGCAGCACGTCGATGGTGAGATTCAGCATCGCTTTCGACGCCTTGATGGCGTTGAGATTCGCCTCGTACGACCGCTGCGCTTCCCGCATGTCGGTCATCTCGAGCAGGGTGTTGACGTTCGGCGTCTGCACGTAGCCGTCGGGGTCGGCGGCCGGATGGCTCGGCTCGTAGCGCTTGCCGAAGTCGGACTTGTCGGGCTGCACCTTGTTGACGCGCACCGTTTTCAGGCCGAGCGATTTGTCGAGCTCGTTCTTGAAGGTGACCACCTGGCGGCGATAGGGCTTGCCGTTGGCGTCCTGCGGCAGCGCGTCGGCGTTGGCGATGTTCTGCGAGATCACGCGCAGGCGCTCGCCCTGTACCCGCATGCCAGCGCTGGAAATGCGCATGGTCTTGATGATGTCGTCCATGGATTGACCTCTCCCGTGGTTCCGGCGCCGCCTTGGCCGTCGTGGCCGCCGCCTAACGACCTCTGCCGAGCGCGACCTTGATCATGCCGAGGTGCTTCTTGTAGAGCTCCGTCGTCAGCCGGTGGCTGACGGCGGTTTCGTTTTCCTTCGCCATTTGCTCCTCGAGCACCACCGAGTTGCCGTCGAGGGTCGTCTCGTAGGGCTTGCGCACCACCGTCTCGCCGAAATCGGCGACGCGCTTGCGCACGCCCGGCAGGTGGTTGGCGGTGGTCATCTGCATGTTCAAGGGCGGGCGCGCCTCCTGGCGCAGCACCTCCTTGAAGTTGAAGGCCTTGACGTCGCGGGCCTGGTATTTGGGGGTATCGGCGTTGGCGATGTTCTGGGACACGACCTCGTGGCGTTGACCGAGCCACGCGAGGCGCTTCTTGACCAGTTCGAAGAGAGGGATTTTCCCGAGTTCCATTCCCCAGACGCCCGTGAGCGGGCTTCCCGTCCTAGGTCCGGCTTCGGCTTCCCTTCCGGGCGGTTCCCAGGCCGCCCGCGCGGCCGTAGCCGGCACGTGTTCCACCTATAATTCCACGGGCCCGATTATCGGCGCGGTTCCTTAAAAATAGGTAAAGGCGGGGGCCGCCGGGGGCCTTTCAGGCTTAAACGTTTCTTAAACCCAATCGGGCACCTTTATAGTCGTGACGGCCGGCTGGGAAGCCCTCGGCGGATTGCGGGGGATGCGGGCCCAAACAGGGGATGCGGGGACAGTTTGTCGGATTCCGATAACGACGCGGAAGGCAAGGCCAAGCCGATACCGGTGGCGGTGGCGCTCGCCCACGACCTCGCCGACGGGCGCCCGCCGAAGGTGGTCGCGGGGGGGCGCGGCCGCATCGCCGAGCAGATTCTGGAGATCGCCTTCGCCCACGGCGTGCGTGTGCGCGAGGACGCCGACCTGGCGCAGCTCCTGAGCTCGATCGACGTCGACTCCGAGATCCCGGCCGAGGCGTTCGCCGCGGTGGCCGAGATCCTGATCTACGTCTACCAGGCCAACAACGCGCTCCGCCCCGGCGCCGACGGCACGCTGGCCGCCGACGGCGGCCTCTCCACCCTTTGGTCGGAGGAAACCAAATCATGAGCAAGAAGCCCCACGATCCGGCGCCCGGCGACGACCCGCCATGGGCCGTCGACGACACCGCCGACGAGACCGCCGACGACACCGCCGACGAGATCGCCGCGTTGGCGACCCTGATCTCGCAGGCCCGCGAGCTGGTGAACAGCGGCCATACCATCGACCTCGCCGGTCTTTCCGAAAAGGTGAACGCGTTCTGCGCCGGCCTCGCCAAGAACCCGCCGGCGGATGTCGACAGCGTCGCCCGCATGATCGAGGCGCTGGTCGGCGACCTCAACCGGCTGGCCCAGGAGATCACCGAGCAGCATCACAGGATCACGTCCGGCGGCGGGCCCGACAAGGGCAACGGCTCCTGACCATGGAATTCGCCGACTATTTCCGGTTCGTGCTGGCGTTAGCGTTCGTGCTCGCCCTGATCGGGCTGCTGGCGGCGGTCGCCCGCCGCTACGGCTTCGGATTCCCGGTGACGGCGCTGAAGGCCGTCGGCCGGCGGCGGCTGAAGGTGGTCGAGGTGACGCCGGTCGACGCCCGCCGCCGCCTGGTGCTGGTGCGCCGCGACGACATCGAGCATCTGATCCTGCTCGGCCAGGCAGGCGAGCTGGTGATCGAGACCGGGATCGCGGCCAGGGACGACGCCCCCGGCGCGTCGCCGCCGACGGCGAAGCTCGAGGACCTGTCGTGAGGCTTTCCTCAAGCGCACGATCTTCGCGCCTAGCTTCGCGCCTAGGGCCGCATCGCCGGCGCCTCCTCCGCGCCGGTCTCCGCTTCGCCGCCGCGGCGGCGGCATGCGCCGGCCTCGTCGGCGTGCTGATCTGGGCCGCCGGCCCGGCGGCGGCGCAGACCTTTACCCTCGATTTCGGCCCCGGCGGCGGCGCCGCCACCAGCCGCATCATCCAGCTCCTGGTGCTGGTGACGGTGCTCAGCCTGGCGCCGTCGATCCTGGTGATGGTGACGTCGTTCGTTCGCATCATGGTGGTGCTGTCGTTCCTGCGCACGGCGCTCGGCACCCAGCAGACGCCGCCCAACCAGGTGCTGATCGCCCTCGCCTTGTTCCTGACGTTCTTCGTCATGATGCCGACCTTCGAGGCGGCGTTCGACATGGGCATCAAGCCGCTGATCGACGGCGAAATCGAGGAGGTGCAGGCGTTCGAGCGCGCGTCGGCCCCCTTCCGCACCTTCATGATGGCTCACGTGCGCGAGCAGGACGTGATGTTGTTCGTCGACATTGCCAAGGTGCCCGAGCAGGAGGCGCGCGACGTGATGCCGATGCGGGTGCTGATCCCGGCGTTCATGATATCCGAGCTGCGGCGCGCCTTCGAGATCGGCTTTTTGATCTTCGTGCCGTTCCTGATCATCGACATGGTGGTGGCCTCGGTGCTGATGGCGATGGGCATGATGATGCTGCCGCCCGTCATCATCGCGCTGCCGTTCAAGATCATCTTCTTCGTCCTCGTCGACGGCTGGTTCCTGGTCGTCGGCTCGCTGGTCAGGAGCTTCGGCGGGTAGTACCCTCGCCCCTCGCTTCACTCCCCGGGGGGGGCACCGTTGACCAACGAGACTACCAGGGCGGCGACTGATGCCGGCGGCCGCCGGTCCGTCGTCGAGATCTTCCTGGTGTTCCTGCGTCTGGGGATGACGTCGTTCGGCGGCCCGATCGCCCATCTCGGCTATTTCCGCGACGAGTTCGTGGTTCGCCGCCGATGGCTCGACGACCGCGCCTACGCCGACCTGGTGGCGCTGTGCCAGTTCACCCCGGGCGCGGCCAGCAGCAAGGTCGGCATCGGCATCGGCCTCAGCATGGGCGGGCTGCCGGGGGCGCTCGCCGCCTGGCTCGCCTTCACCCTGCCGTCGGCCCTGGCGCTGGTGCTGTTCGCCTACGGCGTCGCCACCTACAGCGAGGTGTTGAGCGCCGACAACCTGCACGGCCTCAAGGTGGTGGCGGTCGCCGTGGTGGCGCTCGCCGTGTGGGGCATGGCGACCAAGCTGTGTCCGGACGCGCCCAGGGCGACGGTTGCCATCGCCGCGGCGCTTGTTTTCACCGCCTCGCCGACGTCGCTGGCGCAGATCGCCGCCATCGTCGGCGGCGGCGTCATCGGCCTCGCGCTGCGCCAGGGTCCGGACGACGGCGACCATGCGCCGATGGCGGCCGGCATCGGTCGCGCCGGCGGCGCCGTGGCGCTGGCGCTGTTCTTCCTGCTGTTGGCCGGGCTGCCGGCCCTCGCCGCCTTTTTCCCGGGCCACGCACTGGCCATGGTCGACAGCTTCTACCGCTCGGGTTCGCTGGTGTTCGGCGGCGGCCACGTGGTGCTGCCGCTGCTGCAGTCGGAGGTGGTGCCGCCGGGGTGGGTGTCGAACGACACCTTCCTCGCCGGCTACGGCGCTGCCCAGGCGGTGCCGGGGCCGCTGTTCACGTTTGCCGGCTATCTCGGCGCCATCATGACGCCGGAGCCGCGCGGCTGGCCGGGAGCGCTGGTCTGCCTCGTCGCCATCTTCCTGCCGTCGTTCCTGCTGACCGTCGGCGCGCTGCCGTTCTGGGAGCAGCTCCGGCGGGTGCGCGCCATCCGCTCGGCGCTCACCGGCGTCAACGCCGCCGTCGTCGGCCTGCTGCTGGCGGCGCTCTACGACCCGGTATGGACCAGCGCCATCCGCTCGGCGGCCGACTTCGGCCTGGCGCTAACGGCGTTCGCGCTGCTCGCCTTTTGGAAGCTGCCGCCGTGGCTGGTGGTGGTGCTGACGGCGCTCGGCGGCTGGGCCATCGCCGCGCTCCCCGGCGTGATCTAGGGGCGTCCTCCGTTACGGTCGACACGAACCGACGCCGCGCTATGCCTTGGCGTCGAGCTCTAGGTAGTGGCGGAAGATGCCTTCCTCGCTGAACGGCAGGCGGCGGTCGGAGGCGAGGTAGGCGGCGATGCGCCGGCGCGCCGCGACGCGCCCGTGCAAGGCGACGGTGCGCGGGATTTTCCTCTCCAGCCGCGCCATCGCGTTGGGGAAGGCGTAGCGCAGCCCGGCCACCACCTGGAACAGCGCGAGATCGGGATAGCTGAGCCGCGCCCCCACCAGGTGCCGGTCGCCGGCCGGGTTGCGGGCCAATACGGTCTCGAAGTAGCAGAGGTACTTCGGCAGCCGCGAGGCCACGAAATCGGCGGCGCGGCGGCGGGCCTCCCGGCGCTGCTCCTGGTAATAAAGGCCGCCGGCGATCGGATGGTGGGTGTCGTGAACCTCCCCGACCAGGTCGGCGAGGGTGAGCTGCAACTGGTGCGCCCACAGCCGGCCGGCCGCGTCCTTGGGCGCCAGGCCATGCCGGTCGCCGAGATACATCAGGATGTTGGCGGTCTGGCCGATGAGCAGCCGACCGGCCTTCAAAAACGGCGGCGCGAACGGCGGCCGCTTGACCGCCTTGCCGTCGAGAAGCCGGAGCAGCGCCGGCACCCCGCCGCCTTTCGTTTCCGGCTTGCGGGCGACGTCCACGTAGTCGGCGTCGGCCTCTTCCAGCGCCAGGCGCACGAACTCGCCGCGCCCCTGGATCGATGGCCAATAGTAAAGCTCGTAGCGCATGGCCCTGCCCCTCCCCGGTTTCCGATCCGCGCGATCGGATGGCGGCATGTTAGCAGGCTGCCGTTCGAGATAATCCTCTTTGTCCCCTTCGACGGCCGGTTCATGGTCGTCGGCTCCCTGGTCAGGAGCTTCGGCGGTTAGGGTGCGGCGAAGCCGCCAGTCACCGTTCGGTGGAACCGGGCGCCGGCGTTTCCTCGGTCGCGGCAGGCGCGGACGCGTCCCCGGCCGGCTCTTTCATCGCCTGCCGCCGGGCCGTGCGTTCCGCTTGCTCCTTCAGTTTATCGAGTTGCTTCCGGTGCTTCTTCTTTTCCCGTTCCGAGCGTTCGAATCGGTAGTTCGGTGTTCGCCGCATCGGCG
>DASWGT010000049.1:0-8617 GCA_036393575.1 Rhodospirillales bacterium | reverse complement strand
GACTGCACGCCGCCGGCGGAGAAGAAGGTCGACGACGTCTGCTTGGTCACCAGGGTCTGGAAGTCGACCTGGGTGTTCTTGTAGCCGATCGTCGAGACGTTGGTGATGTTGTCGGAGATAGCGCCGATCGCGCTCGACTGAGCGGTCAGCCCCGAAACGCCAGAGCTCAAAGCGCCAAACAGAGTCATTTTACTTCTCCTTCGCTCATCTGGCCGGCGCGCCGGCCGTAATCCTATTTGATCTCATCCGGGGCGGCGTCGGCCGCCCGCTCGAATTCCTATGCGTCAGTTGGCCGCGGTCTTGGTTTCCTTGACCGACAGCACGCTTTCCTGCGGGATGCCGATATCGTCGCCAAGGGTCAGGCTGGCCTGGCCATTCTCGACGTTGGCGCCGGTGACCCGGCCCCAAATGGTGTGCGGGATGGGGAGCAGGTTGCCCGCGGCGTCGAGGCCGCTGACCAGCACGCTGTAGGTGCCGCTCGGCTGCGCGATACCGAATGAATTGCGTCCGTCCCAGACGAACGTATGCTTGCCGGCCGCGATGTCGGCGTCGGTCTTGAACACCGTCAGGCCGGAGCCGTTGGCGATGGTGATGGTTCCCTTGGCGGCGCCCACGGGCATGGTGTAGGTGAACTCGGCGTTGCCGGCCTCCAGCGGCACTTTGCGTCCCTCGGCCTCGACGGTGGTGCCGATAAAATCCACCAACGACGAAATCGCCTTGGTCTGCTCGAGCTTCAGCAATTTTTCCAGGTTCGAGTTCTGGAAGATCTGCTGCTCGACGCTGGCGAACTGCACGAGCTGGGATGTGAACTCGTTGGCGTCCATCGGATCCAACGGGTCCTGGTTCTTCAGCTGCGTCACCAGCAGGTTGAGGAACCTGTTGAGCTCTGTGTCCAGCTTGGCCGCTGAGTTCGCCGACTGTGACCCGTCGACGATGCCCGCTGACTGAGTTGATCCGCCGATAAGCATCTAACTCGCTCCTAAAGCGCTATACCTCAGGCCCGCACGTCGATACGGCCGTTGACGTAAATGCCGTCGCGGGGTGCCAACAAGGCTGTCTCCACCGCCGCCTCGTCGGCGTCGGCGACATCGTCACCGAACAGCTTGCCGGCGCTCTTGCCGTCGCCGTCGGTGCCCTGGCCGGTCTGGCCGCGGAGGTTGAAGTTCAGATCGCCGTTGCCGGTGTGCAGGCCGGCATCGTGGAGCGCCTTCTGCAGCTCTTTCGCGTCGCGCTGCAACGCCTCCAGCGTGTCCTTGTTGTCGGCCGTGACCACCGCCATCAGGCGGTTGTCGTGGGTCAATTCCATCTTCACCTCGACGCGGCCCATGCTGGCCGGGCGAAGCTGGATGGTGATCTTGTCATTGCCGGCGTTGATCGCCTTGGTGATCTTGACGAATACCTGCTCGACCGCCGAATGTCCGGGGCGCGAGGGCTTCTCCGCGTTGTGCGCCTTGTCCGCCTGCGCCTGCTGCTGTGCCTGCTGTGCCTGCTGGCTGGCGGAGACGCCGCCGGCGTTGGTCTGCATGCCCGCCTCGCCGCCGCCGGAGTGCGCGGTGCCGCCGGAGTTGCCCGACGCGGTCGCCGCCTGCACCAGGCCCTTGGCGTCGGTCTGGGCCTGCGCGGTGTTCAAACCTTGCGAATTCTGCGTCCCCTGGTTTTGCGCCGGGCCGCCTTGGGCTTGCTGCGCCTGCGCCGCGACGACCGGGTTGTGGGCGGTCGCCTGGGCGTTGGCATTGGCGTTCTGGCCGGACGATTGGCTCGCGCTGTCGTTCGCCAGCACGGCGCCGGAAGTGAGCGACGCGGTCGGCTTCGACGTCAGGATTTGCGCCTCGTTGGTGACGCTGACGCTGACTTGCGCCTTGTTGCCGTCGCCGAACATCTTGGCCAGGGTGGCGGCCTGCGTCTCGATCGGCTTCACGTCGCTCGCGACCTCGGTTTCGACGTTGACCGCGGACTGATCCGCGGCGACCGCCTTGGCCTGGTTGGCGGCGTTGGCGAACGCCTGCGCCAGGGCCTTGTGATTGTCTTGCGGCCCGCTGTCCTTGCCGGTCGCCACCGGCGTCAGCTTGGTGACGTTCTCAAGCGCCGTCTGGGCCATCTTCTCGCTGCCCGTCGCCGAGACGTTCTCGACGGCATTCGCCCGACCCTCGGTGGTGCCTTTGGCGTCGCCGGCGACGAGCAGGCCGGCGAGCAGAGGATTTAGCAGCTGTTGCGCGACGCCCGCTTGGACGACAGCGGCGTCGGCGCTGGCGACGACAGTCTTGCCGTTGTGGCCACCGGCCTGGTTGACGGCGGTCTTGGTGTCGCCCTCGGATTGCTTGGACTTCGACGCCGTCTTGTCGGCGCTGTCGCCGGACTTTGCCTTGTCGTTGCCGGCGTTCTGGTCCTTGGCCGGCGCCTGATCGTTGGCGGCGCTGTTGTCGGTGCGCTCGCCGGCGCGGTTGTCGGCGTGGCTTTGGCTGTGGTCGGAGCCGGCGTCGTCGCCGCGCGCGTCGCGGCGCTCGGCACCGTGGTCGCGGCCGTAATCGTCTTGCCGGTCAACCGGCCGGGCGCGGGACTGATCGGAACGGTTATCGTCGGCGCGGTCGCGGCCCTCGTAACGGTCCTTGCCGTCATCCAGCTGCCGGCGACGGTAGTCGTCGGAAGGATTGACGGGCTCGCTGCGCGCGTTCACGGCGCCGATGCCGGCGCGGTCGACGATGGCGAAAAAGCCGTTCTCGATGCGGGCGCCGGCCTTGTGCAGCAGGTCCTGGAAGGACACCGCGAGGCCGGCGAAGCCGGTCAGGCCGTCGCTGGCGCCGGAAGCGGGGGCAACACCGTTGTTAACCGTGTTGGTCTTGATCAGTAGGTCGTCCATGGCAAATCGTTCTCCAAAGGCAAAGGCTTCTCCGAATGCACTTCGGCACGCCCGTTACCAGCAAACCCCGGGCCAACTCGGCAGGATTCGACTAAGCTATTGAAATCAAAAGAAAGATTATCGAAACGCCCGGCCGGCGGCGGGTTCCGGCAAGGGACCGTGATGGCCACCCGGCAATTTTTGACCAGCGGAATCGGGAAGATTTTGCTGAGTTCAGGCCCGCTTCTTGCGCCGCCTGCCGCCCCGTTTGACGTTCCTTTGGACGCTCGATCCGGCGGCCTTTCTCTTGCCACGGTCGACCGCCATGGCGGCCAGCGCCGCGGCGACGTTCCTCAGCACCCCACCCCAATCGCCTGGCCGCGCCTGGCGGATGATGCGGACGTTCGGATACCACGGCGTGGTGTTGCTCTCGGTCAGCCAGCGCCAATCGCAGGCCGTCGATACCATCACCAGCGTCGGCCGCCCGAGCCCGCCAGCGAGGTGCGCCACCGCGGTGTCGATGGTGACCACCGCATCGACGGCGGCGACGATCGCCGCGGTGTCGGCAAAGTCCTTGATCTCACGGGAAAGGTTGGTGAGGCCCTTGGGCAGCGGCCTGTCCTCGTCCGCCAGTTCCTTCTGCAGGCTGAACAGGCGGAGGCGCCGGTCTTCGAGCAGCGGCGCGAACGCCGCCAACGGACAGGCGCGGGCGGGGTTGCCGCGGCGCTCCGCCGAGCCGCGCCAGGCGATGCCGACCTTCAGGCCGGGAGCACCCGCGAGCCGCTTCCGCCAGCTCTCGACCAGCGCCGGCTCGGCGGCCAGATAAGGCACGTTGCGGGGCACAGTCCTCAGCGTCGTGCCGAGCAGCCCGGGCAAGCTCAGCAGCGGCGCGTGGACGTCGAACTTCGGCGGCTCGTCGCCGCGGGCGATCGCCTTCCATACGCCCGCCGCCGACGACATCAGGCGGACCAGAGCCGGCTGGCAGTCGAGGATTACCCGGCCGACCATGCCCGCGGCGACCCCGGCGTAGCGGGCGAATTGCAAGGTGTCGCCGAACCCCTGTTCGGCCCACAGCAGCAGGGTGCGGCCTCGCAATGGCCCGCCGTCCCAGGTTGGCACCGGGTAATCTCGCCCGGTGCCGGCAAACGCCGGCACCCGCCAGCGCCATTCGTATTCTGCCCATGCCGGCTTGTAATTGCCCTGCATCAATAGTGCATAAGCCAAGTGAACATGCGCCTCGGCGAAGTCCGGCCTGACCCGGATGGCGCGCCGGTAGGCATCGGCGGCATCGGCGGCGCGGTGCTGGTCGCGCAGCACGTTGCCGAGGTTGAAAAGTATGTCCGGCACTTCGCCGGCGACCTTCAGCGTGCGCCGATAGACCGCCTCGGCCTCGTCGATGCGGCCCTGTTCCTCGAGCGCGATGCCGAGGCCGTTGCCGGCGCCCGCCAGCTTGGGATCGAGCGCGAGGGCCCGGCGGTAGGCGGCCTCCGCCTCGACGTTCTTTCCGCGCGGCCGCAGCGTCTCGGCCAGTTGGAAATGCAGATCGGCGCGCTTCGGCGACAATCGAAGGGCGCCGCGGAATGCCGCCTCGGCTTCCGGGAGCCGACCTTGGGCCATGAGGATCTTGCCCAGGCTCTCAAGGTAGAGCGGGTTGTCGCGGTCGACGGCGACAGCGCGAGAGATCAGCCGCGTCGCGTCATCGGCGCGGCCTTTGCGAAATTCGGCGAGGCCCAGGAAGTGGAGCGCGTCGGGGTAGTCGGGAATTTCTTCGAGGACACGGCGGAAAATCGCCTCGGCCTCTGCGGCCTTGCCTGCTGCTTGCAGGGCGACGGCTTGATAGAGGACGTCCATTTGATGCTTGGACTTGTCCACCATTTTCCCGCCGGCCATCCATCCCCTTGCGTTACTGGAAGTGCAGGCGGCTGCCACCTTCCGCCGCCGACGCCAGTACCGCATCCAGCACCTTTTCAGTGTACAACGCCTGCTCGCCGGAGCTCCACGGCTCGACCTTGCCGGCGATCACGTCGGCTAGGTTGTCGTAGATGTTGAACAGCGCCCGGCCGATCGTCGGCTTCAGCGCTGTCGGCCGGTCGGAAGCAATCTCCATCGCGTTTTCGACGCCACGGTTGTCGGCGAGCGGATAATAGGCGACGCCGAGGCCTTCCTGGTAGAAGGCGAGGCGGCCGTGTTCGCCCCAGATGTCGAGGCCGACTTCGCGGTAGAAGGTGAAATCGAGCGGTTGCACCATCACCGTGACGCCGTTGGTCAAAGTCAGCGCGAAGGTCGCCTTCCAGTCCTCGGCCAGCGGCGTGCCCTCCACCTGCATCGGCTGGTCCAGGGTCTGCACCGTCGCTACCTCGCCGAGCAGCATTTGGATCAAATCGATGAGCTGGCTGCCGTTGCTATAGAGGCCGTTGCCGTAGGTGGCAAACACCGCCTGCGGCCTGCCGATCCGGTCGGCGACGCCGCCGCCGGCGAGCTCGCGGTACAACTGGTCACCGCGCCGCCAGTAGTTGACCATCACCTTGACGCCGCGCTTGCGGCAGAAGTCGACGAACGCCTCGCCTTCCCGGCCGCCGACGCCGAGCGGTTTTTCCACCAGCACGGCCTTCAAATCGGGCAGTTGTTGCACAGTGTCGGCACGGGCGCGGCCCGGCGGCGCGGCGATAATCGCCACCTCGGGCCTGACGCGCTCGGCTACCGCCGACAGATCGCCGCCGACGTGCGGCACCTTCCAGTCCTCGCGCGCCCGCCGCTGTGCCGCCTCGGACGGATCGACCACGCCCAGCCAGTCGAAGGCCGGATGGTCGCGCAGCACGTGAGCGTGGGTGGTGTAGGTGATGTGCCCCGCCGGCTTGGTGTTGTCGTCCCGCCCGCCGGCGACGCGGCCGAAGCCGACGACGATGGTGCGCAGTCTGGTCATCGCACGGGCTTTTCGCGGCCATTGCTGTTGCGCTTGAACCCGATGATTCCCCCGGAGGCGAAGGCGTCGCCGTGGACCGGCTCGAGCCGCGGCGACGGCGCCGGCTTGCTCACAGCACCCGTCCCTTGTTCTCGATTGGCGAGGTCTCCCGCCACTCGCGCGCCAGCGCAAGGACGTTCTCGAGCGAAATCTCGCGTCCCGATTCCTTCAGACGGCGTACCAGCCAATTGGCCTGCACCAGGTCGTCTATGCTGTCGACCACCAGCGGCACCTTCTCCGAGCCCTCGATTCCCGAGGTGACATTGTGGATGCGGAATTCCTCCGGGTGTTCGTAGACGTAGCTGGTTATGTGCTCGCGATGCGCCGGGTTGTCGGTCGCCGCCGTCAGCCGCCGCAACGCCTCGATGGTGATGACCTCGAAGCTCATGCCCATCGGAAAAGTGCGGGGATGGAGATTGGTGGTAATTTCTGCGCCGTTCTCCTTATGGATCACAATCATGCGGTCAATCAGCGGTGGGTCCATGAACGGGCTGTCGCCGCTGATTCGCCCCAGCGCCGTCAATTTGAACGCCTCGGCGCAGGTCAGCGCGCGGCCGAGCACGTCTAGATGCGAGCCGCGGAACACCTTGACACCCTGCTTCTCGGCAAACGCAGCCAGCCCGTCGTCAGTCGACCGGTCGGTGGTGGCGACGATCACCAGATCGGGCTGATTGGCGGACAGTGCGCGGTCGATGACGTGGCCGAGCAGCGGCCGGCCGGCGAACGGCTTCAGCGCCTTGCCGGGCAGGCGCTGGGAATCCAGCCGCGAAAATATCACCGTGCCGACAGTCATCGTGACATTCCGGTCAAGGTCGGGGCAGCGTCCTGGTTGATCCAGTGTAGCGTGATCTTGCGGTCGGTTTCCACAAAGCCGGCGCCGAGGTAAAGCTTGATCGAAGCCGTGTTGTCGGCCTGCGTGCCGACCCGCATGGTGCGGGCGCGGCCGCGGTACCGGGCGAGTGCGCCTTCCACCAACCGTCGGCCGATGCCCCGGTGTTGGTGGTCGACGTCGACGGCGATAAGGTCGATGACCGCCTCGTCGCCCTCGAGGAGACAGAGGTTGAAGCCGACGACAGCGCCTTCGACGTGGACGACCAGCGAGGCATCGGCCCGGCCCCCGAGGTCGTTGCGGACCCAGTGTTCGCGAACCAAATCAGCGGCGGCGTCGGGTATCCGCGGATCGCGGTGTAGCCGGTCCCGGGTAAAAGCGTGGCGGGCGATGGCGATGCAGGCGTCGGCTTCCGCGGGCAGGGCCGGCTCAACGCCTTCCGCCGTCGGCACGTCGGCAAGGGCATGCCGGAATGTGACCAGCGTCTCGACGGCTTGGAAGCCGTTGCCTTCAAGGGCGTGAATCATTGGTGACATTTCAGGCACCCGGCACGACACCAGCCAGATTCGCTTTTCGGACCAGCCGGCTACCAGCTGACCGAGATGGTCGGCTGCGCCCTTGCCGCCATCGTTCCCGAGGATCACCAGTTTGCCCACCGGCACGCCGAGAAGGTCCGTCTCGAAGTCGTTTATCTGCAGGCGCGCTTCCATTTCGATGGCGGGCTCCCGGCGGCGTCAATCATCCTTGTAATGCTTCTGGGTTTCCTGGTGCCAGCGTTTGAAAAAGTCGATGACCTGCCGATAATCGTCCTTTTCCCACGGAATGTCTTTCGATCGATCGGTCCTTTGCGCGATTGCCATGAGATAGTCGGTGTCGATGTAGCGATTGATATGGGTCTGCTTGAAGCCGCTGACTGCGAACACGCCGCCAAGGGTATTGGCGCTGAAACGGAAACAGTGGGTGTCGGCCGGGTTGGT
Source organism: Rhodospirillales bacterium (assembly GCA_036393575.1). Taxonomy (GTDB): domain Bacteria; phylum Pseudomonadota; class Alphaproteobacteria; order Rhodospirillales; family Casp-alpha2; genus JACPJY01. The sequence goes on along the minus strand of DASWGT010000049.1, from coordinate 1,013 downwards.
GTTGAGATAGTACTGCATCGGCTTCTTGAATGGCACCAGAATGCGGCTTCCGGTGGCGATCAGCAGGTGTCCGCGAGTCTTCAGGATGTCGTAGGCGGCGTCGACCATGGTGCGACACGACTGGCAGTTCTCCAGGGTCCACATGATGGTAATAACGTCGAACCGGCGGCCCTTGAATTTTGGCGACGCCCGGTAGTCCTCGATGCTGCCGCAAAAATTTTCGATCCCGGCCGCGCTCATCATCTTGCAATTCTTCGGCGACGGTTCGATGGCGAATGCTTTCGCGCCATATTCTTGGGTGCCGATCAATTCAAGGAACTGTCCTTCGCCGCCGCCGATGTCGCAAACGGCCTTGCCCTTCAGGCCGATGGAGGTGTCGAGAAACTCCGCCACGTAGACTTGGCGCGCTTTCACCGCCGGGATGCGCGCCGTGTAGCCCTCGCCGTAGATGTCGTCAGGCCACATCTCGGCGATCCGCTTGGCCGAGCGGCGGCGTCGAACGTAGACAAATCCGCACCCCTTGCACACGTGAAGCGGCTGGCCGGCGGTGTAGTGGCGGGCCACCTCGATCTCGATGGCGTCGCTCGACCCGCACAGGTCGCAATCGTGTTCTTGGAAGTCGTCCTCGTTCATCCGTTGTTCCTTTTCGTCAGCTCCGTCGCGGTCCCGGTCATTCCGGCGGGTGGCGCAAAATCCACTCATTGCCGCGCCGCTCCCAGATCTTGAGGTCGCGGTGCTTGTCGATGGTGTCGACGAATTCGGCCTCGGTGAGATTCAGGTATTCAAGGTGCTCGCCATGGTAGGTCTTGGGGAACTCGTCGTCGTGTTTCCTGGCCAGCGCCAGCGCCTCGTCCCGGGTCATCTGGCCGTTCTGGATCATCCGGCAGGCGTCGCGCACGGCGCGGCCGAAGCCGAATTTGATGAACTGCAGGTGATAATAGAGATTATCGATCTTGTCATCGAGGCTGTCGAAATTCGTGAAGGTGCCGTCGGTACGTCCGCCCTCGGCGGTG
>DASWGT010000048.1:0-12888 GCA_036393575.1 Rhodospirillales bacterium | reverse complement strand
ATGGTCATCATGTCCATCGGAATCTTCGCCCAGCCCATGAACCCGAGGACAACCACGGCGCCTAGCAGGTTCGGCAGAATGCCGATGACCGACAAAATGACCGAGCGGAACAATATTAGGAACATGATCGCGATGCCGAGCATGACCACGCCGATGGTCTTGATCTGCGAGGCGAACAGGCTTTGCAGCATGTTGTTGTAGAGTACCAGAAGCCCGCTTACGGTCACCTCGTTTTCCTTGAATCCAAGCTTCGTTACCATGTCACGGCGCACGGTCTCCAGCAGTTCCTTGCGACGCAGGTCGTCCTTCGAATCGAGGATTCGGGCCATTAGCCGCGCCTCGTCATGCTTGATGGAGACGAAAGGCTGGACGAGGCTCTTTCGTATGGATGATGGAACCTTGGTATAGAGGATCGCCAGCTCTAGCCCGTCCAGTTCCTTCTCCGCATAGTCCTCGATAACCCGCACCGAGTTCGCCAGCGAGAGCACCTTGCCGATCTCGGACCGTCCCTCGAGATAGTCGTGTACCTTCTTGATGATCTGGACCTTAATGGGCGTGAACCATAATTCCGGCTTTGTCCGGATGGCCTCCTGGTACTCGCGTTCCATTTGGATCTCTTGCGGCGTCATCCGCTTGAGGTCCTCCGGCGTCAGGATGTACTCGGGCTCAGTCCTGAATTTCACCAACACCTCCAGCGGAGTCGTACCGCCGAGCTGCTCGTCGATCAGCTTCAGTCCTTGGTAGATTTCCGTGTCGTCGCTGAAGTAGTTGATGAAACTGTTCTCGACGCGCAGAAGCGAGATACCGCCGGCACTCACCACCGTCAACAGGACCGCCAGCACCAGGATCTTGTTGCCTTGGGTCTCGGTCAGCCGGGCCAGGTAAGCTGGCACGTGAAACCGGTCGGGGTCGATGGACTGCTCGGGACTTGTTTTCCCCACGACCAGAAGCATCGCCGGGAACAACAGGAACGAAGTTGCAAACGTCACCGCCAACCCGGCGCTCATCATCCAGCCGAAGTCGATGACCGGCTTGATATCGCTCACCACAAGCGAGGTGAAACCCATGATGGTCGTGAGCGCCGTGTAAAGACAGGGCAAAACCATCTTGTGCGTGGTCGTCCTGACCAGCGTCAACTGGTCGTCGTCGGGGCGATCCCGGTTGAGCTGCCGGTAGCGCACAATCAAATGGATGTTCATCGAGATGGTGATGATCAGCATGAGGGCGAGGAAATTGGACGAGATGACGGTGACCTTCCAGCCGATGAGGCCCAAGACGCCGATCATTATCAAACTAGCGAAAAAGCAGCTCAGCAGCGGGAGAACGATCCAGAGCAGTCTCCGGAAGATGGCGGTCAGAACGATAATCAGAAATACGAGAACGCCGCCGCCGAAGACGATAAGATCGTTGCGTACGAACGTGATCATGTCGTCGGTGATCATCGGCACGCCGCCGAGGTGGAGAACGCCGTGCTCGCGGTACGGTTTGATGATGTCTCTGATGAGGGCGACGTCGCGATGGCGTCGTTCGTTGACCGCCTCGTGCGCCTTTTCGTAGTCGGCGGTGACCCGTTCCAGGGCCTTCTTCTCGCTGGCGGAAAGGCCGGCAACTCGTCTCCTGTCCCGCAGTTCGTTCCGAGACTTCAGGAGACGGTTGTACCGTTCATCCTCGACCAGGCCCAGCAGAAGCGCTGCGGTCCGGCCGTCCGCGCTGATGATGAGGTCTCGGTAAAGAGGGCTTTTTACCAACTCGTCTCTCGCCTTGTCCCGGTCGACGCCAGGTTTCTCCAGGCTCGGGATGTTGTCGATCATATCCTGAATGGGAATGTTGGCGTTCTTGAACAACGGGGCGTCGAGGATGGTGAACACCGACTCGACGCTGGCGACCTTCTTGAGGTTGTCGCGGAGTCGCTTCAAAGGTTCCAACGCCGCATCCGAGAACAGGTCCTTCTTGGGGGTGTAGGTGACAATGAGCAAGTCTGTCGTCGGGTAGCGTTCGTGGATTTGCCGGAACAGCCTGAGATCGGCGTCGTCTTCCAGCAGCAAGGAATCCGCAGAGGCGTCCAGCCTGAAGTCTTTCGTGTGATAGCCGAAGAAGACCAGGACCGCGAGCATTACGAGCAGGACCAGCCTCGGATTGCGGAGCACCAAGGCGTCATAGACTTCGGCGGCGCGGACCGTCATGACTTTTACCCCCGGGTCCGACTCAACCGCGGATGTAAACGCGATGGTAGCGGGCACCGAGGCTGGTCAGGATCTCGTAGCCGATGGTGCCGGCTTGCTCGGCGACGCGATCGACGGGATTGTGGGGGCCGATCAAATCGACCAGCGCGCCGACCGACGCCTGGCGTTCGGGAACATGGGTCACGTCGAGGGTGATGAGATCCATGGAAACCCGCCCCACGACCGGCACCGGAATGTCGCCGATGTAACCGGTCCCCCTGTTGCTGAGGTATCTCAGATATCCGTCCGCGTACCCTACCGGCACCGTCGCGATCCGGCCCGGACCCTCGACCCGGTGGGTCGCACCATATCCAACGGTCTGGGGGGTGTCAACGCGCCGCACCTGAAGGATTTTCGCTTGCAGCCGAACGACTTGCGCCATCGGATTGGGCTCGCCCGCGATCGGCGCGACGCCGTAGAGCGCCACGCCCGGACGGGCGATGTCGAAGTGGAAATCGCGGCCTAAGAAGACGCCGGCGGAGTTGGCGAACGACGCCTTGCCTACGGCCAAGCGCCGCCGCACGTCGGCGAATGCGGCGAGCTGGTGGCGGTTCTTCGGATGCGCGCGCTCGTCGGCGCAGGCGAGATGGCTCATCACCACCGCGACCTCGAGGCCATCGAGAAGCCCGGGCCGGTCGGCGAGCGTTTCCAGCTCGTCCGGCGGCAGGCCGAGGCGCAACATGCCAGTGTCGGCGTGCAGCCAGCACGGAAGTTTTTTGTTCCGGCGCTTGCACTCTGCCTGCCACGCGGCGATCTCGGCGAGCGAGCCCAACGCCGGCGTCAGCGCATGCTCGGCGTAGGCGTCCTCGGCGCCCGGCAGCAGGCCGTTGAGGACGACCACGGTGGCCGTCTTTCCGAGCACTTGGCGCGCCAGGATGCCTTCGCCGACATGGGCGACGCAGAACGTCCGGCAACCGGCGGCGGCCAGCACGGGCGTCACCTTGGCCAGTCCAAGGCCGTAGGCGTCCGCCTTGACCACGGCGGCGGCCTCGGCCTTGGCGAGTCGCTTTTGCAGCAGCCGGTAGTTGGCGGCGACGGCGTCGAGGTCGATGGTGAGGACGGCCCCGGCCAGCGTCTCGGTAATGTCGATGGGGGCAGGGGGACGCGGCATGTCGACTAGGCCTGGTCCCCGGATCAGGCGTCGAAGGTTTCTTCGAGGCTATGGTGCCGGTCGAGGTCGGCGAAGCGGGTGAACGCGCCCTGGAACAGCAATTGGCGGTCGCCGATCGGCCCGTGGCGCTGCTTGGCGACGATGATGTCGGCGAGGTTGGCGACCTTGGCCTTGGCGTCTTCCCAATTCGTCATCCGGCGTTCGAACTCTCCTTCCTTGTCGTCGACGCGGTGGCCGGGCTTCTTGCGCTCCAAGTAGTATTCCTCGCGGTAGATGAACATCACCACGTCGGCGTCCTGCTCGATGGAGCCGGATTCACGCAGGTCCGAAAGCTGCGGCCGCGGCGGCTCGCGCTGCTCGACGGCGCGGCTGAGCTGACTGAGCGCCAGTACCGGCACGTTCAGCTCCTTGGCGAGAGTCTTGAGGCCGCGGGTGATCTCGGACACCTCCTGCACGCGGCCGTCGTTGCGCGACGTCGCGACCGCCGAGATCAGCTGCAGGTAATCGACCACGACCAGGCCGAGGTTGTGCTGCCTCTTCAAACGTCTGGCGCGGGTGCGCAGCGCGCTGACGGTGAGCGCCGGCGTGTCATCGATGAAGATCGGGATGTTGTGCAGCGTCTGGCTGGCGGCGGCGAGGCGGCCGAACTCGTCGTTGGAGAGCTCGCCCTTGCGCATGCGGTCGGACGAGATGTTGGATTGTTCCGAGAGGATGCGGCTGGCCAGCTGCTCGGCCGACATTTCCAGCGAGAAGAATCCGACCACCGCGCCCTCGCGGCCCTCGGTATGGCTGTAGTTGTAGGCGGCGTTGTAGGCGATGTTGGTGGCGAGCGCCGTCTTGCCCATCGCCGGGCGGCCGGCCAGGATCACCAGGTCCGACTTGTGCAGGCCGCCGAGGAGCTTGTCGATTTCGGCGAAGCCGGTGGCGACGCCCGCCAGCCCGCCTTCGCGTTCGTGGGCGGCTTTCGCCATGTCGATGGCCGACACGACGGCGTCCTTGAACGGCATGAAGCCGCCCTCGTATTCGCCGGTGACGGCGAGGTCGTAGAGGCTCTGCTCGGCCCTCTCGATCTGGTCCGTGGCGGTTTCATCGACCTCGCCGCCGTAGGCACGGTTGACCACATCCTCGCCGAGCGCGATCAACTCGCGCTTGAGATAGAGATCATAGACGAGACGGCCGTACTCGCCGGCGTTGATGACGGTGACCGCCGAGGCCGCCAGTTCCGCCAGGTAGGCCGGGCCGCCGATGTCGGCCAGCCCCTCGTCGGCCTCGAAAAAGCGCCGAAGCGTCACCGGGTCGGCGATCTGGCCACGCTCGATCAGCTTCGCCGAGGCCTCGAAGATGCGGCCGTGCGGTGCGTAGGCGAAGTGCTGGGGCTTCAGGAACTCCGATACCGTCTCGAAGGCGCGATTGTTGACAAAGATGGCGCCGAGCAGCGATTTCTCCGCCTCGACGTGGTGGGGCATGGTGCGGAACGGCTGGCCGCTTCCGGTCGCCCGGGCGGCGTCGGCGTTTCGTTCCGTGGCGGCCCCCCCGCTGGAATTGATTGCCGTCGTCGTTGCCATCGCGCGAACCCTAAAAAAAATCCGACATTGCTGCTACCGACTCACAACGAGGATATCGGGGATAAAATCATTGTCGGGTTCGATCAGGCCGGCGGCAAGGCGGCGATCGAAACGTCGCGGAAACTCAGCGCTCGTCGGACTCGGCAAAAAATTTGACTGCGTTCCTTGCCGGCGCGAAACGGGATGTCGAGTCGGGGCAGTGACGGAATAAAATCGTCGCCAGCGGACGCGGCGAACCGTCCGCTCAGGCGGCGCGCGAACCGTGCCGCCGGACGGTCTTGTTGGCGTGGGCATCGTCGGCGCCGAAGATGTAGTCGCGGGTCAGCGGTACCGCGTCCTGGCGGCGCGCCAGCTGGATTTGGAACACGGTGGTGGCGAGATGGCGGAACGACACCTCGCTGACCGCTAGATAGTATTCCCACATGCGGCAGAACCGCTCATCGTAGAGCGCCTTGGCCTTGTCGCGGTTGCGCGCGAACCGCCGGCGCCAATGGCGGAGCGTCTCGGCGTAGTGCAGGCGCAGTACCTCGACGTCGGTGGTCCACAGCCGGTTCTTCTCGATCGCCGGCATGACCTCGCTAAGCGCCGGAATGTAACCGCGCGGGAAGATATAGCGGTCGATCCACGGGTCGGTGACTCCGGGCCCGTCGAGGCGACCGATGGTGTGCAACAGCGCCACGCCGTCCGGCTTCAGCAGATCATGGATCTGCGAGAAATAGCGATTGTAGTGGTCGATACCCACGTGCTCGAACATGCCGACCGAGACGATGCGGTCGAAGGCACCGGTCTGCTCCCGGTAGTCGCGAAGGTGGAAGCGCACACAGTCGGCGAGGCCCTGCTCGCGGGCCCGCTCCTCGGCCGTCTTCTGCTGCTCGGCCGACAGCGTCAGGCCGGTCACGTCGACGCCGAATTCCTTGGCCAGGTAAAACGCCAGCCCGCCCCAGCCACAGCCGATGTCGAGCACCGTCATCCCCGGTTTGAGCAGCAGCTTGGCGGCGATCAAGCGCTTCTTTTCGGCTTGCGCCCGCTCGAGGCTGATGCCGGGCTCGGTGAAATACGCGCACGAGTACTGCTTGTCGGAATCCAGGAACAACTCGTACAGGGCGCCGGTCAGGTCGTAGTGGTGGGCGGCGTTGACGCGCGCCCGGCCGACCGGGTTGAACTGCCGCACCCGCCGGAGCAACCGATACAGCCATTTCTTCCAGCCGTGGAGACCGGAACGGCCGAGCGCCTCCAGATTGATGCCGATCAGCTCCAGAAGGCCGTAAACGTCGGAATCGACGATGCTGACCCGGCCGTCCATATAGGCCTCACCGAAGCCGAGCGATGGATCGAAGAATAGCCGGCGATGAAGGGCCCTGTCGTGTAGGCGCACGGTGACCGCGGGACCCGCAGTCCCGCGGAACAGGTGGGTGTTGCCGTCGGCGTCGATGACCGTCAGCGACCCTACCGAAACCAGATGATCGAGCAGGCGCGCTACCAGCATTGCCTGCAACCCCTTTCCCGGCGGCGGACCATTGGGGTCCACCCGATTGCCGATGTCGGCGCAGCTTTATCGCAAGCAATCTTGCGCTTGAGGATACAACCGCGGGCGCACGGGAAGCAAAAATAAAAGGGCACAAAGGACGGCGCGCCGGCGAGGGCGCGCTGTCCCGATGGCGCAGGCAAACGCTAATTTATTTCGATTTCTTGCCCTTCTTGGCCGGCTTTTCCGCGCCGGCTTGGCGGGCTTCTTCGGCCGCGGCGTCCTTGCCGGCGGCATCTTCAGCCTCGGCCTCGGTTTTCGGGCCGGCGCCTTCCTCGAAGAACTTGGCCGCCAGTTCGGCCGCCTCGGCCTCGGCGGCCTCGGCTTGCTTGCCCTTGCGCGGCCGAGCGGGTTCTTCGGCGGCTTCGGCGGCGGCGCCGGTCAGCACCGCCTTGCCGGTCTTGGCCTGGACCTTTGCCTCCTCTTCGGAGCGGGCGACGTTGGCAGTCACGGTTACGGCCACTTCCGGATGCAGCAGGACACGCACTGGATAAAGGCCGAGTGCCTTGATTGGGTTCTGCAACCCGACCTGCTGGCGGGTGATGGCGACGCCGGCCTCCGAGACGGCAACGGCGATGTCGCGGGCGTTGACGGAGCCGTAAAGCTGCCCGGCATCGCCGGCCTGGCGGACGATGAACACCATCAGCCCGTTCAGCTTCTCGCCCACCTTTTCGGCCTCGGTGCGGTGCTCTAGGTTGGTGGCCTCGAGCTGGGCACGCTTCGCCTCGAACTGTTTCTTGTTCTCCTCGGTGGCGCGCAGCGCCTTCTTCTGGGGCAACAGGAAGTTGCGGGCGTATCCGGCCCTCACGTTAACCACGTCGCCCATTTGACCGAGCTTTTCGATCCGTTCCAACAAAATGACTTCCATCGTTCGATGCTCCTTGAACCCAGCTCAGGCTCTCATTCGGTGGTTGCCGGCGGCCCGCCAACCGGTGGACCGGCGAAGCGATGACGCAATCCGAACCATTGATCGACGACGCCGAAGCTGGCGACCGCCACCATCGCCCAACCCGACAGCACCAGCACCAGGTAGAACGCCGCCAGAATCAGGCCCTTGTAAGCCACCCGGCGGGCTAGCGTGTGCACCACGGCGAGCCCGACGAAGAAAAACGGGACCGCCAGCACCATCGCCAGGTTGCGCCCCGTATACTGCAAATCCCCCGATCCGATCAACGCCAATGCGGCTGCGCCGACCAGGGGCCACGAAACCCATTGCGGCAGGGTCGTTTCGGCGTAGGCCGGCGTCGGCCTGAGGTTGCGCTTCATGCGCACCAGGATTGCCTGCGCCAGCGCCGCGTTGACGACGCTCATGATCAGCCACGAGCCGCCGACCGCGCCCGGGAACAGCGGCGCCATGACGGCCACTGTGCGGGCGCGATGGCCGTCGCCGAGATGCGGAGCCATGGCGCGCAAGATGTAGTCGAGCTTGTCGGAAACCATGCCCGAGAAACTGCGTTCGCCGCCGATATTGGTGACGGCGACGATCACCAGCAACGCCGCCGCCAGCAGCGTCAACCAGCTCAGCGCCTCGCCGATCGGGTACCATTCGGCTTGGCCGCCGGAGCCGGCCGGCCGCTGCAGCAGCGCCTGCTTGACCAGCAGCCAGGCGGGAAGCGCCTGCATCAGGCCGAACACGCCGGCGATGAAGGCGCCGCCGAACAAGCCCGCGGTCATGAAGCCAACGGCAGCCGCGATCGCAACCGCCCGCGGTCCCATCGCGAGGCCCGCCATGAACAGCGGCAGCGACGCCAGATAGACGACGATCAGCGAGCCCGGCGCGCGGCTCAGGAAGGCGAGCGCGGAAACGGCACTGAGGACGCCGGCGCCAATGGCAAACAGCGTTTGCTTGGACATCGCCTTCTCCTGGCGCCGCCCGTTGGCCTGGCCGGCCTGGCACCGCGGCACCGCCCATCAACCCGAACATTACTTTATGAGAAACGGCATCAAGGCGAGGAACCGCGCCCTCTTGATCGCGCGCGCCAGTTCCCGTTGTTTCTTGGCCGACACGGCGGTGATGCGGCTGGGTACGATCTTGCCGCGCTCGGAAGTGAACCGCGACAGCAGCCTGATGTCCTTGTAGTCGATCTTCGGTGCGTTCGCGCCCGAGAAAGGACACGATTTCCGGCGCCGGAAGAACGAAGGCCGCCGCGGTCCGCCGCCCGCGCGATCACCGCCACCACCACCACGCGCGAAGCTCATGCATCGCCTCCCTCGGCCTTTTCCGCGCCGCCGCCGTTCTTCACCTCGGCGGGCGGCATGCGGTGATCGCGTGGGCGGCGGTCGTCGCGCCCCCCGTCGCGGGGACGCCGATCATCGCGCGGTCGGCGATCGTCGCGGCCGCCACGGCGCCCGCCGCGCTCGTCGCCGCGGTCCTTGTTGCGCAACACCGCCGACGGGCCTTCCTCCAGCGCATCGACCCGGGTCGTCAAAATTCGGATGACGTCCTCGTTGATGCGCATCTGGCGCTCCATCTCGGTAATCGCCGCCGGCGGCGCGTCGATGTTGAGGAGCACGTAGTAGCCCTTGCGGTTCTTCTTGATCTTGTAGGCGAGCGTGCGAAGACCCCACGACTCCTTCTTCGGCACGGAGCCGCCCATGTCGGTGATGACTTTTTCGAAGCTTTCGGTCAGGCCGTCGACCTGGGCCGGGGAAACGTCTTGGCGCGCGATGAACACGCTTTCGTAGAAAGGCACGTTATGGTCTCCCTTCGGATTGTCTCAGCCCGCGTTGACGTTGGCGGGCATAGCCGGACCGGGCCCGGCAGGAAGCTATGTCAAAGCCGGCGCACTATACACATTTGCAAAGATGAGGCAAGCCGCGCCCCGGCCTCTCATGACCTCGGCGATGGAGGCGGTGGCGCTTTGCCGCGACGCCCCTTAAAGTGGCGGCGAAGGCAGGACCCCGGCGTTGAACCAGGGGGTAGGACCAAGTGGCGGAAAAAGGGGTGGCATCGGCGATGTCCCACGCGTTCGTGTTTCCCGGCCAGGCCAGCCAGGCGGTCGGCATGGGCCGCGAGGTAGCGGCGGCCTTCCCGGCCGCTTGCGAGGTGTTCGAGGAAATCGACGACACCCTCGGCCAGAAGCTGTCGAAACTGATGTTCGAGGGGCCCGAGGACGAACTCACGCTCACCGAGAACGCCCAACCGGCGATCATGGCGGTGTCACTCGCCGTGATGCGGGTGCTGGCGCGCGACGGCGGTCTGAATCTGGCGGCGTCGGCGGCCTATCTCGCCGGCCATTCGCTCGGCGAGTATTCGGCGCTTGCCGCCGGCGGCAGCCTCGGCCTCGCCGACACGGCGAGACTCCTGAAGATCCGCGGACGCGCCATGCAGCAGGCGGTGCCGGTGGGCCAAGGCGCGATGGCGGCGCTGATGGGGCTCGACCTCGACGCCGCCGACGCGGTCGCCAAGGAGGCGGCCTTGGGCGAGGTGTGCCAAGCCGCCAACGACAACGCGCCGGGCCAGGTGGTGGTTTCCGGCAGCGCCGGCGCCGTCGCCCGCGCCGTCGACATCGCCAAGTCGAAGGGCGCCAAGCGGGCGATCATGCTACCGGTGAGCGCGCCGTTCCACTGCGCGCTGATGGCGCCGGCCGCCGACGCGATGGCGGATGCCCTGGCCAAGGTGGCGATGTCGCCGCTGGCGGTGCCGCTGGTCGCCAACGTCACCGCGCAGCCGGTGACGGCGCCGGCCGAAATCCGGCGGCTGTTGGTCGAGCAGGTGACCGGCGTCGTGCGCTGGCGCGAAAGCGTGCTTTATATGAAGGAGCATGGCGTGACGCATATCGTCGAGATCGGCGCCGGCCGGGTGCTGGCCGGGCTGTGCAAGCGCATCGACGGTGATCTTGACTGCGTCTCCGTCGGCACGCCCGAGACGATCGAGGAATTTCTGAAGACACTCTAGGGGAACCGCCATGTTCGATCTCAAAGACAAGGGCGCGCTCATCACTGGCGCATCGGGCGGCATCGGCGGCGCGATCGCGCGCGCGCTGTTCGCGCAAGGCGCCAAGGTGGCGCTGTCGGGTACCCGCGCCGACGCTCTCGACGCGTTGGCCAAGAAGCTCGGAGCGGGCGCCTTCGTGGTGCCGGCCGATCTGAAGACTGCTGCCGGCGCCGAGGCGCTCGCCAAAAATGCGTCGGCCGCCCTCGGCGGCGTCGACATCCTTATCAACAACGCCGGGCTCACCCGCGACGCACTCGCGCTGCGGATGAAGGACGAGGACTGGCAGACCGTGCTCGATGTCAACTTGACCGCCGGCTTCCGGCTGGCGCGGGTGTGCCTAAGGGGCATGATGAAGAAGCGCTGGGGGCGGATCATCGGCATCACCTCGGTGGTCGGCATCACCGGCAATCCCGGGCAGGCCAACTACGCCGCCTCGAAGGCCGGCATGATCGGTTTCTCGAAGGCGCTGGCGCAGGAGGTAGCGAGCCGCGGCATCACCATCAACTGCGTCGCGCCGGGGTTCATCGCCACCGCCATGACCGCTTCGCTTACCGACGTCCAGAAGGCGGAGCTGACGGGGCGCATCCCCTGTGGGCGTCTGGGCGAGCCCGAGGATGTGGCCGCGGCGTGCGTGTTTTTGGCCAGCGACGAGGCGGCTTACGTAACCGGTCAAACCTTGCATGTGAATGGCGGAATGGCGATGATATGAGCCGATGGCCGGGGCCACGAAAGGCCGCCGCCCGGGGCCGGCGGCGGCGCCCGAAATCGATCGGGGAGGGCGCTGGCCAAGGCTGCTAAAGTGTGTTAGGTAGCGGCTCTTTTTTGGCCGCCCATGAAGCGATGGCGGCCCCTGGGGGCACCCGGAGCGAGGGGATTCATAACCGAGAAAGTCGAGGATCAAGACTATGAGTGACGTTGCCGAGCGTGTGAAAAAGATCGTTCTGGAGCACCTGGGGGTCGAAGAATCCAAGGTGGTCGAGAACGCGAGCTTCATCGACGATCTGGGTGCCGACAGCCTGGATACCGTGGAACTGGTGATGGCTTTCGAAGAAGAATTCGGCTGTGAAATCCCGGACGAGGAAGCCGAGAAGATTCTCACCATCAAAGACGCGATCAAGTTCATCGAGACCCACGCCTCTTAGGTCATTAACAGCAGGGCCGGGTGCTTCCGCCCTCCCGGCGCCACCCCCACCAGGGGTTCGTAACGTCGGCGAAATACGCGGATTGACATGAGACGAGTGGTCGTCACCGGCTTGGGCCTCGTCACGCCCCTTGGTTGCGGGGTGGCCGCGACCTGGGAAAACATCCTCGCCGGCAAATCGGGCATTCGCGCCATCCAAGCCTTTGACGTCAGCGACCTGCCGGCCAAGATTGCCGGCCAGGTGCCAGCGGGCGAGACCAAGGCAGGGCTGTTCAACGCGGACGACTGGATCACGCCCAAGGACCAGCGCCGCATGGACAACTTCATCGTCTACGGGCTGGTGGCCGCCGTGCAGGCGGTCGAGGATTCGGGCTGGAAGCCCGACCGCGAAGAGGACCGCGTCCGCACTGGCGTGCTGATCGGCTCCGGTATCGGCGGCCTCAACGAGATCGCACAGACCGCCGTGATGGTCGAAAGCGGCAACGCCCGGCGCGTCAGTCCGTTCTTCATCCCGGCCAGCCTCATCAACCTGGTGTCCGGCCACGTCTCGATCCGCTACGGCTTCAAGGGGCCGAACCACTCGGTGGTGACGGCGTGCTCAACCGGGGCGCACGCCATCGGCGACGCGGCGCGCATCATCATGTGGGACGACGCCGACGTGATGATCGCCGGCGGCGCCGAAGCAGCCGTGTGCCGGCTGGGCGTAGCCGGGTTCTGCGCCGCGCGCGCGCTTTCCACCCACTTCAATGACACCCCCGAGAAGGCGTCGCGGCCGTGGGATAAGGACCGCGACGGCTTCGTCATGGGTGACGGCGCTGGCGCGCTGGTGCTCGAGGAGCTCGAGCACGCCAGGAAACGCGGCGCCAAAATCCTGGCCGAGGTGGTCGGCTACGGCATGTCCGGCGACGCCCACCACATCACGGCGCCGGCTGAGGACGGCAACGGCGCGCAGCGGTGCATGGAGGCGGCGCTCAAGCGCGCCCAGGCGAACCCCGAGGACATCGACTACATCAACGCCCACGGCACCTCGACGCCGCTCGGCGACGAGATCGAGCTCCGCGCCGTGCAGCGGGTGTTCGGCAAGTCCGCCAACGGGCTCAAGATGTCGTCCACCAAGTCGGCGATCGGGCACCTGCTCGGCGCCGCCGGCTCGGTCGAGGCGATCTTCTCGATCTTGGCGATGCGCGATGGCGTGGTGCCGCCGACGCTAAACCTGAACAACCCGTCGGTCGAAAGCACGATCGACTTGGTGCCGCACCAGGCCAAGGAGGCGCCGATCAAGATGGTGCTCTCGAACTCGTTCGGCTTCGGCGGTACCAACGCGTCGCTGGTTTTCAAGACCGTGAACTGACGGCCCCATGGGCCGCCCTCTCAAGATCGTCGCCGC
>DASWGT010000047.1:0-3321 GCA_036393575.1 Rhodospirillales bacterium | reverse complement strand
CCCGGCTTGCCGCGGAAATCGGGGGTCAGCACCTCGATGGTGGTCTCGGGCGCGGTGTCGCGGATGCGGCGGATGCATTGGACGAACTGGTCGGCGCCGCCGTCCGCGAGGTCGTCGCGGTCGACCGAGGTGATCACCAGGTGCCGCATGCCCATCTCGGCGACCGAGATCGCCAGGTTCTCCGGCTCCATCGGATCGACGGCGCGCGGCTTGCCGGTGGCGACATTGCAGAACGCGCACGCCCGGGTGCAGATGTCGCCGAGGATCATCACGGTCGCGTGCTTGCGCGACCAGCACTCGCCGATGTTCGGGCACGCCGCTTCCTCGCACACGGTGTGCAGGTTGCGCTCGCGCATCAGCCGCCGGGTCGCGGCGTAGCCCTCCGACGTCGGCGCCTTGACGCGAATCCAGTCCGGCTTGCGCACCACCGGGTTGAGGGGCTTGCGCGCCTTCTCGGGGTGCCGGAGGTGACGGACGTTGCTCATGGCCTACAGATGATCCCGTTGCCGGCGCCGGTCAAGGCGACTTGCCCAGCGCCACGTGGTAGCGCACCCAGTCGGTCTTGCCGGCGAGTTTGTCGTAGAGGGCGCGCGCCACGCGATTGTCGACCTTGGTCATCCAGTATACCCGGTACCAGCCCATCTGCTGGCCGCGGTCCAGCACCGCCTGGATCAAGGCGCGGCCGGCGCCGTGCCGTCTCGCCTCGGGGGCGATGAAAAGGTCCTCCAGATAGCACGTCGGCTTCTCGCTCCAGGTCACCGGGTGCAGCACGCAGTTGACGATGCCGATTACTGGACCGGGCACCGGGCCGGCACCGGCGCCGCCGCAGGCGACCAGCCCGAACATCGGCGAGTCGGCGTCCATCAGGCGGCGCCACGTGGCGTCGGTGACCGACCCCGGGATCCTGGTTTCATAGAAGTCGCAATATCCCCGCCACAGCGCCCGCCACGCCTCCTCGTCGTCGGCCGCCAGATCGCGGATGGTAATGGTCATGCCCGCCGCCCATCAGATGTGGATGGCGCGACCATACGCATCGAGCACGGATTCGTGCATCATCTCGCTCAGCGTCGGGTGCGGGAAGATGGCGTGCATCAGCTCTTCCTCGGTGGTCTCCAGGTTCATGGCGACAACGAAGCCCTGGATCAGCTCGGTGACCTCGGCGCCGACCATGTGGGCGCCGAGAAGCTGGCCGGTCT
Source organism: Rhodospirillales bacterium (assembly GCA_036393575.1). Lineage (GTDB taxonomy): Bacteria > Pseudomonadota > Alphaproteobacteria > Rhodospirillales > Casp-alpha2 > JACPJY01. The sequence goes on along the minus strand of DASWGT010000047.1, from coordinate 2,125 downwards.
TGCCGTCGAATACGGTCTTGACCAGCCCATCCGGCTCGCCGAGCGCGATCGCCTTGCCGTTGCCGATGAACGGGAAGCGGCCGACCTTGACCTGATGGCCCTTCTCTTTCGCCTTGGCCTCGGTCAGGCCGACGCTCGCCACCTGCGGCTGGCAGTAGGTGCAGCCCGGCACCTGCAGCTTGTTCAGCGGGTGCGGATGCAGGCCCTTGATCTTTTCGACGCAGATGACGCCCTCGTGTTCGGCCTTGTGGGCCAGCATCGGCGGCCCGGCGACGTCGCCGATGGCGTAGACGCCGGGCTCGCGGGTAGCCGAATACTCGTCGGCGACGATGCAGCCCCGGTCGGTCTTGACCTTGGTGTGCTCGAGACCCAAACCCTCGATGTTGCCGACGACGCCGACCGCCGAGATCACCCGGTCGACCGTGATCTCGGAGTTCTTGCCCTTGTTGTCGACGATTCCGCAGGTGACGGTGTCCTTGCCCTTTTTCAGCGACACCACCTTGGCGCCGGTCATGATCTTCATGCCCTGCTTCTCGAACTGCTTTCGGGCGTGGGCGGCGATCTCGGCGTCCTCCACCGGCAGGATCTGCGGCAGGATCTCGACCACCGTGACCGCGGAGCCGAGCGTGCGGAAGAAGCTCGCGAACTCGATGCCGATGGCGCCGGAGCCGATCACCAACAGCGATTTCGGCATCACGTCCGGCACCAGCGCCTCGAAATACGTCCACACCAGCTTGCCGTCGGGTTCCAGCCCCGGCAGCGCCCGGGGCCGGGCGCCGGTGGCGATGATAATGTGCTTGGCGGAGAGCGTCGGCAGCGCCTTGCCGTCCTTGCTGACGGCGACCTTGCCGTCGCCCGCCAGCTTCGCCTCGCCGTCGACCACCGTCACCTTGTTCTTCTTCAGCAGGAAGCCGACGCCCTTGTTGAGTTGGCCGGAGACGTCGCGCGAGCGCTTGACCACCTTGGCGAGGTCGTAGCCGACGTCCCTGGCGTGCAAACCGTAGGCGTCGGCATGGGCCATGTAGTGCAGGATCTCGGACGAGCGCAGCAACGCCTTGGTCGGGATGCAGCCCCAGTTGAGACAAATGCCGCCGAGATGTTTCTTCTCGACCACGCACACCTTCATGCCGAGCTGCGCGGCGCGGATGGCGGCGACGTAGCCGCCCGGCCCGCCGCCGATGACGATGACGTCGTAGTTGGTGTCGGCCATGACGCGCTCCTTACAGCAGGATGGTGGCGGGGGCTTCGATCAGCTTCTTGAACGCGGCCAGGAACTCCGCCCCGACGGCGCCGTCGACCACCCGGTGATCGACCGCCAGCGTGCAGCTCATCAGCGTCGCCACGGCGAGTTGGCCGTCCTTGACCACGGCGCGCTGCTCGCCGGCGCCGACGGCGAGGATGCAGCCCTGCGGCGGGTTGATGATGGCGGCGAACGTCTTGATGCCGTACATGCCCAAATTCGAGATGGTGAAGGTGCCGCCCTGGTATTCCTCGGGCTTCAGCTTGCCGGCGCGTGCCTTCGCCGCCAGCCCTTTCATCTCGTCGGAGATGGCGACGATGCCCTTCAACGCGGCGGCGCGCACTACCGGCGTGATCAGCCCGCCCTCGATAGCAACCGCGACCGAGATGTCGGCGCGCTCGAAGCGCCGGATCGCGGCGTCGGTCCACATGGCGTTGGCCGTCGGCACGCGCCCCAACGCGAGCGCCACGGCGCGGATGACGAAGTCGTTGACCGACAGCTTGTAGTTGCCCGCGCCTTCCGGCGCCGCGTCGTTGAGCTCCTTGCGCAAGGCGAGCAGCCTGTCGATCTCGCAATCGATGGTGAGGTAGAAGTGCGGGATCGTCTGCTTGGCCTCGGTGAGCCGGCGGGCCACCACCTTGCGGACGTTGGAGTTGGGGATCTCTTGGTACGGCGGCAGGCCCTCCGCCGACACCGCGATCGGCGCCGCCGCTTGAGCCGCGGTCGCCGCCGGTACCATGCGGGCGCCGCCGCCTGCCACCGCCGCCTCGATGTCGCGCTTGACGACGCGGCCGCGCGGGCCGGAGCCGGAAATCCGCGCCAGATCCATGTTGTTCTGCTTGGCGAGCCGCCGAGCGAGCGGGCTGGCGAACACGCGGCCGCCGG
>DASWGT010000046.1:0-4233 GCA_036393575.1 Rhodospirillales bacterium | reverse complement strand
CACCGCCGCTTCGACGGCGACGCGGGCGCCGCCGTCGCCCAGCACCTGGGCCTTGTAGGCGTCGTCCTGGTCGTCGAACAGCTCCCAGCACGGCATCGACACGACGGCAGCGCGGATGCCCTCGGCGGCCAGGCGCTTGCGAGCCTCCAGCGCGATCGAAACCTCCGAGCCGGTGGCCAGGATGGTCGCCCGGCGGGCGCCCCCCTCGGCCTCGGCCAGCAGATAGGCGCCCTTGGCGCACAGGTTGTCGTCGGTGTGCCGGGTGCGCACCGCCGGCACGCCCTGGCGGGTCAGCACCAGCCCGGACGGCCCGTTGGCGCGCTCCAGCGCCAGCGCCCAGCATTCGGCGGTCTCGACCGCGTCCGCCGGCCGGTAAACGTGGAAATTCGGCAATGCCCGCAAGCCGGCCAGGGTCTCCACCGCCTGGTGGGTCGGGCCGTCCTCGCCGAGCCCGATCGAATCGTGGGTCAGCACGTAGATCACCCGCTGCCCCATCAGCGCCGACAGCCGCATCGCCGGGCGCATGTAGTCGGCGAATACCAGGAACGTGCCGCCGTAGGGGATCAGGCCGCCGTGCAGCGCAATGCCGTTCATTGCCGCCGCCATGGCGTGCTCCCGCACCCCGTAATGCAAATAGCGGCCGCCGAAATCGCCCGCCGTGACGGGTTTGGTCGCCGCCGTCTTGGTGTTGACCGAGCCGGTCAGGTCGGCGGAGCCGCCGAGCAGCTCCGGAATGGCCGCCGTCAGCACCTCCAGGGCCTCGCCCGAGGCCTTGCGGGTCGCCCACTTCGGCGCCTCGGCGGCGACCTTGCACTTGTGCTCGATCAGCGCCTTCCGCCAGCCATCGGCGAGCGCACCCCGCATGCGGCGCTCGAACTCGGCGCGCACGTCCTTGGCCGCCGCCTTCAGCCGCGCCTGCCACGCCTCGCGCTCAGGCCGCCCGCGGCCGCCGACGCGCCGCCACGCCACGAGAATTTCCGGCGGCACCACGAACGGTGCGTGCGGCCAACCCAGCTTGGCGCGGGCGCCGGCAACCTCGTCGGCGCCGAGCGGCGCGCCGTGGGTGGCGGCGGTGCCGGCTTTCTTCGGCGCGCCGAAGCCGATCACCGTGCGACACGCGATCAGCGACGGTTCCTTGGTTTTTCGGGCCTTTTCGATGGCCTGGGCGACGGCTTCCGGGTCGTGGCCATCGACCGCCTGCACGTGCCAACCGCACGCCTTGAAGCGCGCCGGCTGATCGTCGCCGACGGCCAGCGAGGTCGGGCCGTCGATGCTAACGTGGTTGTCGTCGAACAGCACGATCAGGCGGCCGAGCTTCAGGTGCCCGGCGAGCGAGATGGCCTCGTGGCTGACGCCTTCCATCAGGCAGCCGTCGCCGGCGACGGCGTAGGTGTAATGGTCGACCAGTTTGTCGCCGAAGCGGGCGTTGAGCAGCCTTTCCGCGAGCGCCATGCCGACGGCGTTGGCCAGCCCCTGCCCCAGCGGGCCGGTGGTGGTCTCGATGCCGGCGGCGTGGCCGTACTCGGGATGGCCGGGGGTGCGCGAGCCGAGCTGGCGGAAATTCCTGATTTCGTCGATGGTCATGTCGGCGTAGCCGGTGAGATACAGGAGCGCGTAGAGCAGCATCGAACCATGGCCGGCCGACAGCACGAAGCGGTCGCGGTCGTGCCAGTCCGGCTCTGCCGGGTCGAACTTGAGGAAGCGCGAAAACAGCACGGTGGCCGCGTCGGCCATGCCCATCGGCATCCCCGGATGGCCGGAATTCGCCTTCTCGACCGCGTCGGCAGCAAGGAAGCGGATGGCGTTAGCCATCTCGGCGTGGCTGACCGAACTCGCGGGGGAAGTTTTCATGGCCGTGGCGGGTTGGGCAGCGGTCATCGATGGGTCTCCTGCGTGCGTACGCGCCGGCAATGCGCACACCGCCCCTGGTCCAACAACCACGGGCGGACAGTCGAAATCCCCCGATGCGATCTTGACCAAGACGGCGTCATCCTTGGGCGTCTTCCTCGAACGTCATCCGCAGAAGTGGGGAAACTCAGGTCTCCGCCCAGCTGGACGCTCGTCTCATCGCGTCCTCACGAGACTCCCAACGTCGGGGGAATGAATACCGCCAATGACCGCCCAGGGCAAGCGGCCGTTGTCCCGTTTTCGGGCCCGGTTTCGGCGCCCGACGGCACCCTCGCGGTGCCGCCGCGGCGGCTGAAAACCGGCCGCCTGCCCTTGCCCGGCGGCGTTCCCGTTCATACATCGAGAACACGCTCGCGGACGGCGGGCGGCGGGCATCCCGCAACGGTTCGCCGCCCCCGCCGGGTTATGTTACTTTGTTGGCTGGCGAAGATTCGCAGCGGCCGCGACAGGAGAACGCCCGTGACCATGCAACACACCATCGAGAACAAAATCAGCGCCTCGCTGAAACCGAGCCATCTCGAGGTCGTCAACGAAAGCTACATGCACAGCGTGCCGCCGGGCTCGGAGTCGCATTTCAAGCTGGTCATCGTGTCCGACGCGTTCGACAACCTGTCGCTGGTGCAAAGACATCAGAAGGTCAATCGTTTGCTCGCCGCCGAGCTGAAGGACCGAATTCACGCGCTCAGCATGGAAACGCTGACCGCCGCAGAGTGGCGGCGCCGCGGCGGCAAGACCCTCGCCTCGCCGCCCTGTCACGGCGGCAGCAAGGCAAAGGCCTGATCCCCGGGTTGGCCGGGAACGGGCGGGCGGCGGAACCGTGCAACCTCGCGCCGCGATCATCGGATTAGTCCTGTTGACGTTGCTGTGGCAGGCGGCCTTCGCCGGCTCCGGCGGGCCAGACGTGGCGCCGGCGGACAGGGCGGCGCTGTGTGCGCTCCTTGCCGAGAATGGCGGCATCGTTGTCTGCCAGGAGGCGGCGCGGACGAATCCGGGCAACGTCGCGGTCCAGCGCGACCTGGCGAAGAGTTTCATAGCCATCGGCGATTTCGATTCCGCGGTCGAGGTTTACCAGACGATCGCCGCCGCCCATCCCGACGATGCGCAGGCGCAAGCCGATCTCGGCGGCGCATTAGGCTTCGTGCGCCGCTATGTCGAGGCGGTGGAGCCGATGGAAACGGTGATGCGGCTGAACCCCGACGACATCACGGCCTACCGGTCGTCGGCGGTGGTCTACCTGCAATTGGGGCGTGCCGCCGATGCCGTCCGGGTGACCCGCAAGGCGGCCGGGCTCGGCGACGCGATCGCGATGTTCGACCTTTTCGGCTTTTACCGCGACGGGGTCGGCGTTGCCGCCGATGAGCGCCAGGCGGTGGCGTGGGCCGAGCGCGCCGCCGACAATGGGCACCTCGGGGCCCTCGACCTGATGGTCCGGGTGCATCTGGAGGGACTGATGGGCGTCGCCGTGAACGAGGACAAGGCCAAAGCCTGGGCGTGGAAGTTCAGGAATACCCGCTTGGGGCGCGGCGCGGCGCCTCAGCGATAATTGCGCACCTTCGCCGCGGCCGGAGACGCCGGCTGATCGCCATCGGATTGCAAGCTCTCGCGTTGCTGCTCGAGCACCCGCAGGTTCACCGTGTCGAAGCTCTGGTAGCGGCCCTTCGGGCTCTTCTTGGCGCGCTCGATGTCTTCGGCCAATTGCACCTGCGCCATGAATTTCTCCTGCGGCGACAGGCGCGTGAAAATCTTGGCGGGGGTGCCGCGGATCTTCGCCTCGCCGGCCAGCTTGGCCCGTTCGTACCACATGTAGGCCTTGCGAAAATCACGGTCGACGCCGTGGCCGTTCTCGTACATCCAGGCCAGGAAATCCATTGCCGGCGGGTGTTCATCCATCTCGGCGCGCTGGCGGACGATCTCGATGTCGTACCAGTCGGCATCGCCTTTCTCGACGGCGGTCGACGAATCATGCCACTTCGCCTCGGTCATCACGAACTTCTGTTCCTTGTACGGGTACTTGACTCCGATGGCGGTGGCGATGTCGGGCCGGCGAATCCCCACCCGCGTCTCGGCGGCACGGGTGTTCTCCAGCCACACGGTGTTCTGGAACCACTCGCGGTACTTCTCGCTGGCGTGGAAGAAGCTGTGGGCCTGGAAATACCCGTGCACCGGCCACGCGGCGCCGCCCGCGATGGCGGCGGCGAGGGCGATGGCGATAGTCCTTGCTCGCCGCTTGGCACGGGTCATCCGAGGTGTTTCCACGTCATTCGCTGGCGAAAGTCGCCGATTATGGCTGTCGACATGTCTCGATCAAGCCGATTCCGGCGCTCA
>DASWGT010000045.1:0-27924 GCA_036393575.1 Rhodospirillales bacterium | reverse complement strand
CCTATCGCCGATGCGGTCCCCCGGGCGCGCCCGCAACGCCACGTGCAGGGCGGCGCGGCCCTCGCTCACATTGACCGCCTCGCCCTTGAACAGGCGCCGTCGCCAGCCAGCGATGTCGGCCTCGCGGGCAAGCCGCATGAGCAGCCGCAGGGTCTCGGGGGTGATGCGGTTTTTCGAATAATCGAGGAACAGCGACCCGACGGCGAGCGAGAACCGCCGGAAGCGCTTCGGATCGGCGGCGAACAGCTGGCGCAGGTGCGCCGTCGCCGTCTTTCCGGCGTGGGTCTTCAGCGCCTTCCAGGCGGGAGAGCTGTTCAGAGACGCCATCCAAGGATCAATCCGGTTCCGTCGCCACCCGGGGGAAGCGGCCACCTTAACAAAGATCGCCGGCACCAGCCAGGGGCCGCCCGGCCGCCGCCGGCGACGGAACTCAGGGGCTCGACGTCACGCCCTCGGGCTTGCCGACGACGACCACGGTCAACCGTTTCGGATCCAAGAGCTTCCTCGCCAGCCGATTGACGTCGTCGAGGGTCACCTTCTCGATCAGTCCGTTGCGGTGGTCCGGGTAGTCGATGCCGAGGTTCTCGACCTGCAGGCCGACCAGCATCGAGGCGATGCGGTCGGACGACAGGAAGCGCAACGGATACGAGCCCGTCAGGAAGGTCTTGGCGTCGTCGAGCTCCTTCTGGGTGACGCCCTTTTCCGCCATCTTAGCCCACTCCTGGCGCAAGAGCTGGAGCGTGTCGGCGACGCGCGCGTTGGCGGTGCCGGCGCCGCCGGTGATCAGCGCCGCGAAATCAAACGGCTGCAGCCCGGAATGGACTTCGTAGGCGAGCCCCCGTTTCTCGCGGATGGCGTCGTAAAGGCGCGACGTGAAGCCGCCGCTGCCGAGGATATGGTTCATCACGAACGCCGCGTAGAAGTCGGGATCGGCGCGCATCACGCCTTTCTCCGCGAACACGATGGCGCTCTGCGGCACCGCCTTTTCGACGACGATGGTGCGGCCGGCGCCGACGGGCTCGACGCGGGTGAGCATCCACGGCTTCGCCTTCGGCGGCAGCTTGCCGAACACGGCATCGAGCTCCTTGGCGAGCGCCGCCGGGGTGATGTCGCCGACGACGCCGATGTAGAGATTCTCGCGGGCGAGCCGCCCGGCGACGAACGACTTGAGGTCGGCCACTGTGATCGCGTTGACGCTCACTTCGGTGCCGTCGGTGGGGCGGCCGTAAGCATGCCCGGCGAACACCGTCTTGTAGAGCGTGCGGCTGGCCAGCGTGTCCGGGTCCTCCGCCGACTGGCGGATGCCGACCAGGATTTGGCTTCGGACTCTCTCCACCGGCTCGGCGTCGAAGCGCGGCTCGGTCATGGCCAGCCTGAGCAGGCGGAAGGCGGTGTCCTTGTTGTCGACCAGGGTCTTCAGGTTGCCGCCGAAGGTGTCGACCCCGGCCTGGAAGTCGAGGCCGATGGAGAGGTCCTCGAGGGTGGCGCTGAAGGCCTTGCTGTCGAGCTCGCCGGCGCCCTCGTCCAGCAGCGCCGCCGCCATGTTGGCGAGCCCCTCCTTGCCGGCCGGGTCGAGCGCCGAGCCGCCGCGGAACGCGAACCGCATCGAGATGATAGGGTTGGTGTGATCTTCGATCAGCCAAGCCTCGATGCCGGAGGTCGAGACCACGCGCTCGATCTTGGCGGCGGCAAACGCCGGCGCCGCCGCCAAAACGAGCAGCACGAGCGCCATCAGCAGGGTACGCACCTTCGCCATCGTCGCGGGCACTCCGGTCCTATTCCTTCTTCGGCTGCTGCAACAGCAGTGCCGTCACCGCGCGGCTATCCTGCAGCACGGCGCGCGCCGCAGCGTTGATCTGCTCGACGGTGACGGCGCCGATGCGTTCGGGCCACTTCTCGACGTCGTCGATGGTGAGCCCACTGGCCAGCGCCGCGCCGAGCACGCGCGCGCCGGTGCGCATCGAATCGCGGGCGTAGACGGCCTGCGCCCGCATCCGTTTCTTGGCCCGTGCCACCTCCGATTCGGTGACGCCGTCGGCGAACAGCTTGGCGATCTCGGTCTCCATGCTTTCCTCGAGCTTGTCCATGCCGACGCCGGGCTGCGGGCTGGCGTAGAGGACGAAGCGGCTGGGGCCCAGGTCGTCGGCGGCATACGAGCTGCCCGCAGAGACCGCGATCTTGCGGTCCACCACCAGCGAGCGGTAGAGCCGGCCGGAGGCGCCGCCGAGGATGTCGGACAGCACCTCCAGAGGATAGGCGTGCCGGATGTCGCCCACCTTCAGGCTCGGCGCCAGGAAGTGACGGCTCCACGACGGCTGGCGCACCCGTGCGTCCCTGTAGGTGACCCGCCGCGCCGCACGCTGCGGCGGCTCGCTCGGCCGCTCGCGCGCGATGGCGGGCGCCGCCGGGATGGCGCCGTAGTATTTCTCCGCCAGCGGCTTCAGTTTCGCCGCCGTGATGTCGCCGGCGACCACCAGGACGGCGTTGTTGGGCGCGTACCAGCGCTTGTAAAACCTGAGCACGGCCTCGCGGTTCAGCGCCCGGATCTCGTGCTCCCAGCCGATCACCGGGCGACGGTAGGGGTAGTTGAGATAAAGCGCCGCGTTGACCTGCTCCTGCAGCACGGCGCCCGGGTTGTTGTCGGTGCGGCTCCGGCGCTCCTCAAGCACCACCTGCTTCTCCGTCTCCACGACCCTGTCGTCGAGCACCAGGTTGGTCATGCGGTCGGCTTCCATCTCCATGATCATCTCCAGCCGGTCGACGGCGATGGTCTGGTGATAGGCGGTGTAATCGGTCGAGGTGAAGGCATTCTCGCGGCCGCCGTTGCGCGCCAGGATCTTGGAGAATTCCCCCGGCGCGCGCTTATGCGTGCCCTTGAACATCAGGTGCTCGAGGAAATGCGCGATGCCGGATTCGCCCTGTCCCTCGTCGGCCGAGCCGACCTTGTACCACACCATGTGCGTGACCACGGGCACCCGGTGGTTGGGGACCACCACCACCATCATGCCGTTCGCGAGCGCGAACGTCTCCGGGTTGAACACCCCGGCCCCGACGCGGCCGGCGAATACGGGCAACAGCGCCACCAACGCAAGCATAAAAAATACCCGTCTTAAGCGCGGGCACCTTTTCGGGAATTGTCGTCGGGTCATCGGCACGGTGGGTTCCTTGGGAGTCGCCATCGGATAAGGACGACAGGGTATCGGGCGATTGAGACAAAAAAAAGGCCACTCGGCGGCCCTTGGACGTCGGCGGCCGCGGGGCGGTTCCGGCCTAGAAGTCCAGGATGCCCTTGCGGGCGCGCTTGCGCTTGATCTGCGGCGTCTCGCCGTCGGTGATCGGCTTGCCGAGTGCCTGGTTCTCCTGGATACGCTTCTGCTCCTTCTCGGCGTCGACGACCGTGCCCTGGTCGGGCTTCTCGTCGACCCAGAAGATCAGCTTGTCGACGAACGCCTGGTCTTGGCGGCTGAGAACCGAGGTCTCCTGGTCGACGATGGTGCGGATGCCGTGATCGACATTGGCGGCGCCGGTATGGCGCAGCAGCGCCGCCAGCCCCGGGCTGCCGCCGACCGCCGCCGGTGCCCGCGGCAGCCTGGCGTTCTTGCCGATGATGGCGGTAGCGGCGATGTCCTTCGGCGTTACGTCCTGCGGGCGCTTCTCACCGGGCGCCGGCGGGCGGAGCGAGTATTCAGGGGGCAGGCTCAACGGCGGCCGCGAATAGACCGCAAACTCGTCGGGCCCGGTCTTCTCGCCGCCGAACGTCTTGCGAATCGATTCGCAGCCGGAAAGCAGCGCCACGGCAACGAGGACACACAACGCCGTCGCCGTCCGGTTGATCGGGCTCGTCGAGCGGCTGCGGCCGGAACTGATTCGGGAACTGCTGCGTGTCATGCCAAGCCCTTATTTTAAGGCTTTTTTTCCCTTGTAAACAAGGATTCCAGCAGAATTATGGCGGCGCCGACGGTGATGCCGCTGTCGGCGACGTTGAACGCTGGCCAATGCCAGCCGAGGGCGTGGAAGTCAAGGAAGTCGGCGACCGCCCCGAACCGCAGCCGGTCCACCAGGTTGCCGACGGCGCCGCCGATCACCAGCCCGAGGCCCCAGCCGAGCCACCGGCTCTCGGCCCGCCACAGCCACATCATCAGCGCCGCGGTGATGGCCACCACCACCAGCGGCAGCAGCCAGACGTTGAGCGGCGAATCGGAGTTGAACAGCCCGAAGCTGACGCCGCGGTTCCAGCCCATCACCAGGTTGAAGAACGGCGTCACCTCGATCACCCGCGGCGGCCGCATGACGACGGCGAGAATCCACCACTTGCTCGCCTGGTCGAGGACGACCACCGCCGCGGCCAGCGCCAGGCCCTTCAGCGCAATCGGCGACGGCCGGAAGCGGGAGGCCCAATCGCGGTTGCCGTCGCGGGGGGGCATCGGCGCGCTCAGCCGTTGGCCGGCCGGCGGCGGACGGCGTCCGCACAGCGGCCACAGGTGCCCGGGTATTCGGGATCGTCGCCAACCTCGGGCAGCACCCGCCAGCAGCGCGCGCACTTGGCGCCCGCCGCCTTCGCCGGCTGGACGGCGACACCGGCCACGTCGGCAAGCGTGAACGCGCCCTCGGGCGGCGGCGAATCCGTGAAGCGTGCGCCTGAGGTGATGAACAGCTCGGCCGCGTCGAGCCCGTCGAACAGCTTCTGATGTTGCGAATCTGTGTAAACGACCGGCGCCGCCTCCAGCGACGAGCCGATGCGCTTGGCGCCGCGCTCGATCTCGAGCGCCCCCGTCACCACCCGGCGCACGTCGCGCAGTGTTTCCCACTTGGCGGCCAGCTTGTCGTCGCGCCATGACGGCGGAATTTCCGGGAAGGCGCGCAGGTGCACGCTCGCTTCCGCCTTGCCACCCCCTGGGAGATGGGTTGGATGGCGTGCCAGCCACGCCTCCTCGGCGGTGAAGCAGACGAACGGCGCCAGCCACGCGGTCAGGCAATCGAAAAGCGTATCCAGCACCGTGCGCGCGGCGCGGCGGCGCACGGAATCGGAGCGGTCGCAATAGAGCGAATCCTTGCGAACGTCGAAATAAAACGCCGACAGGTCGACGGCGCAGAACATATGTAGATAATTGAAGAAGGGATGGAACTCATAACGTTCGCAAGCCGAGCGCATTACACGATCGACTTCAACGATGCGGTGCAATACCCAGCGCTCGAGCTCCGGCATGTCTTTTGGCTCGACGCGCTCGGCCTCGGAGAAATCGGCGAGGTTGCCGAGCAGATAGCGCAGCGTGTTGCGCAGCCGCCTATAGATTTCGGCATAGGCTTTCAGAATCTCGGGCCCGATTCGCAGATCGTTCGAATAGTCGGAGCCGACCACCCACAGTCTCAATATGTCGGCGCCGTGGCTGCCGACGACTTCCTGCGGCGACACGATGTTGCCGAGCGACTTCGACATCTTCTGGCCGTCCTCGGCCATGACGAAGCCGTGGGTCAGCACCGCGTCGTAGGGCGCCCGGCCGCGGCTGCCGCAGGATTCCAGCAAGGACGAATGGAACCAGCCGCGGTGCTGGTCCGAGCCTTCGAGATAGAGCGACGCCGGCCACGCGAGGTCGTCGCGCGGCTCCAGCACGAACGAATGGGTGGCGCCCGATTCGAACCACACGTCGAGGATGTCGGTGATCTTCTCGTAGTCCGCGGGATCGCGGTCGTTGCCCAGGAACCGCGACGGGTCCGAGGTGAACCAGGCGTCGGCGCCTTCCTTCTCGAATGCCTCGACAATTCGCTGGTTGACCCCGGCGTCTTTCAACACGGCCCCGGTTTCACCATGGACGAACACGGCGATCGGCACCCCCCAGGCGCGCTGGCGCGAGATCACCCAGTCCGGGCGGCTCTCGATCATGCCGGTGATGCGCGCCTCGCCCTGGCGCGGCACCCAACGGGTCGCCTTGATCGCCGCGAGCGCGCGGGCGCGCAGCGTGTCGCCGCGCTTGGGTTTCCCGGACGCGCCCTCGATGGGCTTGTCCATGGCGATGAACCATTGCGGCGTGTTGCGGAAGATGACCGGCTTCTTCGAGCGCCAGGAGTGCGGATACTGGTGCTTCAATCGGGCGCGCGCCATCAGCGCGTTGGCCTTTTTCAGCGCCTCGATCACCGCCTCGTTGGCGTCGCCCTTTTCGCCCTTGTCGGTGATGACGCGCCGGCGGATGAACCCGGGCGCCTCGTCGGTGAAGAAGCCGTCGCCGTCGACCGTGTAGGGGATCGCCGGATCGACGCCGAGCTTTTCCAGCAACGCCTTGTTGGCGGTCCACACCTCGAAGTCCTCGCGGCCATGGCCGGGCGCGGTGTGGACGAAGCCCGAGCCGGCGTCGTCGGCGACGTGCTCGCCTTCGAGAAGCGGAACGTCGAAGTTGTACCCGAGGGCCTTGACCGGATGGGCGCAGGTGACACGCCGGAGCATGTCTTGGGACACTTCGCGAACCCGTCGATAGGACGCAATGCGTGCCTGCTTCATGACCTCGGCGACAAGCATATCCGCCACGATCAGGGTCTCGCCCGCCTTGGTCCAGTTGCCTACCGGCGCGTCCGTCACTTCGTAAAGGCCGTAATTGATCTTGGGCGAGTAGCAGATCGCCCGGTTGCCGGGAATCGTCCACGGCGTTGTCGTCCAGATAACGATATTAGCCTGTTGAATCTCTTTCCATGCTTCAGAAAAATTCGCTTCTTCCGCGGCGAATTTGTTTAGCGATTTAGTTCCAAGCTTGTCCTGTTGACCAGTATCTGGATTCATTTCGAAATCAACAGACAGGTATCTAAATTCGGGGGAAACGCCTTTAATCGGAAACTTCACCCACACCTGGTCGGAAACGAAGTCGTCATATTCGACCTCGGCCTCGGCCAGCGCCGTCTTCTCGACCACCGACCACATCACCGGCTTCGAGCCGCGATAGAGCAGTCCGTTGTCGACGAACTTCATCAGCTCGCGCACGATCTGCGCCTCGGCGGCGAAGCTCATGGTCGTGTACGGCTTGTCCCAGTCGCCGACCACGCCGAGGCGCACGAACTCCTCCTTCTGCACCGCGATCCAGTGGTCGGCGAACTCCCGGCATTCCTGGCGGAACGTGACGATCGGCACGCCATCCTTGTCCCTGCCGGCGTCGCGGTATTTCTCCTCGATCTTCCATTCGATCGGAAGGCCGTGGCAGTCCCAGCCGGGTACGTAGTTGGCATCCTTGCCCAGCATCTGCTGGCAACGATTGATGACGTCCTTGAGGATCTTGTTAAGCGCGTGGCCGATGTGCAGATGGCCGTTGGCGTAGGGCGGGCCGTCGTGGAGGATGAACTTGTCCTTGCCCTTGGCCTGCTCGCGCTGCAGCCGGTAGAGGGAGATGTCGCGCCAGCGCTCGAGGATCTTCGGCTCCAGCGTCGGCAGCCCCGCCTTCAACGGGAAATCCGTGCGCGGCAGCTGAACCGTGTCTCGGTAGTCCTTGCTCATCTAAGCCGCCGCCAGAATCCGTCGCGCGCGTTCGCTGTCGTCGGCGATTTGTGCCTTCAGTTCCGCCATGCCGTCAAACTTCTTTTCCGGGCGCAGGTAGTCGACCAGCCGCACCCTCAGCCGCCGGCCGTAGAGGTCGCCCTCGAAGTCGAACAGGTAGACCTCGAGCAGCACGTCGTTGGTCGGGAACATCGGCCGATGGCCGATGTTGGCAACGCCGTCCATCCACGCCGCCTCTGACCCGGCATCGGCGGCGGCGCGCACCGCGTAGACGCCGTTGGCCGGGCGCATGTACTGGCCGAGCCGGACGTTGGCGGTAGGGAAGCCGATGGTGCGGCCGCGTCGGTCGCCCTTGACCACCCGGCCCTCGATCTCAAACGGGCGGCCGAGGATGCGGGCGGCGCCCTTGGGGTCGGCGGCGACGAGCCGCTCGCGCACGCGGGTCGACGAGTAGGCCACGCCGCCCCGGTCGGTGACGGCGTTAACGGCGGTGAATCCGAAGCCGAGGCGCTTGCCCATCGCCAGCAGCATCTCGCAGTTGCCCCGGCGCTTGTGGCCGAACACGAAATCGTACCCCGACACCACGTGACTGGCGCCGAGCCCCTTGGCCAGCACGTCGGTAACGAAAGTTTCCGCTGGCAGCCGGCAGAACGGCTTATCGAAGCGTTGCACGACGAGAACGTCGACGCCGAGCCCGGCGATCTCGCGCGCCTTGGCGTGCAGCGGTGTCAGCCGGAACGGCGGGCCGTCGGGATCGAACAGGCGCCTGGGGTGCGGCTCGAAGGTCAGCACCGCCCACGGCCGGCCGGCGTTCTTGGCGATCACGCCGGCCTCGTTGATCACCGCCCGATGGCCGGGATGCACGCCGTCGAAATTGCCGACCGCCACGGCGGCGCCGCGCACCGCTGCCGGCAAGGCCTCGAAATGCCTGAAAATCCGCATCGCGGGAAGGTGTCAGCGGCCTCCTGCTTGGTCAAGGGGAAACCCCCCGCCCGCCTGGGGATTCAGGGGCTTGGCGGGGGTTCCGGAAGGGCCGCCCGGTCAGGCCGCGGTGGCGGTTCGGGTCCGCTTGGCCTTGGCCGCCTTGGACGGCACCAGGACGGTCGCGCGGCCCTCAAGCACCACCTTGCCGCTGACGGTGCAAATGGTATCCATCTCGATGATGTTCTTGCCGGGGATCAGCTTGGTGACGGTGCAGCCGGCCATCACCGTATCGCCGACCTTGACCGGCACCTTGAAGCGCAAGTCCTGGCCGAGATAGACGCAACCGGGACCGGGCAGCTTGGTGCCGATGACAGTGGAAATGAAGCTGGCGGTCAGCATGCCGTGGGCGACCTGACCCTCGAACATGGTCTCGCTGGCGAACTCGTAGTTCAGGTGGACGGGGTTAGTGTCGCCGGAGATGCCGGCGAAGGTGATGACGTCGGCGTCGGTGATGGTCTTGGCGTAGACGTCCGACATGCCTTCGCTGAGTTCCTCGAAATAGTAGCCGTGAAGCTTCTCGTTGCGCGCCGACACGTCGCCCATCAGCTTCTTGATCATGATTACTCCTCGTTTTTTTGCGCCGCAAAAACGGCTTATTGCAGTGCAATATAGCGGAAAACCGGGGATTCCGGCAAGGCCGCCCCTGGCGGGCAAGCCGACCGGCCCGCAGCGCCGGGCCGGCCGCCGACACGGCCCGCCCCGCCGCCGCGGCAACCGTCGCGGCCGGCCGCGGTTTCGCCGCGGGCTCCCGCGCCGTCGCAAGGACGGCCGGCAATGCCTTGAAACGTGGGACTTTTTATTTCGGCCAACCCTTGCTATGGGGTGGCCATGACGACGCCCAAGCCCGACCGCCGCCAGCCTTCCGCCGCCGCCATTCTCGGCCTGTTGCTGGCGTTGATGCTGGCGCTCGCCGGCGGGCCTGTGCCGGCGGCCGAGTCGGCGACCGTGACCGCATCGGCGCCGGAATTGCAGCTGCCGATTCGCTGCCTGCCCGGCCACGACTGCTGGCTGGTCAATCTGGTCGATCTCGATCCCGGGCCGGGGGTGCGCGACTACGCCTGCGGCAAATACAGCTACGATGGCCACAAGGGCACCGACATCGCGGTGCGCGACATGAAGGCGGTCGCCACCGGCGTCGACGTCATCGCCGCGGCGCCGGGATCGGTGCGCGGCATCCGCGACGGCATGGACGACGTCGACGTGTCGCTGGCCGGCAAGGAATCGGTCAAGGGCCGCCAATGCGGCAACGGCGTCGTCATCGATCACGGCGGCGGCTGGGAGACCCAGTACTGCCACATGAAGAAAGGCAGCGTCGTCGTCCGTCAGGGCGACAAGGTCGCCGCCGGCGGCAAGCTCGGCCTGGTCGGCCATTCCGGCGAGGCGGAGTTCCCGCACCTGCATCTGTCGGTGCGCCGGGACGGCCAGGTCGTCGATCCGTTCGTCGGCACCGGGCGCAAGGAGAATTGCGGCCTCGGCCCGAAGCCGTTGTGGCGCAAGGACGCGCTCAACCAACTCACGGGCGCGATGACGGCGATATTCCACGTCGGCTTCCACGACGCCAAGCCGGAAGCGCGCGACGCGCGCAACGGCGTCATCGGCTCCGGCGCTTTCCCCCGCACCGCCGAGGCGCTGGTGCTGTGGGCGGACATGTACTGGCCCGAGGCTGGCGACGAGATGCGCTTCCGTATCGTCGCCCCCGATGGCCGACCGCTGATCGAGAAAGCGGCGACTATCGACAAAACCCAGGCCCGCCGCTTCGCCTTCATCGGCAAGAAGCGCACGACCGCCGAATGGCCGGCCGGCGCCTACGTGGGCGAGGTGACGCTCACCCGCGACGCCGGCAAGCCCGGCGAGCGCGCCTTTAAGGCGGTCGCATCCATCACCGTGCGTTGATGCCGGCGGCCGCCGACGGTCATTTCGAGAGCTTGCGCTTGGCGACCAGCTTGGGGGCGGCCCTCAAGCCACGTCGCGCCGCCGGCCGCGCCTTGGCGTCGGCCTTCGTCGGCGGCCGCTTCGCCGATGTGCCCGCCAGCGTGCCGGCGTCCGCTCCGTCGCCACCGGTGGCGTCGGCACTGCCGATCAGGTCGTTCTCGGGGAACAGCCTCAACCCCTTGCCCTTGACGTGACTGCGGGCGCGCGCCCGCGACTCGATCAGCCTGAGCGTCCTCGCCACCGTCGGATGGCGGTCCGGGCGCTGGCGCGACTTGGCGCGATGCACCCGGGCGACGGCGCGAATGGTGCGCATGATGACCGGATAGCGGTGCCGGCGCTCGCACCAGCGGGCGTAGGCGGCGACGGTCCAAGGATTGGCGGGCACCGCGTTGAGGCCGCGCTTGTGGCACCACGCGACGAAATCGCTCCAGGCCTTCTCGTCGCCCTGCTTCGTCACGCCATTGGTCCCTTCGTCCGCCGCGTTCTCATTTCATAATAAGCCTAACAGCCGAACCGTCGCCGTCAATCGCCGTGCGGCGGTAAAACCCTCAGATATCTTGGGGTTGCGCCAATCGGCGGCGCCCGGCAAGCTTGACGCCCAAGACCCTGCAGGCATGGATATCCGTCGATGAGCGAGTCACAGGAGCGGCCCGGCGGCTGGGACGGTTTTCGCACCTTCGTCGTCAGGAACAAGCAGCCGGAAAGCCGGACCGTCACCTCGTTCTACCTGGTGCCGGAGGACGCCGGGCTGCTGCCCGCGTACCGGCCGGGTCAGTACCTCGGCTTCCGGCTCGAGGTGCCGGGGATCGACGCGCCGGTGGTTCGCACCTACACGCTCTCCGACGCTCCCGGCGACGGCCGGCATTACCGGCTCTCGATCAAGCGCGAGCCGGCGCCGACCGGCAACACCGCCGCGCCGCCCGGACTGTCGTCGAATTATTTCCACGACCACGTGCGCGTCGGCTCGAAGCTGCAGGTGCGTGCGCCGGCCGGCGACTTCTACTTGCGCGACGGCGACCGGCCGGTGGCACTGCTGTCGGGCGGCGTCGGGCTGACGCCGATGATCAGCATGCTCAATCATCTCGTCGCCGACGGCGATCAGCGCCCGGTGTGGTTCATCCACGGCGTGCGCAACGGTGCCGAGCATGCCTTCGGCCGCCACGTGCGCCAGCTCGCCGACAAGCACGCCAACGTCGGCGTCCACGTCGCCTACCTGGAGCCGAGGCCCGAGGACAAGCCGGGACGCGACTACGATTCCAGCGGCATCATCACGATCGACCTGTTGCGACCGCTGCTGCCGGGGCCGGCCTGCGACTTCTACCTATGCGGCCCGCCGCCGTTCATGAAGGCGCTCTACAACGCGCTGCTCGACTGGGGTGCCGACGAGGACCGCATCTATTACGAATTCTTCGGCCCGGCGACGGTGCTGAAGGAGGACCAGGCCACAGCGAAGAAGGCGCCGACGCCGGTGGCCGCCGCCAAAACCGCCGCCGACGCGTCGCCCGGCGTTACGGTGACGTTTCAGCGCTCCGGCCTGACGGTGCCGTGGGACCCGAAGGCGGGCACCATCCTTGATCTTGCCGAGGCCAACGGATTGACGCCCGCCTTCAGCTGCCGGTCGGGCGTCTGCCACACCTGCATGTGCGGCCTAATCGAGGGCGAGGTCGAATACGTTGACGACGGCGTGTTCCTGCCGGACGACCCGGAGCAGGTGCTGATCTGCTCGTCCAGGCCGAAGACCGACGTCACCGTCGACGTTTGAGTGCCGCGGCGTCCGCCATCCTGACGCGATCGTGAATTGTCGGCGGGCCGGGTGTGCCGCTAGGGTGCCACCCGCGACGCTAGGACGGCGGCGACCATGGGTGCGGGGCTTCAGATGACGATGAATGCGGAAACGGCGACGGCGCTCGCCGACCTGGCGGCCAAGGGCGAGCGCGCCCAGTGGGCGGACGACGAATTGACGTCCGGAGGCCGGCCGGCATTGCCACGCTGGATTCCTTCGGCGCTCTATACGGCGCTGGTCAGCCAGTTCTATCACGGCGAGTTCGCCACCTTGCGGTTTTGCTGGCGGCTGCTCGAGCGCATCGGTGACGCCGATGCGCGCCACTGCCTCGCCGTGCAGATCGCCGACGAGGAACGCCATGTCCGCGTCTACCGGGCCTACCTGGAGCGGCTCGGCGACATCGCCCAGCCTGAGCCGACGGTGGCCGACGTGTACGAGCGGGCCCTCGCCTGGCAGGGCCCCCCGGAAGCGATGATCGCCGCCTTCAACATCGTGCTCGAGGGCGAAGCCCTGCGCACCCTCGACGACCTCGGCGGCTGGCTGCCGTGCTCGTGGTTCCGGCGCATCAACGCGCGCGTGTCGCGCGACGAAGCGCGGCACTTCGCGTTCGGGCGTTTCTATCTGAGCGCGGCGCTACCGGACCTCGGCCGCGACCAGCGGCTCGAAATCCATCACTGGCTGAAAGGGCTTTGGGACGCCGTCGGCAGCGCCTCGCTCGAGCAGTTTCACGTGCCGGGGCTGATCACCCGCGGCCACCGGCGGCGCTGGGTCGAGGCCGGTTGGCGGAACCATCTGGCGCAGCTGATGGCGGTCGGACTGGTCGACGCCGACGAGGCCCGGCTCGCCGAAAGTTCCGGGATCGGCCGCCTGTGATCTCGGTCGTCATCCCGACCCTGGAAGAGGCGCAGCGGCTCGAGCCGTTGCTGGCGGCGCTGGCCAAAGAGCCCGTGGCGCACGAGGTGATCGTCGCCGACGGCGGCAGCTCGGACGCCACCCGCGCCGTCGCCATAGCGGCCGGCGCTAAAATCGTCGTCACGCCGCCCGGGCGCGGCCGCCAACTCCGCGCCGGCGCGACGCGGGCGCGCGGCGACGTGCTGTTGTTCCTGCATGCCGACACCCGGTTCCCGGAAGGCGGGCTCGCCGCCGTCGAGCGCGCGCTCGCGGAGAGGCCGCAATGCCCGGGCGGCAATTTCCGGCTGCTGTTCGCCGGCGGAAACCGGTTCAGCCGTTGGCTGGAGGGATTCTACGCCTTCATCCGAGCGCGCGGCTTCTATTACGGCGATTCGGCGCTGTTTGTGCGCCGCCGGGCCTACGACGCCCTCGGCGGCATCCGGCCGCTGGCGCTGATGGAGGACTACGACTTCGTGCGCCGGCTGGAGGAGGCGGGCGAGACGTGCTCGATCGGCGAGCCGCCACTAGTCACCTCGTCGAGGCGGTTCCACGGCCGCCATCCCTCTGCCATCGTCGCCGGCTGGCTGGTCATCCATGTGCTGTTCCATCTCGGCGTCGACGCCGAGGTGCTGGCCAGGCTTTACGACTCGACGCGACGGCGCCGGCGCGCTCACGACGACGCGTCGTTAAGTCCCCAGTCGTATTCGTAATCGTCGATGGCGGTGCGGCCTTCGAGGGCGCGCCGCAGCGGCGGCTCGGCGTAGCGCTTGAGGTGGCCGATCACCGCCTCGTCGCCGCCACCGAAGTCGTCAGCGAACCAGGCGTATATCTTGGAAACGGTCAGCCTTCCGCCCTCGATCCGGGCGCCGCGCCGGTGGTTGACGTAGGCGCGGGCGGCGGCCTCCAGCAACTCATCCCCATTGGTGCCGGTGAACGCCGTCGACAGCAGATTCGGGCAACCGATGGAAGCGCAGTTGACGGCGTAATGCAGGCGCGGATCGCGCCAGATCGGCCTCAGGATGCGGTGCTCGACGTCGTTGAGGCTGACCGACTCGCCCGCGATCTCGATCAACTTCCTGTCCCAGGGTCCGCGCGCGAACAGGCCCGGCGAGATGTCGATGTCGACGATGCTCGCAACCGGCCGGTGGTCGAGAATCACCATCACCGTCAGCGCGTTGTAAAAGTTGATCCAGTAGGCGCGCTGTTCGTCGCGGTTGAAGCGCTGGATGGTAACCAGCCGCAGCCGGTCAAGGTAATCGTGGAGCGCCTGTTTGTCGGCGACGGTGACGCGGCCGTAGGCGACCCTGTTGATCCCGTCGGGGCCGGGCGTCACGTAGGTGTTGAGGAAACGCTCCCACGCCGCGTGATCGATGCGGGTCGTGGCATTGGCGTCGAATGCCTGCCAGCGCGGCCATAACTCGGCCTTCGGCGCGAACAGCGTCTCCAACGCCGTGAAGCCGCCGAGCGCCGTCACCAAGCCGGCGGCCAGCACGGCGCGCCGCGTCAGGCGGCAGGAGGTCAATAGAAAATTCTTGGTAAGCGTCATCGCATCACTCCGCGAAAGCCGGGCGATGCAATAGGCGAAGCGGGACCGGCTGGCAACCCGGCCGGCCTTCACTTTTTCGTGGGGCGCCGGTTGGGATGCCCGGCGTTGCGCCGTTTCGACCGGCCGCCGCGGCCGGCTCCGTCGGTGTTGGCGTCGATGACGGCGATCGGCAGCGCCGTGCGGTAGGCCACCTGCTTGAGCGCGAACGACGACTTGATGGAGGCGACGCCGGGAATCCGCGTCAGGTGTTCGAGCAGGAACCGCTCGTAGGCGGCTAAGTCCGACGTCACCACGCGCAGCAGGTAGTCGGCGTCGCCGGTCATCAGGTAGCACTCCATCACCTCGGGCCGGGCGCGGATGTGCTTCTCGAACGTCTCGAGCGCCGGCTCGATCTGCTTCTCCAGCGTTACGTTGACGAAGATGCTGACTGAAAGCCCGACCGCCTCCGGATCGACCAGGGTGACGTAGCCGCGGATCACCCCCGTCTTCTCCAATTGTCCGACGCGCCTGAGACAGGGCGAGGGCGAGAGCCCGACCTTTTCGGCGAGCTGGACGTTGCGCACCCGGGCGTCGATCTGCAGCGTCTCCAGGATTCGCCGATCTATCTCGTCTAGCTGATTTATTGGCATAAAATTCCAATTAATATTGAAATAATGGCAGTTGATTGCCAATCAATGGCATTTTTGGGTCGATTTTGCAAGGACGTGCGGCGTCCACCGGCGTTAAAATCGGCCCCTCACGACACCCCCGCGACGCCGCAACAATAGCGAGGCTTTGATGTCGCCCCTCGACCAGCCCGCCGCCGCTCCCGCCGCCCGGCAAGGCCCCGCCATCGCCGAAGCGTTGCCGATCCTGGAAGCGTTGGAGAAGAAAGTGCTGTGGCTCTCGACCTGGATGATCCACCACGCCAACTTCGTGCGCCCGCGCCGCGACGGCCTGAAAGTCGGCGGCCACCAGGCGTCGTCGGCATCGGTGGCGACGCTGATGACGGCGCTCTATTTCCATGCGCTCCGGCCGCAGGATCGCGTGGCGGTGAAACCGCACGCCAGCCCGGTGTTCCACGCCATCCAGTACCTGCTCGGCAACCAGACGCGGGAGAAGTTGGAGAAATTCCGCGCCTTCGGCGGTGCCCAGAGCTATCCGTCGCGGACCAAGGACTCGGACGACGTCGACTTCACCACCGGCTCGGTCGGCCTCGGCCCGGCGATGACGGTGTTCGCATCGCTGGCCCAGGATTATCTCCGCCGCCACGTGCCGGCGGTGCGCGCCGAGAAGCCGGGGCGCATGATCGCCGTCGTCGGCGACGCCGAGATGGACGAGGGCAACGTCTACGAAGCGCTGCTCGAGGGCTGGAAGCACGATCTCAGGAATTGCTGGTGGATCATCGACTACAACCGCCAGAGCCTCGACGGCGTCATCGCGGATCGGCTGTTCCGCTGGATCGAACGCACCTTCCGCGGCACCGGCTGGTCGGTGATCACGCTCAAGTACGGCAAGAAGCTGATGGCGGCGTTCCAGCGCCCCGGCGGCAAGCGGCTGAAGAAGTGGATCAACGACTGCCCCAACGACCTCTATTCGGCGTTGACGTTCCAGGGCGGCGCCGCGTGGCGGAAGCAGCTCATTCAGGACATCGGCGGCGAGCCCGGCGTCGCCGAGTTGCTCGCCTCCTTCGACGACGACGGCCTGGCGCAACTGATGACGAATTTGGGCGGCCACTGCCTGGAGACCATATTGGAGGCATTCGCGTCGGTCGCCGACGACAAGCCGACCTGCTTCATCGCTTACACCATCAAGGGCTACGGCCTGCCGCTGGCCGGTCACAAGGACAACCACGCCGGCATCATGAACACGGGCCAGGTAACGGCGTTCCGGGATTCCCTCGGCATCCGGGAAGGCGAGGAGTGGCAGCCGTTCGCCGGCCTCGAATCGTCCATGGCCGGGATCGAGAATTTCCTTGAGCGCGTGCCGTTCGCCGCCGACGCCCGGCCGCGCCGCCGCGCCGCCCAGCCGGTCGATGTGCCGGCGCTGACGTTCACGGCCAAGAACGGCGCCGTCAGCACCCAGGAGGCGTTCGGGCGGATTTTGTTCGAGCTCGCCGGCACCGGCGCCGCGCTCGCCGACCGGGTGGTCACCGCGTCGCCGGACGTGACGCAATCCACCAACCTCGGCGGCTGGGTCAACCGGCGCGGCATCTTCGCCCGCGACACCCGGCGCGACACCTTCCGCGACCAGCGCGTTGCCTCGGCCCAGAAGTGGGCCGCCGACGACCAAGGCCAGCACGTCGAGCTCGGCATCGCCGAGAACAACCTGTTCCTGATGCTGGCGGCGTTCGGGCTTTCGCACGAACTGTTCGGCGAGCGGATGCTGCCGATCGGCACGCTGTACGACCCGTTCATCGCCCGCGGGCTGGATGCGCTCAACTACGCCTGCTACCAGGACGCGCGGTTCATGCTGGTGGCGACGCCGTCGGGGCTGTCGCTCGCCCCGGAAGGCGGCGCGCACCAATCCATCGGCACGCCCCTGCTCGGCATCGGCCAGGCCGGGCTTACCTACTTCGAGCCGGCGTTCGCCGACGAGCTGGCCGAGATCATGCGCTTCGGCTTCGATCACTTGCAGGCGGAAAAAGGCGGCTCGGTGTATCTGCGGCTTTCGACCCTGCCGCTCGCGCAGCCCGAGCGCACGCTCGACGCCGACACCCGCCGCGACATCCTCGCCGGCGCCTACTGGCGCATCCGGCCTGCCGCCGGTGCCGCCGGTGCCATCGTCTATTGCGGCGCGCTCGCCCAAGAGGCCGAGACAGCGCACCGCCGGCTCGCCGGCGACGGCGGCGACGCCGTCGGGTTGCTCGCCGTCACCTCGCCGGATCGCCTCTACGAGGACTGGCGCTTGAACGGCGGCGGCTCGCACCTGGCGCGGATGCTCTCCGGCCTCGACCGCGACGCCCGGCTGGTCACCGTCTGCGACGGCCACCCGATGACGCTATCGTGGATCGGCGCCGCCGACGGCCATTCGGTCAGGCCGCTCGGCGTCGACCGCTTCGGCCAGTGCGGCGACATGCAGGACCTCTACCGCGCCTACG
Source organism: Rhodospirillales bacterium (assembly GCA_036393575.1). Lineage (GTDB taxonomy): Bacteria > Pseudomonadota > Alphaproteobacteria > Rhodospirillales > Casp-alpha2 > JACPJY01. The sequence goes on along the minus strand of DASWGT010000045.1, from coordinate 10,235 downwards.
GCATCGATGCCGACGCGATCGAAAAAGCCTTCCGCAATCCTTAGGCGGGAAATAAACCGGCGGCGGCCGGTCAGGCGCGGAGCCAGTTGTCCGAGGACAGCAGTTCCTTCAGCTCCTTGAGCCTCGTCTCGAACACCTCCAGATCTTCCGGGTCGGCGTCCTCGTCGCCCTCGGCGAGCAGCTTCTTCTGCATGGCGATCAAGTCGGAGACGACGCCGATCACCTCGCGCAGGTGCGGCTCGCCGATGGCGTTGATGGTGACCTTGCCGTCGAACAGCATGTCGGCGCGCTGCATCGGCGCCAGCGCCTCGAGCCGCTCGTCGAGTGTCTTCCATTGGGCGCGCCACTCGTTGTAAACCGAATCCTTGGGCGCCTTGCCGCCGGCGAAACCGGCTTCCAGGTGGTCCATGATGGCCATGAACTCGTGCACCGAGAATTCGAGCTTGCGCAAGGAACCGTCCTCCCAAGAGAAATGCACGAAACATCCGCGCCCCGCGGCTTTTTTGGTGACGGCGGCCGCGGGACGCGCCATCTTGCAGGATCGGGCCGGCGATCACAACCGCCGAACCCTGAATTCAGCCTGACGAGCGCGGCCGCGCGCCGCGAGCGAGCCATGACTGCCGACGACAAGCCCGATCCCAAGCCCGACCCCAAGCTCGACGCACGAGTGAATCCCTACCGCGACGACATCGCCGCGGCGTCGCTCAAGGGCAAGGTGAAGGCCGCCCGTTTCGTCGAGGGCGAATCGCGCCGCGTGCGCATCCCGCACGCCGCCATGATGACCAAGCCCGACCGCGGCGTGCTGCAGGGCAGCGAACTGCTGCACGGCGAGGCCTTCACGGTCTACGACGAGCGCGACGGCTGGGCGTGGGGGCAGGGGGCGCACGACGGCTACGTCGGCTACGTGGCGGCGAAGGCGCTCGGGCCCGCCCTGCCGGCGCCGACCCACTGGGTGACGGCGGCGCGCTCGCTGGTGTTCCCGGACCCGAAGGGCGAGTACCCGGCGGCGCGCGGTTTCTCCCTGCGCTCGCTGGTGGCGGTCGAAGTCGAGGACGGCGACTATGCGCGGCTATCCGACGGCGGCTGGATGTTCAGAAAGCACTTGGCGCCCCTCCATGAGACGCGGGGAGATTTCCTGGAAACCGCGAAGCTGTTGCTGGGCACACCTTATCTGTGGGGCGGGCGCGGCGGCCTCGGCATCGACTGCTCGGGGCTGATCCAGATCGCGCTCGCCGCCGCCGGCATCGACTGTCCGCGCGATTCCGACCAGCAGCGCGAAGCCCTCGGCGACGAGGTAGCGATTCCCGACGACCCCTCGATGCTCCCGGCCGGCGACGTGTTCTTCTTCCCCGGCCACGTCGGCTTCTACCTCGGCGGCGGCCGGTTCCTGCACGCCTCCAGCTTCGACATGATGGTGTCGGTGCACCCGCTCAATGACGTTCTGCGGCGCGTCCGCGACCGCCACGGCAAGGACATCATTCGCGTGAGAAGGGTGAAAGGGACGTGAGAGGCGGCGGGAAATGGTGCCCCCGGGGAGAGTCGAACTCCCACTCCGTCGCCGGAACGGGATTTTGAGTCCCGCGCGTCTACCAGTTCCGCCACAGGGGCTTAAGGATCGGCGCGCCCATCATAGCCGCGAGCCATGAGTCGTCAACCAAGCCCGCCCGCTGCCTGTCGGGGCGCTCCGATTGCCAGCCCCTGCGCCGCCTGTTAAACAACCCCGCGCCCTCATCCGGCCGCCCGCAAAAGGGACCATCCGTTGCTGAGACGCCTCTACGACTGGACCATGGGACTCGCCGCCCATCGCCACGCCACCTGGGCGTTGGCCGGCGTGTCGTTCATCGAAAGCTCGGTGTTCCCGATCCCGCCGGACGTGCTTCTGATTCCGATGGTGCTCGCCGACCGGGCGCGCGCCTTTCGCATCGCCTTCGTCTGCACCGTCGCCTCGGTCGCGGGCGGGCTGCTCGGCTACGGCATCGGGCTTTTCCTCTACGAGGAGATCGGCAAGCCGGTGCTCGACTTCTACGGCTATGCGCCGGAATTCGCGGAGTTCCAGGCCACCTACAACACCTGGGGCGCGTGGGCGGTGTTCAGCGCCGGCGTCACGCCGTTCCCCTACAAGGTGATCACCATCCTCTCCGGCGTCACCGGCCTCGACGTGGTCGTCTTCAGCGTCGCCTCCGTCGCCTCCCGGGGCTTGCGCTTCTACGTGGTGGCGTGGCTGCTGTGGCGGTTCGGCCCGCCGATCAAGGACTTCATCGAGCGCCGCCTGCACCTGTTGTTCTGGATCTTCTGCGCGCTGCTGGTCGGCGGTTTCGTCCTCGTCAAATTCGTCGTCTAAGGCGACAATGGCGGCCATGAAACCGGAAGCCGCCCGCCTCGACCTTGCGCGCTGGGCGCCGCTCGTCATCCTCGCCGCCAGCGTCGGCGCCCTCGGCCTCGCCTACGTGGCGGAAGGCGTTTACGGCATCGAGCCGTGCCAGCTCTGCCTGTGGCAGCGCGTCCCTTACGCGGTCGCCGGGCTGCTCGCCGTCGCGGCGCTATTGGCGCCGACGCGCCGGTGGCGGGCGGCCGCCGTCGCCGGCTCGGGCGCCGCGTTCACGGTCGGAATGGGCATCGCCCTCTATCACGTCGGCGTCGAGCAGCACTGGTGGGCGTCGGCCGCCTGCGCCGCCGGCTCCGACAAGGTGCCGGCGACGGTGGCGGAGCTCCGCGCCATGCTCACGGCGTCGCCGCCGAAGCCGTGCGACGCGCTCGACTGGACGCTGTTCGGCGTCTCGATGGCCACCTACAATGTGGCGGCGTCGGCGGCGCTCGCCGCCGGCTCTTTCTGGGCCGCCGAAAAGATCCGGAAGGCATCGTGAGCAAAACGAAAAAGCCGAGAAGGCGCGTCAAATCGGTCGCCGGCGCGAAGCCGAAACCGCTGGCCGCTGGCCCCAAGCGCCTGCCCGGCGATCCGGACCGCGACCAGATGATCCGCCGCATGCTGCGCGTCAACCAGGCCGGCGAATACGGCGCGGTGCGCATCTACGAGGGCCAGCTCGCGGTGCTCGGCGGCACCGAAAGCGCCCCGGTCATCCGCGACATGGCGGAGCAGGAGCGCCGCCACCTCGAAGCCTTCAACAAGCTGATCCCGGCGCACCGGGTGCGGCCGACGGCGCTGATGCCGCTGTGGCACCTGGCCGGGTTCGCGCTCGGCGCCGGCACCGCGCTGATGGGCGAGAAGGCGGCGATGGCGTGCACGGTCGCCGTCGAGGAGGTGATCGACGAGCACTACGCCGGCCAGGTGGCGGCGCTGGAGAAGGCCGGCGACAAGGGCGACGAGGACCTGCGCGACGTGTTCGAGCAGTTCCGCCAGGAGGAAGTCGAGCACAAGGAAATCAGCCTCCGCCACGGCGCCCGCGAGGCGCCCGGCTACGGGCCGCTGACGGCGCTGGTCAGGGCCGGCTCGCGGCTGGCCATCTGGCTGTCGACGCGGATCTGACTCGGCAGTTCAACAAATAACCACAGAGATCACAGAGACCACCGAGAAAGAAGCGAGTTCTGGCGCGTGGAACGCGCGCAAAGATTATCTCTTCTCTGTGCTCTCTGTGGGCTCTGTGGTTCACTTAATCCCGAAAAACAGAAGGGCCGACCGCCCCCCGCTACCTAAGCGAGGAGCATCGGCCCTAGGCCGCACCCGACGGCGACGACGTTACTTGCCGATCGGGATGCGCTTGGTCTTGGCGACCGCTTCCTTGGCTTTCGGCAGCACGACCGTCAAGACCCCGTTCTTGAACTCGGCCTTGATCTTGCCTTCCTCGACGTCCTCGCCGAGGGCGAGCATGCGCTTGAACGAGCCGTAGGAGCGTTCCTTCATGTAGTACTTCTTCTCTTCGTCCTTCTCCTCCTTCTCGGTCTTGCGCTCGCCGGCGATGGTGAGGGTGCCGTCCGCGAACGTCACCTCGACGTCCTTCTCCTGCAGGCCGGGAAGCTCGGCCGTGACCTGGATCTCCTTCTCCGTCTCGCTGACGTCGACGCGCGGGGCGACTACTGCGGCGAGGCCGCCGTTGCCGCCGGCCAACGCCGGCATCTCGAAGTCCGGCCAGAAATCCTGGAACAGCCGGTTCATCTCCATCTGCATGGCATGGAACGGGTCGACCCGGCGATTGTCGCTCGGCAGGTTCTTGCGCGTTCCGGGAATAAGGTCTCTGAACAACATGTTCACCTCCATGATCCAGACGATGAAATCGACGGGCGCGGACGCTTGGAAAGGCGGTGCCGCGCCCTTGGCGGACTCGCCGGGGCCCTCTTCGGAGGCATCCCCTACCGCCAACTTTGATGTAGCCCGCTTGGGCCCCCTGTCAAGGGGCGCAAGCCGTTGATCGATAATTGGAATTATTAAATCCGCCAGGGCGGGATTTGGGCCCGTTTCAGGGTTTTTTGCGGCCGCGGCCGAAGCCGGAAACCAGGCTGGTGATGACGCCGCGCAACGTGCGCACTTCCTGCTCGGTAAGGCCGGCGCGCTGCAACATGTTGCGCAGGTTGCGCACCATCACCGGCTGCTTCTCCTTGACGTGCAGGAAGCCCGACGCGTCGAGCTCGCGCTCCAGGTGCTCGAATAAGCCCCGCAGCTCCGCCTTGTCGGCGGGCCGCGTCGCCTTCGGCATCCGGAGCTCGCTGGCCGGCGCAGCCGAGCCGGCCGTGAACCATTCGTAGCCGACCACGAACACCGCCTGCGCCAGGTTCAGCGACCGGAACGCCGGGTTCAGCGGCGCCACGATGCAGGCGTCGGCCAAGGCGAGGTCATCGTTCTTGAGGCCCTTCGCCTCCTTGCCGAACAGCACGCCGGCGCGGCCGCCGGTCGCCGCGAAGGCGCGGACCTCGGCCGCCGCCTGGCGCGGCGTGACGAAGCGCTTGGTCATGTCGCGGTCGCGTGCCGTGGTGGCAAACACCAACGCCAGGTCGGCGACCGCGTCGGCGGTGGAATCGTAAAGTTTCGCCCCGGCGATCACCGCATCGGCGCCGGCGGCGGCATTGAGTGCCGCCTCGCTCGGCCAGCCGTCGCGCGGCCTGACCAGGCGCAGCTCCGTGAGCCCGCAGTTGAGCATGGCGCGCGCCGCCATGCCGATGTTCTCGCCGAGCTGCGGCTCGACCAGCACGATCGCCGGGCCGACGCCGGCCGCCATCGGCTTCGTTTTGTCGGTGCCGGCCATCGGGATCAGCGGCCCTCGCGGGCGCCGTCCCGGTGCAGCTTGTAGATGATGGAGTCGCGGAGCGCGTTGTAGGAGGCGTCGATGATGTTGGTCGAGACGCCGACCGTCGACCAGTGCTCGCCCTTGTCGTCGGCGGACTCGATCATGACGCGGGTGACGGCGCGGGTGCCGTCGCCGGGGGTGAGGATGCGCACCTTGTAGTCGACCAGCCTGAGATCCGCGAGCTCCGGGTAGATCGGGATCAGCACCTTGCGCAAGGCCGCGTCGAGGGCGTTGACCGGACCGTTGCCCTCGGCCACCGCCATGTATTGCCGGTCGCCGACGTCGAGCTTGACGGTCGCCTCCGATAGCGTCACCACCTCGCGCTTGTCGTTCCAGCGCCGCTCGTCGAGCACCCGGAAGCTGGTACAGTGAAAATAGTCGGGCACCGTGCCGAGCGCCCGGCGGGCCAGCAGCTCGAAGCTCGCCTCGGCGCCGTCGTAGGCGTAGCCGTCGAACTCGCGCGCCTTCACGGTCTCCAACAGCTTCGCTACCTTGGGATCATGGGCGTCGACCTCGAGGCCGATGTCGCGGAAGCGGGCCAGGATGTTGGCGCGCCCGGACTGGTCGGAAACCACCACGTGGCGGCGGTTGCCGACCTTCTCAGGGGCCACGTGCTCGTAGGTGGAGGGATTCTTCTCGACCGCCGAGACGTGCAGGCCGGCCTTGTGGGCGAACGCGGACTCGCCGACATAGGGCGCGCCGCGATCGGGCGCCCGGTTGAGCCGCTCGTCGAGCAGCCGCGACAGGTGCGTCAGCTTCGGCAGGTCCTTCTCGGTGACGCCCGTCTCATAGCCCATCTTCAACACCAGCGATGGCACGATGGAGATCAGATTGGCGTTGCCGCACCGCTCGCCGAGGCCGTTCATGGTGCCCTGCACCTGGCGCACTCCGGCGCGCACCGCCGCCAGCGAGATGGCGACGCCGTTGCCGGTGTCGTCGTGGGCGTGGATGGCGAGGCGGCTGCCCGGCACTTTCTCGGTGACCCGCTTGACAATGTCCTCGACCTCGTGCGGCAACGTGCCGCCGTTGGTGTCGCACAGCGCAATCCAGCGGGCGCCGGAATCAAACGCCGCCTCGACGCAGCGGAGCGCGAACTTCGGGTTGGCCTTGAAGCCGTCGAAGAAATGCTCGGCATCGAAGATCACTTCCTCGGCCTTGGCCGCCGCCGCGGCGACGCTGTCGGCGATCATCGCCACGTTCTCGTCCGGCGTGATCGCCAGCGCCACCTTGACGTGGAAGTCCCAGGTCTTGCCGACCATGCACACGGCGCGGGTGCCGGCGGCCAACAGCGCGGCGAGGCCCGGGTCATTAGCGGCGCTGCGGCCGGAACGCCGGGTCATGCCGAAGGCGACCAGCGTCGAGCGCTTGAGCTTCGGCGGGTCGGCGAAGAACGCGTCGTCGGTGGGATTGGCTCCCGGCCAGCCGCCCTCGATGTAGTCGATGCCGACGTTGTCGATCTCCTTCGCTAGCATCGCCTTGTCGGTGGGGCCGAAGTCGACGCCGACCGTCTGCGCGCCGTCGCGCAGCGTGGTGTCGAACAGATAGACGCGGTTGTCGCTCATGGTCCTGCGGTTTTTCTTGGTGGCCCGTCGGAACGAAGGGTGTGGAAGGCCGGAGAATGCCGAATTTACGCGGCCGGCTCAAGGGTTTAGGCAAAACCACAAGGCCGTGTTAGCCTTCCCCGCCATGCCCGAAGAAGTCGTGCTGCTGACCGGCGAGGTGGAGGGCCCGCACTTCCGGGCCATCCTGCAGAGCGTCAACCGGTCGCTGATCGTGCACCACGCCGAGACCCTTGAGGCGCTCGCGGCGATCTGCGGCGCGCCAACGCAGGGCGGCGGTTTGCGCCGGCTGGTGGCGTTCTCGACCGGCGTCGTCGTGCCGCCGGCGATCCTCGACGGCTTGCGCACGCCCGCCTACAACTTCCATCCCGGCCCGCCCACCTATCCCGGCAGCCACGCCGCCAGCTTCGCCGTCTACGAGGGCGCCGAACGCTTCGGCGCCACCGTGCACGAGATGACGGCGCAGGTGGACTCGGGTCCCATCGTCGCCGTCGAGTGGTTCGAGATGCCGGCCAACGTGCGGTTCATGGATCTGGAACTCGCGACCTACAAGGTGCTGCTGAAGCTGTTCGCCGATCTCGCGCCGACGCTCGCCACCTCCGACGCGCCGCTGCCGCGGATCGACGTCAATTGGTCAGGCCGGCGCCGTACCAAGGCCGAATTCGAGAAGATGAAGGTGCTCGAGGCCGACATGGACGAGGCGGAGATCAGGCTGCGCTATCGGGCGTTTGGGTGATTATTACTGCCGCCGCCAGATTGTGCCGCTGGCGGAGTCTTCCAGGACGATGCCTTTTCCCAGCAATTCGTCGCGGATGGCGTCGGCGCGTTTGAAGTCCTTGGCCTTGCGCGCCGCGTTGCGCTCGTCGATCAGCTTTTCGATTTCCGCATTGTCGGCCGCCGCGCCCTTGAACCAAGCTTCGGGATCATGTTGAAGGATGCCAAGCAAATACGCTGACTGCTTTATTGTCGCACCCCGCAACAAAAGTCCCTCATCGCTACCGAGACCGTGAAATATGCCGTCAACAAGTGTGTGCAAAATGGCCAACGCTACGTGGGTATTCAGATCGTCAGCCAATGCCTCGATGATATCTTTTGCAATGTTGTCCGGATCAGAGTCAGCCCGTGCAGCAAACTTTGGATTTCGTTTTTCAATTTCACGCAATTCTAATAAGCCGCGGTAAAATCGATCGAGCTCGCGTTTCGCCTCCAGGATTCCCTCCTTGGTGAAGTCGAGGGGCTGGCGGTAGTGGGTCTTGAGCAGCACTAGACGGATCGCCTCGCCGGGAAATTCCTTCAATAGATCGTGCACGGTGTAGAAGTTGCCGAGGCTCTTCGACATCTTCTCGCCCTCGGCCATCAGGTAGCCGTTGTGCATCCAATACTTGGCGAAGGCGTCGCGGCCATGGACTGAGGTCGACTGCGCGATTTCGTTCTCGTGATGGGGGAAGATCAGGTCCTGGCCGCCGCCGTGGATGTCGAAGGAACTCCCCAGGATCTTCTCGCTCATCGCCGAGCATTCCAGGTGCCAGCCGGGCCGGCCGCGCCCGGTCGGGTTTTGGGGGCTTCGCCCCCACGGACTGTCCCAACCCGGCAGATCCTGGGTTGACGGCTTCCACAGCACGAAGTCGGCCGGGTCCTTCTTATAGGGCGCCACCTCGACCCGGGCGCCAGCGATCAGCGCCTCGCGATCGAGCCGCGACAGCCGCCCGTAGTCCGCCATCGAAGCGACGCTGAAGAGGACATGGCCCTTTGCATCCCCTGGTGCCTCGTAGGCGTGGCCCTTGGCCAGCAACTCCTTGACCAGCGCGATCATCTCGGCGATGTGCTCGGTCGCCTTCGGCTCGGCGTCGGGCTCAAGGGCGCCCAGCGCCCGCATGTCGGCGTGGAAGGCGTCGGTGGTGCGCCGGGTGATGGCGTCGATCGGCTCGCCGCTTTCCTTGGAGGCGGCGATGATTTTGTCGTCCACGTCGGTGATGTTGCGGACGTAGGTGACGCGTGGGTAGAGGCGTTTCAGCAAGCGATACAGCACGTCGAACACCACCACCGGCCGGGCGTTGCCGATGTGGGCGTAGTCGTAGACGGTCGGCCCGCAGACGTAGAGCCGCACGTGCTTCGGGTCGCGCGGCTCGAACGTCACCTTGTCGCGCCGGAGCGTGTCGTAGATTCTAAGCGCCATCGGCGCTTCCCCCTCCCGTCCTCGCCGTCACGCCTTTTCCTTGAAGCCGTTGGTGATCGGGTAGCGGCGGTCGCGGCCGAAGGCGCGGCGCGTAATCTTCACCCCCGGCGGCGCCTGGCGGCGCTTGTACTCGGCGCGGTCGACCATGCGCCAGACGCGCGCCGTGGTCGCCCGGTTGATGCCCTTGGCTGCGATCTCGTCGATCGACATCTCGTTTTCGATCAGGCATTCGAGGATGGCGTCGAGCTGGTCGTAGGGCGGCAGCGTGTCCTGGTCGGTCTGATTGGGCTTCAGCTCGGCCGACGGCGGCTTGGTGATGACGCGCTCGGGGATCACCCGGCCCTTCGGGCCCTTGGCGCCTTCAGGCAGGTGGGCGTTGCGCCAGCGGGCGAGCTCGAACACGGTCATCTTGTAGACGTCCTTCAGCACCGAGTAGCCGCCGCACATGTCGCCGTAAAGGGTCGCGTAGCCGACGCTCATCTCGGATTTGTTGCCGGTCGAGACGACCATGAACCCGAACTTGTTGGAGAGCGCCATCAGCGTCATGCCGCGGGCGCGCGCCTGGATGTTCTCCTCGGTCTCGTCCGGCGCCTTGCCGGCGAATACGTCCCTCAGCATGGCGGCGAACGCGTTCATCGCCGGCTCGATGGAGATGGTGTCGAATTTGATCCCCAATCGTTTGGCGACCGCGGTCGCGTCCTCGACGCTTTCGAGCGACGTATAGGGCGAAGGCATCATCACCCCGTGCACACGGTCGGGCCCCAGCGCATCGACCGCGACGGCGGCGGTGAGCGCGCTGTCGATGCCGCCGGAAAGCCCGATCAGCACCCCGGGGAAGCCGTTCTTGCCGACGTAGTCGCGCAAGCCCAGCAGCAGCGCCCCGTAGATCGAATCCAAGAGCGCCAACTCGGGCGCCACCTCGGCCTGCGCGCAGCTCCAGCCGCCGTCGGCGCGCGACCAGTTGGTGAGCAGGATCTGCTCCTGCCACGACCGGGCTTTGGCGCGGTAACGCTTGTCGCGGCCGAGCACGAACGAGGCGCCGTCGAACACCAGCTCGTCCTGGCCGCCGACCTGATTGACGTAGATCAGCGGCAGCCCGGATTCGACGACGCGGGCGACGGCGAGGCCAAGCCGGTCGTCGTGCTTGTCGGTCTCGAACGGCGAGCCGTTGATGACGACCAGGATTTCAGCCCCGGATTCGTCCAGGCACTCGGTGACGTCGGGCACCCACATGTCCTCGCACACCATCAGGCCGAGGCGCAC
>DASWGT010000044.1:0-2887 GCA_036393575.1 Rhodospirillales bacterium | reverse complement strand
CGGAGGCCGTCGGCGGTCTTCTCGATCGCCGCGGGCGCCTCGCCGGTCAGCACCGTCGTGCCGTTCCGTTCCATGCCGGCGCGGAGCGCCTTGCGAACTTCGGCGTCAAAGCCGCGGAGAATCTGGTCGCCGCGATGGATCACCGTCGTATCGGCGCCGAGCGCGGTGAATATCGACGCGATCTCCACGGCAACGTAGCCACCGCCGACGATCGCAACCCGTTTCGGCAGCTGCGGCAACAGGAAGAACTCGTCCGACGTTATGGCATGCTCGACGCCCGGAATCGGCAGATCGCGCCTCGGCCTGCCGCCGGTGGCGACGAGAACGATGCGCGCGCTGACGTCCCGGCGCTCGGCCACGAGATGGACCGTGTGCGCATCCTTCAGCACCGCACGGCTGTGGACGATCTCGACCCCTGCCGTCTCCAGATTGCGGATGTACACGCCGGAGAGCCAGGCAACGTCGCCCTGGACGTTGTGGACGAGAGTCGGCCAGTCGAAGTGGAGCCCCTCGACCCGCCAGCCAAAGCCGACCGAATCCTCGAACGCTTCGGCGTAGTGGGCGGCATGCACAAACAACTTCTTCGGCACACAGCCGCGCAGCACGCAGGTGCCGCCGACGCGATCCTGTTCGACGACGGCGACACGATGTCCGAGCTCGGCGGCTCGCCGGGCGGCACGTACGCCGGCCGAGCCGGCGCCGATGACCAGCAGGTCGTAGTCGTACCGGTTCACGTCAGTTGCCGAACTCGATGCCCTGGTTTCGGAGCTCCTCGCGCGCCTTCGCGTAGAGCTCCTCGCCGACCCGGCCGGTCCAGGTTTCGACCGACTGCAAGGACTCGGAGACGACAAGCGGGCCGACTTCGGAGAATTTCTTGCCGGCGTCGCTGGTGTAGAAGCCGAGGAGGTATTCGAGTTCCTCCTCCGAGAAGCGCTTCGCCCAGATGCGGGCGATATCGTTGTCAAGCTCGGCGCGGCGGACGGCGAGCTTCAACGCGACTTCCTGGACCGTCTCGATGATCTGCTTGTGGAGATCCGGCCGCAGGCGAATGAGCCGGTCGATCACCTGATTGGCGAGGCCAGGGAGAACGTTGTCGAAGCCGCGCGTGGCGCCGGCGGCCCTGATCACCTGAACCGCCACGGCAACGTGCGCGGCGCTCAATTCCTGCGCTTGCGCCGGGGGCACCACCGCAACGACGGCGGGCGCGCCCGCAATCAGTGCGGCGAGAACGGCGACGGTGGTTGCCGGCTTACGAAAATCGAACATGCTCATGCTCCATGTGGACGTGACGCTCAGGGCGACAGCCATTCGACGCTGTCGCCGCGGGCGACGATGGCTGCAGTGGCGAGGCCGATGAACAAGCCATGTTCGACGACCCCGGGAATCCGGTTCAACTCGACGGCCAGCATATCCGGATCGTGAATTCGACCGAACGAAGCGTCAAGAATATGGTTGCCGCCGTCAGTAACCCAAGGGCGGTCGCCGGCAATCGTGCGAACGGCCACGTCGCCCGCGAGCCCAAGGCGGCTTGCCGTCCGCTCGACGGCGGCCCGGGTGGCGCCTGCCCCGAAAATGGCGATCTCGATCGGCAGCGGGCATTTCCCGAGGACGGTCACGACCTTGCCGGCATCGGCCACGACGATCATCCGGTCGGCCGCCGCCGCCACGATCTTCTCGCGCAGGAGCGCGCCACCAGCGCCCTTGGTGAGGCGAAGCTCAGGGTCGATTTCGTCGGCGCCGTCGACGGCGAGGTCGAGCCTGACATTGCCGCCGTCCAGCGTGGTCAGGGGAACGCCTTCGGCGCGGGCGAGCGCGGCAGTCCTTTCCGAGGTGGGCACGCCGACCACATCCAGCCCGGCGCGGACACGGGCGCCGAGAAGACGAACGAAGTGCTCAGCCGTGCGGCCGGTGCCGAGACCGAGGCGCATGCCGGACCTGACCTCGCCGAGGGCGGCCTCGGCGGCGCGCATGCGCTCGTCGTCGTCACCACCCCGCTTGTCGGTCACCGGTCGAGGCCCCCCATCAGCATGTACTTGACCTCGACGAATTCCTCCACGCCGTAGTGCGAACCCTCACGACCAAGACCGGATTCCTTGACGCCGCCGAACGGCGCCAACTCGGTGGAGATGGCGCCGGTGTTGATGCCGACCATGCCGTACTCCAGCGCCTCCGCCACCCTCCACACGCGGCCGAGATCGCGGGCGTAGAAGTATGCCGCAAGTCCAAACTCTGTGGCGTTGGCCAGCGCTATCGCCTCGTTCTCGTCCTTGAAACGGTAGAGCGGCGCGACCGGACCGAACGTCTCCTCTTGTGTGATCATCATCTCCGGCGTCACGTTCTTTAGCACCGTCGGCTCGAAGAACGTCCCGCCGAGCTTGTGCCGGTGGCCGCCGAGCACGATCTCGGCGCCCTTGCCGACCGCATCGGCGATATGCTGCTCGACCTTCTCGACCGCGGCCTTGTTGATGAGCGGCCCCTGAACGACGCCCTCTTCCGTGCCCTTTCCGACTTTCAGCCTTGCAACCGCAGCCGAGAGCTTCTCCGAAAAGGCGTCGTAGACGCTATCCTGAACGAAGATGCGGTTGGCGCAGATGCAGGTCTGGCCCATATTGCGGAACTTGGAGAACACCGCGCCCTCGACCGCGGCATCGATATCGGCGTCGTCGAAGACGATGAAGGGCGCGTTGCCGCCGAGCTCAAGGGCCACCTTCTTCACCGTGGAGGCCGACTGGCGCATGAGGAGCTTGCCGACCTCGGTCGAGCCGGTGAAAGCGATACAGCGGACCAGCGGACTCGTCGTCAATTCCTCGCCGATCGCCGACGACTTGCCGGTGATCACGTTGAAGACGCCGGGCGGCATGCCGGCACGCTCGGCCAGCGCGGCAAG
>DASWGT010000043.1:0-7637 GCA_036393575.1 Rhodospirillales bacterium | reverse complement strand
AACGGCGACATGATCGCCCAGCATCTGGGAAAGCCGTTGACGGCGATCCCCGATCCGTTCGGCACCCACGAGAGCTTTGGCCACCATAACAACGCGCGGCTGAGGGCGTTCCTGGACGCGTTCAAGTTCGACTACGAGTTCCTGAGCTCCACTGAGTGCTACAAGAGCGGCCGCTTCGATGCCGCCCTCAAGTCGGTTCTCGAGCACTATGACCAGGTCATCAACGTCATCCTGCCGACCCTCGGGCCGGAACGACGCGCCACCTATAGCCCGTTCCTGCCGGTGTGCCCGAAAACGGGGCGCGTGCTGCAGGTGTCGGTGATCGCGCGCGACGTCAAGGCCGGCACCATCGTCTACAAGGACAACGGCGCCAAGGTGGAGACGCCGGTGACCGGGGGCCGCTGCAAGCTGCAATGGAAGGCCGACTGGGCGATGCGCTGGGTGGCGCTGGGCGTCGACTACGAGATGTCGGGCAAGGACCTAATCGATTCTGTGAAACTATCGGGAAGGATCTGCCGCATCCTCGGTGCCAACCCGCCGGTCGGATTCACCTATGAGTTGTTCCTCGACGAGAACGGCGAGAAGATCTCCAAGTCCCGCGGCAACGGGCTGACCGTCGAGGAGTGGCTTCGCTACGCGCCGCCGGAAAGCCTGGCGTTGTTCATGTACCAGAAGCCGACCGCCGCCAAGCGGCTGTTTTTCGACGTCATCCCGAAGAACGTCGACGACTACCTGGGCCACCTCGCCGGGCTCGCCAAGCAGGACGAAGCCCAGCGTCTCGACAACCCGGTCTGGCACATCCACCAGGGCCGGCTGCCGGCCGAGGAGCCGCAACTCAGCTTCAACGTGCTGTTGAATTTGGCCAGTGTCTGCCACACCGAGGACAAGGCCGTACTGTGGCAGTTCATCTCCAATCACCGTCCCGGACTGACGGCAAAGACCTCGCCGATCCTGGATAGGTTGATCGACCACGCCATCAACTACTACCGCGATTTCGTCAAGCCGGCGAAACGCTACCGCAAGGCGACCGCGGCAGAAAAGGCGGCGCTCGAGGATCTGCTGGCGGCGCTCAAGGCGCTGCCCGACGACGCCGACGGAGAAGCCATCCAGACCCAGGTCTACGAGGTCGGCAAGCGCCATCCCTTCCCCGACCTCAGGGCCTGGTTCCGGGCGCTTTACGAAATCCTGCTCGGCCAGTCGGAGGGGCCGCGCATGGGGTCGTTCATCGAACTATACGGATTGCCGGAAACGCGCCAACTGGTCGAGCGCGCCATCGCCGGAGAAGACCTGGCTTCGTGACGGAATTTTCCGGGCGGCCTACTGGGTCGCCCAGACGATGCGTCCCATGAATTCCACGTCGTCGACGTTGAGGCTGCGGTCCTCGTGCTGCTTGTTTAGCGACTGCAGCTCGATCTTGCGCGCCGATTGGCGCAGCAGCAGTTTCGCCATCACCTCGCCGTCCTTGGTCTTGACCACGACGCGGTCCCCGCGCCGGATGTTTGCCTCAGGCGAGATGATCACCGTGTCGCCGTCCCGGTACACCGGCTCCATGCTGTCGCCGCTGATCTCCAGCGCATAGGCGTGCGGATCGCCGAGCCCGGGGAACGGGATCTCGTCCCAGCCGCTGCCGGCCGGGTAGCCGGCGTCGTCGAAGTAGCCCGCCGTGCCGGCCTCCGCGAATCCGATCAATGGGATGTTGCGGTAGACGCCGGCGCCCTCGCTGTCGCTGACGTAGGAGACGAACTCGGACAGGCTGGCGCCGGTCGCCGCCAGCACCTTCGAGACGCTCTCGGTGCTCGGCCAGCGCAGCTTGCCTTCGCGGGTCACCCGCTTGCTCTTGTTGAAGGTGGTGGGATCGAGGCCGCCGCGCCGCGCCAGGCCGGAGGCGGAGTAGCCGTATTCGCGGGCCAGGCGGTCGATGGCTTTCCAGACGTCGGCGTGCTTGAGCATGGGAACATGGTCATATATTGGACACTTTCCGTCATTAGGAACATTTTGGTCTTTTGCTCTTGACATAGGACTATTCGCTGATATGTTATCTATGTTCTCTTTTTGTTCATGCGCTAACCCCCATGCGGGCGCCGCCGAGGAGCCTTCCGATGCCACGATTTCGCTTCGTCCCCCGGACGTCCGGTGAGGTTCCGACGGCGCCGTTCGTCGACGCCGGGCAGGCCTGGTTCTGGTTCATCCGCTGCCAGCGGGCGCGCGACGACGGGGTGCGATTCGAAAATGCCCCGGGGATGATGGCCAGGCCTTGCGACCCGGACGACATCTACCGCGCCGCCGTCGGTCTCAAGCGGCGGGGGCGCATCGGCGGCGAGCATTTGAGCGTGCTTGCCACCTTCGGAGTTTGCGGCCGGCCGCCCGATCGCCGCTGCCCCGACGAGGAGCGGCCGGCGCGGTTATGGGAGGAGGCCCTCGATTCGCTGACGACGGTACTGAAAGCCAAGGGAATCGTGGAATGAAGGCAGGCCCTTGTGCGGTTCGGGGGGCGACCGGCGGCGGCGCCGCGCTGGCGGTATTTTCGGGCGCCGACGACGTCGCCTGGCTGAAGCTCCTGAAACCCGGGTTCCGCCATTGCTTCGTGGTCGTCGATTGCGGCGGCCATTGGGTGGTCCACGACCCGCTCGCGCATCGCACCGAGATCGCCGTCGTCGCCGGCGTTGGCGGCCGGGATCTAGCCGCGTGGTACCGGCAACGCGGCCTCCGAGTCGTCGCCTGCCGGGTGCGGACGCCGCCCAGGCGGTCGGCGCCGGTCGGATTTTACACCTGCGTCGAGGCGGTGAAGCGGATTCTCGGCATCCATGCCCGGCGGGTGATAACCCCCTGGAATCTCTATAATTTCCTAATATCTAGCAGAAATTAGAAAATAGTCCTTGACATCGGGCGCTGTTAGGATTATTAATATAGGCAACGAACGGCATAGGTGCGTCTACAGCCCGCCAGGGAGAGATTCCGGGCGGGCTTTTTCGTGCCCGGCCACCGCCGTTCGCCGATTCCCTCACCCTTTGCCCCCTTTTTGCCCCCCTTTGCCATGCCCCACCGCTTTCGCCCCATCGCCCCGACTAGGAGGACTCCGCCATGGCCGCCCTGTTCGGCGCCCCGAAACCGCCGCCGCTGCCGCCACCGCCGCCGCCGCTTCCCGACCTCGACGAGGAAGAGCGCCGGCAACGCCTCGCCGCCATCGAGCGCCGCCGGCGCGGCCGCGCCGGCACCATCGCCACGTCCGAGCGCGGCCTCCTCAGCTTGAGCGACGACGCGCCGCGCCGCAAATCCCTGCTCGGAGAATAGAGATGCCCGATCTCAAGCACGACATCACGGCCAAAGGCGTCATCGAACGCTATCGCCGCGCCAAAGACAGGCGCGGCGCCTGGGAATCGCACTGGGAGGAATGCTATTCTTTCGCGCTGCCGCAGCGCGACGGCATAACCCGCCAGGCGCAACCTGGCGAAAAGAAGACCGACAAGCTGTTCGACGGCACCGCGCCGGACGCCGTCGACCAACTGGCCGCCAGCCTGCTCGCCCAGTTGACGCCGCCGTGGGCGCGCTGGTTCGGCTTCACTCCCGGTCCCGACGCCAGCGAGCAGGAGCGCGACGGCATCGCCGGCGAGTTGGAGCGCGCCGCCGCCACCCTGCAATCGCATTTCGACCGCTGCAACTTCGCCGTCGAGATCCACCAGTGCTATCTCGACCTGGTGACGGCGGGGACGGCGTCGCTGCTGTTCGAGGAGGCGCCGCCGGGCGAGCCTTCGGCGTTCCGCTTCACCGCCGTGCCGCTGAAGCAGGTGGTGTTCGAGGAGAACGCCTTCGGCCGCCTGGATGCCACCTATCGCCGAAGCGAGTTGACGGCGGCACAGATGAAGGCGCGCTTTCCCAACGCACCGCTGCCGGACGAGGTTGCCCGCCGCGCCGCCCCAGGGGGTGCGGGGGACACCCCCGCCAGAGCCCCCGGGGACCCGGACGTCCGCGTCGCCGTCATCGAGGCGGTGATCCCGGACGATCCCGGCTTCGCCTACCTAGCGGTGGCCGAGAGCGACATTTCGTCGACCGGCGAGCCGACGGTGCTGCGCCAAGGCAGGTTCCAGCAATCGCCGTTCATCAATTTCCGCTGGCTGAAGGCGCCGGGAGAAATCTACGGCCGCTCGCCGGTGATGAAGGCGCTGCCCGACATCAAGACCGCCAACAAGGTGGTCGAACTGGTGCTCAAGAACGCCTCGATCGCGGTCACCGGCATCTGGCAGGCCGACGACGACGGCGTGCTCAACCCGGCGACCATCTCGCTGACGCCGGGAACCGTCATCCCGAAGGCGGTCGGCTCGGCCGGGCTGACGCCGCTGGAGGCGCCCGGCCGCTTCGACGTCTCCGAGCTGGTGCTCGACGATTTGCGCGCCCGTATCCGCCAGGCGCTGCTGGTCGACAAGCTGGGCCAGGTCGACAGCCCTAAGATGACCGCCACTGAGGTGCTCGAGCGCGCCGCCGACATGGCGCGCACCCTTGGCGCCACCTACGGCCGGCTGCAGTCGGAGCTGCTGACGCCGCTGGTGACCCGGGCGCTCGGCGTGCTCGCCCGGCGCGGCGAGATCGCCGATTTCCGCGTCGACGGCCGCCTAGTGGACCTTGAATATAAGTCGCCGCTGGCCCGTCACCCGGCGCGCCAGGATGCGCAGAACACCATGCTGTGGCTCGACGCGGTGCGTGCCCTTGGGCCCCAAGGGGCGGCGGTCGTCGACCAGGAGGCGGCGGCGCGCTGGCTCGGCCGCGCTTTCGGGGTGCCGGGCGAGCTGATCCGCGCGCTCCCCGACTCGTCGCTGATGGGGGCGCTCGCCGCCACGCCGGAGATCGACTCGCCGGAGATCGAAGCGGTGATCGACGGCCTCGCCGGTGTTGCCGATTCCCTGGAGACCGGCAATGGCCGCTGACGTCGAAGCCGACCCATCCACGGACGAAGAGGGCTGGGCGTGGTTCGACCGCGACCAAGCGCCCAAGGCCGACAGCGTGCTCGGCGAGGCCTTCGCCCGCTGCTTCCGCGGCGGCGACGGCGAGGTGGTGCTTTCTCATCTGCGCACCGTGACCCTGGAGCGCGCCCTCGGCCCCGGCGCCACGGACGCGCAGCTGCGCCACCTGGAAGGCCAGCGCCAACTGGTCTCTCAGATCATCAATCTGGTCGAGCGTGGCCGCGCCGGCGGCTGAACGCCAACCACGAAACGCCAACCACCGAACAAGGGAGACTCGCCATGACCGACGACCTGCTCGCCACCACCAACGCCGCCGCGCCTAAGGATGGCGCGGCCACGCCTGCCGCCGACCCCGCGACCGCCGAAGCCGCGGCAGCGCCCGCGGGCATTCCCGTCGCCATTCCAGACGGCCTGCCGGAAAAATTCTGGGACGCCGAGCGCGGCGAGCTCCGCACCGAAAGCCTGGTCAAGTCCTACCGGGCGTTGGAGCAGAAATTGGGTACGCTTTCCGGCCGCGGCGTCCCCGCCGACGCCGGCGGCTACGAGGTCAAGATCGACAACGACATCATAACCAGCGACCCGGCGGTCAACGCCCGGCTGCACGCCGCCGGCTTCACGCAAACGCAGGCGCAGACAGTCTACGATCTCGCTTCCGAATACATGCTGCCGATGGTCAACGAGGTGGCGGCCGAGTTCCAAGCCCAGGCGCAAATCGAGCGGCTGGCGCGCTACTTCGGCGGCGAGGACAAGTGGCGCCAGACGGCGGCACAGCTCAAGAGCTGGGGCGGCGCCAAGCTGCCGCGCGAGGTGTTCGAGGCGCTCAGCGGCACCTACGAGGGCGTGCTCGCCCTGCACCGCATGATGCAAGGGGCCGAGCCCGGCCTGATCGAGGGCTCAGGCGCCGGCGGCGAGACGACGAGCGAGGACGGCTTGCGCGTCCTGATGCAGGACCCGCGCTACTGGCGCGACCACGACCCGGCATTCGTCCAGCAGGTGCGGGACGGCTTCAAGCGGCTCTATCCCGACCAGGGTTAAACGCGACCAGGGGCGGGTGCGTCCTCCCTGGCGCGGCTCCCCCGAGGGCGCCAGTCCCCGGGGACGACGCCCGTCCTTCGATACCATGTGATTTCAGGAGATTTCCGATGCCTTTCGATCCGTTCGGAGGCCGCCCCGACTTCCGCTACATCCCCGATCGTCTGGGGCGGCTCGGCTTCGGCCGCTACGTGCCGGAGCACGAGCTGCCCGATTCCTTCGGTCGCCTGCCGGCGCCGACGAGGCCCGATCCCGAGATCGCAAATTTCCAAAACCCGTTCGCGATCCGCGACTCGGTCGGCATGAGCGGGCGCAACAACCGCCGCGATGTCGCCAAGATCGAAAGCCTGCTCGGTCGCGCCGGCGCGTTCGATCTGGCCGGGACCGACGGCGCCACCGGGTACGCCGGCTTGCGACTCGATGAAGCCATCCGCCGCTTCCAGAAACGCCATGGTCTGAAGGTGGACGGGCGAATCAACCCTGGCGGCGAGACCATTGCCACGCTTGGAGCCGTGTTGGCGGCCGAAGATGAACGACAGGCTCCAGGCAACGGCAAGAAAGAGAAACCGGATGAGCCGTTGATACCGGAGCGGCCCGGAGAAACCCGTGATCCGATGGAAACGCATCCGACTGTTCCGGGCACGCTGGACGATGGCGAATTCGGCATTCCTTGGTGGCAACTCCCAAGGCCGCGTGACCGGCACACTTGATACGTGCGGCCATATGTTCCAAACTCTTATTCATGGAATGGTTGTTGGTCCTCCACCTTGGGATTTTTGAAATCCCGCCGCCGCCGCCCGTGGCCTACCCAAACCGTGAAAAATGTGTCGAGGTGGCACGGAAAATTGCGGACCAACACAAATGGATTCATTACTTCGATGTGGATAAATACTCGCTAAGGGTTGAGCCTGGTGTATATCGACCGACGGTCTATTGCGAACCGGCGGAATGGCGCAAATCGCCGCCGGCTTCCAAGTAAGCGCTCCGCCTTCGTAGTATCATTCCCGGATGCATTTCGACGCCCTGAAAGACCCGGCCTTCCGCCGCGATGCCGGCCTGCTGGCGCTGGTCGCGGCACCGTTCTTCCTCAACGATTTCGCGTTTATGGCCATCGAGACGCCGCTCGAATGGCTGGCCGCCGACTACGGCTCCAAGATCCTGGCACTCGTCATTCTGTTCGCGATCCCGACGCTCAGGCACGCCGTCGCCGGCACCGTGGCGTTGCCGCGGCTGCCCCTGGAGGCCGCCGTGCTTGCCGTCGTCTCAGCCGCCATCATCGTCGGCGCCGATTGGCTGCTGCGCGTCCCTGTCGACATCGAGATCGCGGCGCTCAAAATGTTCCAGTACCCGAAGCTCGACTCGCCCGTCCTCTACTGGACCGACATCACCTTCGGCCTGGTGCTGACGGCCGTGAGCGAGGAGCTGGTGTTCCGCGGCGCCTTCGCCCGCCTGATGGCGCCCGCGTTTTCTGGCGCGACGGCGATGATCGTCGCCTCGGCAGTCTTCTTCGCCCTCATCCACTGGTCGCTCGGGACGACGGCGATGGTGGTCGCCTTCGTCGCGGGAGTCGTGCTGATGGCGCTCTACCGGCGGACGGGATCGCTGTGGCCCGCGATGGCGGCCCACTATCTGGTCAATCTCTGGGATTTC
>DASWGT010000042.1:0-8459 GCA_036393575.1 Rhodospirillales bacterium | reverse complement strand
CGCAAGCGCCTGGCCGCCGAGGGCATCCGCGCTGCCGTCGTGTCGATGCCGTGCTGGGAGCTGTTCGACGACCAGGACGACGCCTACAAGGCCCAGGTGCTGGGCGACGGCGGCGCCCGCGTCGCCGTCGAAGCGGCGGTGCAGCTCGGCTGGGACAAGTACATCGGCGCGTCCGGCGGCTTCGTGGGCATGACCGGCTTCGGCGCATCGGCGCCAGGGGACGCGCTGTTCCCGCACTTCGGGATCACCGTCGAGGCGGTGGTCGCGGCGGTCAAAAAACGGATGAACTAAAGCTCATCGAGATCAGTGGAGAACGACGATGGATCTGGACAAGCTGGCGAAGATTGCGAACGCCATGGTGGCCGACAACAAGGGCCTGCTGGCAGCCGACGAGAGCACGGGGACGATGGGCAAGCGCCTGCAATCCATCGGCGTCGAAAACGTCGAGAGCAAACGCCGCGATTTCCGCGAGCTGCTGGTCCGCGCCAAGGGCCTGGGCCAGTTCATCAGCGGCGTAATCCTGTATGACGAAACGCTGCGCCAGAAGGCCGCCGACGGCACGCCGATGGTGAAGCTGATGCAGGGCCAGCGCATCATCCCCGGCATCAAGGTCGATACCGGCGCCAAGGACCTGGCCGGCGCTCCCGGCGAGAAGGTCACCGAGGGCCTCGACGGGCTGACCGAGCAGGTCGCCGAATACGTCAGGCTCGGCGCCCGCTTCGCCAAGTGGCGCGCCGTCATCACCATCGGCCCGCATTTGCCGAGCCGCCACTGCCTGCACGTCAACGCGCACGCGTTGGCGCGTTACGCCAAGATCTGCCAGGAGGGCGGGCTGACCCCGATCGTCGAGCCCGAGGTGATGATGGACGGCGACCACGACATCGACCGTTGCGACCGCGTCACCACCCAGACGCTGAACGCCGTGTTCGACGAGTTGTTCGCCCAGGATGTCGCGCTCGAAGGCATGATCCTTAAACCGAACATGGTGATCGCCGGCTCGGAATGCAAAAAGCAGGCGGGTGTCGACGAAGTCGCCGAGCGCACCGTGCTGTGCATGAAGCGCTGTGTGCCGGCGGCGGTGCCGGGCCTGATGTTCCTGTCCGGCGGCCAAAGCGAGGAGGAAGCGACGGCGCACCTCAACGCGATGAACGCCAAGTTCGGCCCGACGCCCTGGAAGATCAGCTTTTCCTACGGGCGCGCGCTGCAGCAGAGCTGCCTCAAGGCGTGGAAGGGCGACCAGGCCAACGTCGCCGCCGCCCAAGCGGCATTGCTCGAGCGCGCGCGCGCCAACAGCGCCGCCTGCGCCGGCGCCTACAAAAAGAAGGCCGCCTGAAGCCGCGGGCGCGAAAAGGGAACCCATGGCCGCCGCCATCAAGATCGCGCCGTCGATCCTGTCCGCCGATTTCGCCAGATTGGGCGACGAGGTCCGCGCCATCGACAAGGCGGGATGCGACTATGTCCATATCGACGTCATGGACGGCCATTTCGTGCCCAACCTGACCTTCGGACCGCCGGTGATCAAGGACATCCGGCCGGTAACCCGTAAGGTGTTCGACGTGCACCTGATGATCAACCCGGCGCAGCCTCACCTGCAGGCTTATGCCGACGCCGGCGCCGACATCATCACCGTGCACGTCGAAGCCGACGCGCATCTCGACCGCTCGCTGCAGATGATCAAGGGAATGGGCAAGAAGGCCGGCGTATCGCTAAACCCGTCGACGCCGGCCAATGCCATCGAGCACGTCATCGACAAGGTCGACCTGGTGCTTGTGATGTCGGTCAATCCCGGCTTCGGCGGCCAGAGCTTCATTCCGTCGCAGGTCGAGAAAATCCGGCGTATCCGCGCCATGATCGGTCGCCGCCCGATCGATCTCGAGGTCGACGGCGGCATCAATGCCAAGACCGCCAAGCTGGTCACCGCCGCCGGCGCCAACGTGCTGGTAGCCGGCAGCGCGGTGTTCAACGGCGGCGACTACTCGGACGCCATCGCGGCACTGCGCAAGGCGGCCGGCGGCAAGGCGGCGGCGAAATCGCCTAGGAAATCGCGTCGATCTGTTCGTCGGTGAGGCCGCCGGGGACCACGGTCATCGGGACGCGGAGCGTGCCGGCCTTTTCCTTCAGCAGATAAGTCACCAGCGGTCCCGGGCCCTCTGGGCCGGTGGAGGCGCCGAGGATCAGAACCGAGATATCCTTCTGCTCGTCGATAAGCTTGACCAGCTCCTCTTCCGCCTTGCCCTCGCGAATGTAGACGACCGGCGTGTGGCCGGTACGCTTCTGCACCACCGAGGCGACTACCTGGATCAATTCCTCGGCGCCCTCGCGGGCCTCTTCCTTCATGCGGTCGCCGACCGCCATCCAGTGCTGGAACTCGGTCGGCTCGATGACGTAGAGCAGCGCGATCCGGCCGCCGGTGTTGTTGGCGCGGCGGCAGGCGTAGCGCAACGCCTGGCTCAGTTCCTCGCTCTCGTCGACGACGCACAGGAAGGTGCGGGGCGGCATCTTGGCTGATTTTTTGGGCTTGTCGGTCATAGCGGTCACGCCCGTCGGAACACGGCGCCGGCCAGCCATCCTGCCACCGCCGCGATCAGAATGGCAAGTACGCCATAGGCGAGCGAGTGGCGGTGCGCGAAATCGAACACGCCGGCCTCGAAGCCGAACTTGCGCACCGTCATCAGCGTCGTTTTCCAGCTGATCAGCTTGTTGTCGCGGACAAGGTAGACGTCGATGCCGTAGGTGCCGGTGGCGACGTTGGCGGGGAAGGTGATGGTGGTACGGAACAAGCGGTTGCCAAGAAAGGTAACGTTTCCGGGCTGGCGGGCGTAAAGGCCCTGTTTCTGCATGTTGCGCACCAACGCGTCGCGGAATCGCGCCACCTCGACCGCATCGAGGCCCTTCAGCTTCGGCTTCAATTCGATCGAGCGAACGCCGATCTGGTTGTCCAGAAGAAACTCCGGCGTCACAAACTCGTTCAGCGGCCGATTGGTGGCCGTCGCGTAAAAACTGGGCACCTGCTCGAAGGTGATCAGGTCGCGATTTACCCAGATGCCGGCGATCCGCTTCTTGCGCCGCACGGTCTCGTCCCGGGCCGGCCCACGAACCACCACGACGACGTCGCCGGCGCCGCCGACGACGCCGAACAACAGCAGGTCGGCGCCGGTGAAACCGGTGGTTATGGCGACGACGGGCGCCGACAGATCGACCACCAGGTCCTCGGCCGTTGCCGCGGGTCGGGCGCTCAACGCGGCCCACGCCGCGACCAACAGACCAATGACGGTACGCGCACGCGGCTTCATCGATGATCTCCCGTATCGATCAGCGAATACAGGTCCTCGGGCGTCGTCACCAGGTCGTAGGTCAGCTTCGCGCAAACCGTCAGCACCAGGATCGCCAGCAGTCCGCGCAGGTGCTCGCCTTGCATCCGGCTGCCGAAGCGGGCGCCGATCTGGGCGCCGATGACGCCCGCCGCCAGCAGCAGCATAGCCAGCACCACGTCGACGGTCTGGTTGCTGACCGCCTGCAGCACGGTGACGTTGGCGGTGACGAAGATGATCTGGAACAGCGACGTGCCGACCACCACCACCGTCGGCATGCCGAGCAGGTAGATCATTGCCGGCACCATGACGAAACCGCCGCCGACGCCCATGATTGCCGACAGCACGCCGACGATGAAGCCAACGCCGAGCGGCAGCAGGGCGCTGATGTAGAGGCGCGACTTGCGGAACCGCATCTTCAGCGGCAGGCCGTGAATCCAATAATGGTGATGGCGCTTGGTCGGCGTCTGCTTGCGGCGCCTGAGCATGGCGCGGATGCTCTCACTGAACATCAGGCCGCCGATGACAGACAGGAAAGCCACGTAACTGAGCTTGATCACCAAGTCCACCTGGCCGATGCCGCGCAGGAGGGTAAACAGCCACACCCCGAACGACGAGCCCACGACGCCGCCAGCCAGCAGCACGATTCCCATCTTGAAATCGACGTTGCCGCGGCGCCAATGCGCCAGCACGCCCGACACCGACGAAGCGACAATCTGGTTTGCCTCGGTGGCGACCGCGACCGCCGGAGGGATGCCGATGAAGATCAGCAGCGGCGTCATCAGGAACCCGCCGCCGACCCCGAACAGCCCGGACAGGAACCCGACGCCGCCGCCCATCCCGAGCAGCAGGAACACGTTGACGGACAGCTCGGCGATGGGGAGGTAAATCTGCATCGCGACCGCGGCCCTCAAACCCGTTTGGCCGGTGGCGTCGGCGTGCCGGCGATGGAGAAAACCTCGAACATGCCGCGCGGCCCACTCCATGGATCGGCGAGGAAACGTCCCGGGGTCGCCGCAGTGGTCCCGGAAAGGAACGAAAATTCCTTTAGAAATAACAAGTTACCGCTTCTATGAGAAATCGTCCGCGATGTCAACAGCCGCGGCGTCGACGTCACTCCGGCAGTCACCGACGGAATTCCCCGCTGCCTTGCATCCCACGTCATCGATGCACCACAGCGGCTAGGGAGTAAATATCGTCCGGCGTCACCCCCAAGTCGAAGGCGAGTTGGGCGCACACCGCCAGCACCATCAGCGCCAACAGGCCGCGCAGATGCTCGCCCCGCATCCGGGTGCCGAAGCCGGAGCCGATCTGGGCGCCGACCACGCCGCCGGTCATCAGCAGCAACGCCAGAACCACATCCACCGTCTGCAGGGTGGCCGCCTGCAGGACGGTGACGTTGGCGGTGACGAAGATGATCTGCAGCAGCGAAGTGCCGACGACCACGGCGGTCGGCATGCCGAGCAGGTAGATCATCGCCGGCACCATGACGAACCCGCCGCCGACGCCTAGAATGCCCGACAACACGCCGACGACGAGTCCGACGCCGACTGACGGCAGGACGCTGATGTACAGGCGCGAGCGGCGGAACCGCATCTTCAGTGGCAGGCCATGAATCCAGTAGTGCTGGTGCCGCTTGGTCAATGCCCGCCGCCGGCGCCGCAGCATGGCGCGAATGCTCTCGCTCAGCATCAGGCTGCCGAGCACCGCCAACAACGTCACGTAGCTCAGCTTGATGACGAGGTCGACCTGGCCAATGCCGCGCAGCAGCGAAAACAGCCATACCCCGAAAGACGATCCGGCGACGCCGCCGACCAGCAAGATGGTTCCCATTCTGAAATCGACGTTGCCGCGCCGCCAATGCGTCAGAAACGCCAACAGGGACGGGCCGATGATCTGGTTAGCGCTGGTCGCCACGGCCACCGGCGCCGGGATGCCGACCAGGATCAGCAGCGGCGTCATCAGGAACCCGCCGCCGACCCCGAACAGCCCGGACAGGAACCCGACGGCCCCACCCATGCCGAGGGCCAGGAAGACATTG
This sequence comes from Rhodospirillales bacterium, assembly GCA_036393575.1. Taxonomy (GTDB): domain Bacteria; phylum Pseudomonadota; class Alphaproteobacteria; order Rhodospirillales; family Casp-alpha2; genus JACPJY01. The sequence continues at coordinate 3,107 of DASWGT010000042.1, read as the reverse complement.
ACGGACAGCTCGGCGATCGGGAGGTAGATTTGCATCGGTGACGGCGCCTCAGATCCGAGTCACCGATGGCGCCGCCACCAACCCGGCCGCGGCGCGTATGGGCCGGGGCAGGGTGCGGTCGGAGGAGGGCTTTTTCGCCATTTTTTGGAGCGTCCAAAAGACGAACCGGGCGGGTTTCCCGCCGCGCTGGTCGTCCTTCGATCAGAAACGAGATTTCCTTTTTGAAATAACGATTTGCGGCTTGTATTTTAAATCGCTCCTGATGTCAACCGTCGGCTCGGCGACTTGACTCGGCGGAATTCCGATTTGTTCATTGGCGGGTGAAAATTACCTATAATCGGTCGCCAACGGACACGTCGGCGACCGCCGGGGCTGGAAAACAACGATGACGACAACGCTCGACACCCGCGGGCTGAAATGCCCGTTGCCGGTGCTCAAGACCAAGAAGGCGATGAAGACCATGACGGCCGGGACGAAGATCACCGTCCTTGCCACCGACCCCAGCGCCGTCAAGGACTTCCAGGCGTTTTGCGAGGCGACGGGGGACCGTCTCCTGGAAAGTCGGGAAGCCGGCGGCGTGTTCACTTTCGTGATCGAAAAGCGGGCATGACCCGGAACGGCGATTGAGGGACGATAAGATCAACGCCATGACCAGGCGGCGCAAAGCGCGAACCACCAAGGCGCCGGCGCGGGCGGGCAGGGCCGCCTTTCCGGCGAAGAGCGGCGACTGGGCGTATCGCTTGGTCGAGGCGGCGCCGTCGCTGATCTGTCTTTGCCACAAGGGCCTCGTCACCTACCTCAACGAAACCGGTTGCCGGTGGTTCGGCCTGAAGTCGGCGAAGATGGCGATCGGCCGGCCGTTCGCTGAGTTTATGCACAAGGACGACCGGCGCGCCGTGGCCGCCAGGATGAACGGCCGAGCTGTGCCCGGCGAGCCGTTTCCAGTCAGGCTGGCGCGCGGCAAGTCCAAAATCTTCCACGCCGAGATGACGCTCACGCGCTTCAATCGGGCCGACCGCGGGGCACTGCTGGTGCAGGCCTTCGACACGACCGGCCAGCGCAAGTCCGACGCGGCGCAAGAAAATGCCCGCGACAAGCTGCAACGTCGCCTGAGCGCCGAGGCGATGGCGCGGCGCCGGGTCGAGGACGACCTCAGCCTGGCTGCCCAGGTGATCTCGAATTTGGGCGAGGGCGTGATCATCCTCGACCAGCGGCGACGGGTGAGGTCGGTCAACCCCGCATTCACCCGCATCACCGGCTTCACAGCCAAGGACGTCGTCGGCAGGCTGGCGCCGTTCGAGCACGCCCGCGAAAAAGGCAAGGCGGTGGCGAGAAAAAAAGCCAATCGCAAAGCCGCCAGCAAAACGGCCAGTCATACCGCGAGCAAGGAGGGTGGCGTGGCCAAACTCGGCCCGACGATCTGGGCCACCACCGAACGCGACGGCCGCTGGGAAGGCGAGTACTGGAATAAGACCAAGAACGGCGACGATTACGCCGAGCGGCTGTCGCTGTCGACTGTCATCGACGACCGCGGCCGGATCCTGCAGTACGCGGCCGTCATCAGCGATATCACCAAGCGCAAGGAGGATGAGGAACGCATCCTCCATCAGGCCAACTACGACACGCTGACGAAGCTGCCCAACCGGTCGCTGTTCCTCGACCGCCTGAACCGGGCGCTGGCCACCGCCGCCCGCGCCCGCAGCAAAGTCGGTCTGATGTTCATCGACCTCGACGGGTTCAAGCTGGTCAACGATACCCTCGGTCACGACATCGGCGATCTGCTGCTACGGGAGACCTCGGAGCGCCTCGGCCACTGCGTGCGCGTCAGCGACACGGTGGCCAGGCTCGGCGGCGATGAGTTCACGGTGCTGATGCCGAACCTCGACGACCCCAGCCACGCGCCGGTGGTTGCCCAGCGCATCCTCGATTCGCTAACGAAGGCGTTCCATTTGAACGGCCACGAATCCTTCGTTTCGGCGAGCATCGGCATCACCGTCTTTCCGGAAGACGCGACCGACGCCAACGAGCTCCTGAAGAACGCCGATTCCGCCATGTACCGGGCCAAGGAGCTGGGCAAGGGCAACTACCAGTTCTTCACCGAGGAGCTGAACCGCGAGTTGATCGAGCGCCTGACCATCAAGAACGGCTTGGCGAAGGCGATCAGCGGCCGGGAACTGAGTCTCTATTACCAGCCGAAGCTCGACCTCAAGGGCGGCGCCATCACCGGCGTCGAGGCGCTGATGCGCTGGAACAGCAAGGATCTGGGCGTGGTCTCGCCGGCGCGCTTCATTCCGGTGCTCGAAGAATCGGGGCTGATGGTCGAAGTCGGCGCGTGGGCCATCGAGACGGCCTGCCGACAGCACCGGGCGTGGCAAGACGCCGGGCTGCCGCCGGTCCGCGTCGCCGTCAACCTGTCGACCCGCCAACTCAGGGACCCGTCATTCGTCGCCGTCGTCGAACGCGCGCTCGAGGAGTCCGGGATCGGTCCCGACGGCCTCGAGATCGAGATCACAGAAAACCTGCTGATGAGCGAGGCCGGCACCGCCATCGCCACGCTGCGGAAGCTCCACGACCGCGGAATCCACGTCACCCTCGACGACTTCGGCACCGGATATTCGTCGCTCAGCCACCTGCGGCGCTATCCCATCGACACCATCAAGATCGACGGCTCATTCGTGTCCGACATCGCCACCAACCCCGACGACGCCGAGATCATTCACACCATCATCAACATGGGGAAAACGCTCAACCGCACCGTGGTCGCCGAGGGTGTCGAGTCCGCCGCGCAGACGAGCCTGCTCCGCGAATACGGGTGCGACGAAATCCAGGGATACTATCTGTGCAAGCCGCTGCCGGCGGCGGCGCTCACCGAATTCCTGCGCGAACGGACACGGCCGCCCAAGGCCGGTCAATAGACGAGTTCGCCCTCGGCGTCGCCGGTGGAGATGACGATCTCGCCGGAATCAGCGAGCGCCTTGGCGGTGGCGACGACGCCGGCCTGCGCCTCGTCGACGTCGCGCAAGCGCACCGCGCCCATCGCCTCCATGTCCTCGCGCATCATCTTGCCGGCGCGCTCCGACATGTTCGAGAAGAACAGGTTCTTGACC
>DASWGT010000041.1:0-6500 GCA_036393575.1 Rhodospirillales bacterium | reverse complement strand
CTCGTCGCCGCGGAGATGACGGGGCGCCAGGCGGTAGACATCAACCCGGACGACCCGTGGGCGGTGCACGCCGTCGCCCACGTCATGGAGACCGACGACCGCCACGCCGAGGGTATCGACTGGATCAAAGCCCTGGAGCCGCACTGGTCGAAGGCCAACAACTTCCGATATCACTTGGTCTGGCATCGGGCGCTGCTGCACCTGGATCGCGGCGAAACCGACGAAACGCTGCGCCTCTACGACCGGTCCCTGTGGGACCCGAAGTCCGACGAGTATCTCGATCTCTGCAACGACGCCTCGCTGCTGCTCAGGCTGGAGATCCTTGGCGTCGACGTTGGCCAACGCTGGCGGCCGATCGCCGACAAGGTGGCCGAACGCACTGACGAACATATCCTCGCCTTCATCGACTGCCACTTCCTGGCGGCGCTCGCCGGAGACGGCCGGCTGAAGGCGGCCCGCGAGATGGTGGCCGGGATGCGCGCCAAGGGGGGCACGTTCGCCGTCGGCGCCGCGGTCGGCGACGCGCTCCTGGCGCACCGCGAGAACGATTACCGCCGGGCGGCAAGGCTGCTCGAGGACGCGCGCCCGGGCATCGTGCGCTTGGGCGGCAGCCATGCCCAGCGCGACCTGTTCGAGCTGGTGCTGATCGACGCGACGACCAAGTCCGGCGACCGCGTTCGCGCCAAGGCCCTGCTCGCCGAGCGCACGGCGGCCAAGCCGAGGGATCCGTGGTCGTGGCGCGCCTACGCGCGCGCCTTGCGGGACTTGCGCGAGCCGGCGGCCGACGCCGAGGCGCGGGCCGCGGCGCTGAACAGCTAGCGGTAGCAGCGGCGGCGATTTAGCCAAACTTTGCGCGGTGGCGGAGCAGGTGATTATCCAGGGGATTGCCTGCATATATAATTCGTCTATAATCGAAATATGATGGCTAATGTCGACATAGCCGAGGTTGCTGCCCTGATCGGCGATCCGGCACGGGCTAACATGTTGGCGGCGCTGCTGGGTGGGCAGGCGCTGACGGCGACCGAGCTTGCTTACGAGGCGCGGGTGACGCCGCAGACCGCCAGCGCGCATCTTGCCAAGCTGACGCGAGCGCGTCTGTTAGCGGTCGAGAAGCAGGGCCGGAACCGCTACTTTCGACTGGCCGGGCCGGCGGTCGCCAACGCCTTCGAATCGCTGATGGTGCTCGCCGCCGACGCGCCGCCCCGGCGCCGCCCGCCGGGGCCTAAGGACGCCGCCATGCGGGCCGCCCGCACCTGCTACGACCACCTGGCCGGAGGCCTTGGCGTAGCGGTGACGGATGCCCTAATCTGCCGCGGATTCCTGACGGAGCGGGGGGAAGATTTCGTGATCACGGCCGAAGGTCTGAAATGGTTTGAAAAGTTCGAGATCGATACCCAGACACTGCGCCGCGCACGGCGAGTATTCGCCCGCCGTTGCCTGGATTGGAGCGAACGTCGGCCGCATCTGGCCGGCGCGCTCGGTGCGGCAGTTGCCGACCAATTGTTCGAACGCGAATGGGTGGCGCGGATCCGCGATTCCCGCGGTCTCACGATCACCGATGCCGGCCGCCGCGGCCTACGCCGGACCCTCGGAATCGAGCTTCAGGGCGTTTGACGCCCAGCTCTCCTCTCCTGCTGACGACTGAAACGACACTTCGTTATTGAGCGAAGTATATCCCCGTGACGGCATGCGGCCGGGCTGGCAGGTTGTCCGCTATGGAAGGCCCATCCTCGCGAAAGGACAAACTCATGGTACCGGTTCACTTCGCGGCGGACGTTTCTGGTCCCCTAGAGCCCGCCTTGCAATTACGGTCGGTGCGGTCGGTGCTCGCCTTACTGCGAGCGTGGATGGATAGGAGTCGCCAGCGTCGGGCGCTCGCCAGCCTCGAAGCCCACCGACTCAACGACATCGGAAAAACGCGCGACGAAGCCCTGGCCGAAGCGGATAAACCGTTTTGGCGCGCGTGACCGATCAGCGCCGCCCGCGCTCCGTCACCCGCATTGCGCCCGGTGGCGGAGCAGGTGGTCGGCGAGCACGCACGCCATCATCGCCTCGCCGATGGGAACGGCGCGGATGCCGACGCACGGGTCGTGGCGGCCCTTGGTCGAGATTTCCGTCTCGCCGCCGTTGACGTCGACGGTGCGCCGGGGCGTCAGGATCGAGCTGGTCGGCTTGACGGCGAATCGCACCATCACGTCTTGGCCGGTCGAGATGCCGCCGAGCACGCCACCGGCGTTGTTGGAAAGGAACGTCACCTTGCCCGCCTTCATGCGCATCTCGTCGGCATTCTCCTCGCCGGTGAGCGTGGCAACCCGCATGCCGGCACCGATTTCGACGCCCTTCACCGCGTTGATGCCCATCATCGCCGCCGCCAGATCGGCGTCGAGCTTGCCGTAGATCGGCGCGCCGAGCCCGGCCGGCACGCCGGAGGCGACAATCTCGATCACCGCGCCCAGGGACGAGCCTTTCTTGCGCACGCCGTCGAGTAACTTCTCGAACTTGGCGACTGCCGCGGCGTCGGGGCTGAAGAACGGGTTGCGGTCGACTTCGGCCCAATCCCACTTGCCGCGATCGATCCGGGTGTCGCCGATCTGGATCAGCGCGCCGCGGATGACGACATCGTTGCCCAGTACCTTGCGCGCGATGGCGCCGGCGGCCACCCGCATCGCTGTCTCGCGCGCCGACGAGCGGCCGCCGCCGCGGTGGTCGTGGCGGCCATACTTGACGTGATAGGTGTAATCCGCGTGGCCCGGCCGGAACTTGTCCTTGATTGTCTCGTAGTCCTTGGAGCGAGCATCCTCGTTCTCGACCTGGAGCCCGATCGGCGTGCCCAAGGTGACGCCCTCGAACACACCTGAAAGAATCCGCACCGTATCCGATTCCTTGCGCTGGCTGGTGTGGCGGCTCTGTCCCGGGCGGCGCTTGTCCATGTAGACCTGGATGTCGGCCTCGCAAAGCGGGATGCCCGGCGGCGTGCCGTCGACGATGCAGCCGATCGCCGGCCCGTGGCTTTCGCCGAAGGTGGTGAACCGGAACAGGTGTCCGAAGGTGTTGGCGCTCATGGCGGGGCTAATCTAGCGCCGTCCGGTCGGCAACGCTAGACGACGGAGATGTCGGGCGCGTCCACCGCCTTCATGCCGACGATGTTGTAGCCGCAATCGACATGGTGGACCTCGCCGGTGACGCCGCTGGAAAGGTCGGACAGCAGATACATCCCGGCGCCGCCGATGTCGTCGAGAGTGACGTTGCGGCGCAAGGGGGAGTTGTACTCGTTCCATTTCAGGATATAGCGGAAATCGCTGACCCCCGCCGCCGCCAGCGTCTTCATCGGTCCGGCCGATATGGCGTTGACGCGGATCCTGTCCTTGCCCAGATCCTCGGCGAGGTAGCGCACGCTCGCCTCGAGTGCCGCCTTGGCAACCCCCATGACGTTGTAATGCGGCATCACCCGCTCAGCGCCGAAGTAGGTGAGCGTCAGCAGACTGCCGCCGTTGGTCATCAAAGGCCGCGCCCGCCGGCAGACGGCGGTGAACGAATAGCACGAGATATGCATCGTCTGGGCGAAGTTCTCGGGCGTGGTGTCGATGTATTGGCCCTTCAGCTGCTCCTTGTCGGAGAATGCGACGGCGTGGACAAGGAAATCGAGCCGACCCCAGCGCTGTTTTATCGCCTCGAATACCGCGTCCATGGAAGCCGCGTCCGTGACGTCGCAGGGCACGATGAAGTCGCTGCCAATCGACCTGGCCAGCGGCTCGACGCGCTTCTTGAGCGCATCGCCCTGGAAGGTGAAGGCCAACTCGGCACCATGCGCATGAGAGGCCCGGGCGATGCCCCAGGCCAGCGAGCGGTCGTTGGCGACCCCCATGATCAGGCCCTGCTTGCCGGTCAACAGTCGCCCGGGGTCGGTCATGCTTCCCTCAAGTTCTTTTTCGGTCGCCACGGCCGGCCCGGGGCCGCTGCTTAGGACACGAATGTACACAATAGAATACGGAAAATAAAAGCCGACGTGATCACGTTTGATTGCCGTTTGTAACCCGGAAAGGCACTCAAATCACGCCCAATTCCCAGGCCGCCGCCGGCGCTGTAGTATGCGGGCTGGACCGTCAACCGTAACGTCAACGGAGGCGCCGATGATCGTCCGCGTCGACAGGAACCGGCTCAAGAACCGGCTCGGGCGGCTCGGCGAATTCTGCCGCTATGTGTGGTCGCGGTTCCACTCCGAGCGCTGCCTCAGGATGGCGGCGTCGCTGAGCTACACGTCGCTGCTGGCGATCGTGCCGTTGACGGCGATCGCGTTCGCGATGCTGGCGGCGTTCCCGGTGTTCGATGGCGTGCGCGAGGAATTCCAGACGGTCCTGTTCGCCAACCTGCTGCCGGACTCGGCGGAAGCGATGCGCGACTATTTCGACCAGTTCGTGCGCAACACGGCGCGGCTGACGGCGGTCGGCATCGTTGGCCTGGCCCTGACCGCGGTGCTGCTGCTCGGCACCATCGAATCGTCGCTCAACGCCATCTTCCGGGTCGCCCGGCCGCGGACCCTGGTGCCCAGACTGCTGGCGTTCTGGGCTCTGATCACGCTGGGGCCGCTGTTGCTCGGTGCCAGCTTCTCGCTGTCGACTTTCTTCTTCGCCGCCACCGAATGGCTGGGGCTCGATATCCTGACCGGGCCGATGGGGCGGCTGGCGCAGTTCATGCCCACCGTCATCATCGTCGTGCTGCTGATCTTCTTCTACGTGGTGATCCCCAACCGGCCGGTGCGGCTCGGAGCCGCCGTCTTCGGCGGCGTCTTCGCCGGGCTGCTGTTCGCGGCGCTACGCGGCGTGTTCGGCTATTACGTCGCCAGCTTCCCGACCTACCAGACCATCTATGGCGCGGTATCGGTGGTCCCGATCTTCCTGGTGTGGATGTATCTGTCGTGGACGGTGGTGCTGCTGGGTGCGGTGCTGACCGCGGCAGCCGGCGAATGGCGGCTGGCCGGTGGACGCCCGACCGGCGACATGCTGGCGACCGGCGAACGGCTGCAGGCCGCGGTCACCGTCCTGACCGAGCTCGGCGCGGCTGCGCGTAAGGGAGGCACCGTGTCGCGGTCGCGGCTGCTGCGCCGCACCCACCTCGGTGACGCGGCGCTCGACCGGCTGCTGCAAGAGCTGCGCCAGGCGGCGTTCGTTGAGCACGCGGCGGCCGGTGGCTGGCTGCTGGCTCGCGATCTCAAACGGGCGGCCTTGCTCGATCTCATGGACGCGTTGGCGCTCGGCATCGACGAGGATTTGGCGCGCCGCGCCGATCCGGCGACGCGCCTCGGCGCGGTGCTTGCCGACGCACGCGGGCGCAGCCGGCAAGCGCTCACCCTATCCTTGAGCGATCTCCTGGACGACGACGCGGCCGCGGCGCCGGCCGAGGGCAAGGGTAAGGCCGGGCTGCGTCCGGTTTCCTGAAACGGATTTTCTGGCGAACGTGGCCGCTGGCGCAGTTATTTGGAGCCGAGAATTTTGCCGCGCACCTTGTAGCCGTGCTTGGCCGCCCATTTGCGGACGAATTCAGCCAGCTCGGCGTCCGGCTTCTTCGGCAGCACGACGCGCACGTGCACGATCTGGTCGCCGCGCGCGCCCGCGGCCTTGTCGGCGGCGGCAAGCCCACGGCCGCGCAGCCGCAGCTTGGAGCCGGTGTTGGAGCCGGCGGGGACGGCGACGGTGACCGTGCCATCGATGGTCGGCGCCTCGATCTTGGCGCCGAGCACCGCTTCCGGCAGCGTTACCGGCACGTCGACGTGTACGTCGTTGCCGATGCGGCGGAAAATCGGATGCGGGTCGACGATGACCTCGACCAGCGCGTCGCCGTCGGCGCCGCCGCCGAATCCGCCCATGCCCTGACTTTTGAGGCGCAACACCCGGCCGTCGTCGGTGCCGGCGGGCACGGTGATCTTCAGGCGCTTGCCGTTGGCCATGGTGATGTGGCGGACAGCGCCCTTGGCGGCTTCCATGAAGTCGACGCGCAACGAATACTCGACGTCGGCGCCCTTGATCTTCAGGCCCACCTTTCTATCGCGTTTGGCGTCCGGTTTCTTGGCTTCCGGCTTCGAGGTTTCGGGTTTCGCCGCTTGCGGCCGTCTGGGGCCGGGACGCGCCCGCCGGGCGCCGGCGTAGCCGCGCTGGACGCGGTCGAAGATGGCCCGCCGGCCAGGGTCCGACAGTAGGTCGTAGGCTGCCGCCAGCTCCTTGAATTCTTCCTCGGCCCACGGATTGGCTGGATCGGCGTCGGGGTGGCGTTGGCGCGCCAGACGGCGGTAGGCGGTCTTCAATTCGGTGGGGCTGGCGTCGGTCGGCACGCCGAGGACGGCATAGGGGTCTTTCATGGGCCAGGGTCCCGGCTTCGCTAGGGCCAAGGACTATGGCACAGACCCCCGCACGGCTCAAAGGGGAGCAGCCGTCAGATGGCCGCTCCCCCGGTGATTCCTACTGGACGATCTGCCAGGTGCCGTCGGCGCGCCGGCAGGCGCGGCC
>DASWGT010000040.1:0-11278 GCA_036393575.1 Rhodospirillales bacterium | reverse complement strand
TGCCCTCGACGCCGCCGACGGTGGTCTGCAGCCAGCGCGACGTCAGCAGGTAGGATTGCTTGATGAAGTCGAAGACGTCGTTCTCGATCCACGCCTTGTCCTTGAAGCGGCGGTCGCCGGGCTCGGGCTGGGCGACCGGCTGCGGGTCGCCGCCGAACATGCGGCTGGCGGCGTGGTGCCACAGCGCCATGTAGTCCTTCCACAGGCCGAGGTTGGCCTCGATCAGGTGCGCCGGGTTCGCCATCATGCGCGCCGTCATCTCCAGGAACGCGCCGCCGATATTGAGCGGGTCCGGCTCGGGCACGCCTTTGTCGGCCTGATGGGCGAGGAAGTCCTGCACCAGGCGCTGGCTGCGGTCGGCGATCTCGGCCATCGAGTGGGCGACGCGCTCGTGGTTGACGCCCTTCTCACCGGTGCCCGGTTGATTGTCCATGATTCGATCCTTTATGATCGGACCTCCGCGGTCGCGGCGGCGGTCGTCGGCGTCGCCGCCGCGGCGAAAACGGTCCTCGACGCGGTCACGAAGGGGCGCAGCCTAAGGGTTTTCATGCTGCACCGCAATAACGGCGATTCCGTGGCGTTTGTAATCGGTTAACCTTTTTAGGGCAACGTGCGAAACAAGGAGTCGGCCGATTCGCAAGGGAATCGGCGCAACCAGGGGATCCGGCAAGCATGGCCAGCCACGCATTCCAAGCTTCGCGCACCAGATCATCGTTAAAGGCGGCGTTGCTGGCCGGCGTGTTCGCCGGCGTTGCCGCCGTCGGCGGCTGCGCGAACGTGCCCGACGCCCTCAATCCGGCGCAATGGTACCGCTCGACCGCCGACGTGTTCACCGGCGACGACAAGGCCAAGCAGGCGAAGCGCGAAGCCGGCAAGCCGAGCGAGCTCAAGGAGCAGCGCGGCGCGCCGGCGCCCGGCGCCGACAAGCCGTTCCCGAATTTGGCGCAGGTCGACGAGAAGGCGCGCAAGGACGATCTCTCGGGCGGGCTCAGCGCCGACCCGGAGCGGCCGAAATACGCGCCGCCGATCGAGCGCCAGGCACCCGCCACCAGCGTGCTGCAGGCGCGGCCCGCGCCGCTGCCGGCCCCGGCGCCGGCCATCGCCGCCGCGCCCAGTCCGCCCGCCGCCGCCCCGACTAGGCCGGTGACGCCGGTGCCGGTGATGCCGCCGAAGCCGGGCGAGCCCGCCGTCGTCGCCGCGCCGGAGCCGCCCAAGTTGTCGGCCGCGCCGATGAGCGCCGACCAGAAAGACCAGCAGACGCGCCTGACGCAGCAGCTCGCCGACCTGCGGGCTCGCGCCGCCGAGCCGAGCGCGCTGCCGGCCAACGCCGTGGTGCCGTCGGCAACCGGCGAGTTCGCCACCATCGTGGTCTCCGCCGACGGCATCGAGACCGCCGATTTCGGCGTCGCTGCCGCGGCGACGACGACGGTCGGACTGCCGCCCAGCGAAATGGGCGGCGCCATGATCGAGAACCGCGGCGCCCTGCCGGTGCCCGGCTCCGCGGTCAAGGTCGCGACCATCCTGTTCGACAACGGCTCGTCGGCGCTGAAGGCGGCCGACAAGCAAATCCTGGGCGCGGTGTCGCGATTGCAGAACCAGCAGGGCGGCGTGATCCGCATCGTCGGCCATGCGTCGAGCCGCACCCGCAACCTGCCGGTGGTGCGGCACAAGATGGCGAATTTCAAGATTTCGGCCGATCGCGCCGACGCGGTGGCCGGCGAGCTGATGCGCCTCGGCGTCGCCAAGGACAAAATCGTCGTGGCCGCCGTCTCCGACGCCGAGCCGATGTATTATGAGATCATGCCGTCGGGCGAGGCCGGCAACCGGCGGACCGAGATTTACCTGGGCAATTGACCCAAGCGGGCGATCCCCGCCGGGCCATAACCCATTGCCGCTGAAACGTTTTTAAGGGCGCCGGCTTGATCCTCGCGGGCGCGTGGGGCTTGTCTGGCCGGTTGCCATCTGGCATGTGAAGCGTCATGGAACAGGAATTTCATCGCGTGCGGCGGTTGCCGCCCTACGTTTTCGCCGAAGTCAACTCCATGAAGGCGCGCGCCCGCGCCGAGGGCGCCGACATCATCGACCTCGGCATGGGCAATCCGGACTTGCCGACGCCGCCGCACATCGTCGAGAAGCTGGTGGAAACGGTGCGCAACCCGAAGGCGCACCGCTATTCCATGTCGCGCGGCGTGCCGGGCCTGCGCAAGGCGCTCGCCGGCTATTACGGCCGCCGCTTTGGCGTCGAGGTCGATCCGGAGACGGAGACCATCGTCACGCTCGGCTCCAAGGAGGGCTTGGCGAACCTGTCGGCCGCCATCACCAGCCCGGGCGACGTCATCCTGGTGCCGAACCCCAGCTATCCGATCCACCAATTCGGCTTCATCATCGCCGGCGCCGCCGTGCGCAGCATCCCGGTGGCGCCGGAAGAGGAGCTGATCGCCGGCTTGAAGCGCGCCGTGCAGCACTCGGTGCCGAAGCCGACGGCGGTGGTGCTCAACTATCCCAACAACCCGTCGGCGCTGACCGTCGGCCTCGACTTCTACGAGGAGGTGGTCGACTTCTGCCTCCACCACAAGATCTACATCCTCTCGGACCTGGCATACGCGGAGATCTACTTCGAGGGCCCGCCGCCGCCGTCGATCCTGCAGATCAAACGCGCCTGGGAAATCGCGGTCGAATTCACCTCCATGAGCAAGACCTACTCGATGCCCGGCTGGCGCATCGGCTTCGCCACCGGCAACCGTCGCATGATCGCGGCGCTCGCCCGGATCAAGTCGTATCTCGACTACGGGGCGTTCACGCCGGTGCAGGTGGCCGCGGCGGCCGCCCTCAACGGTCCGCAGGACTGCATCGGGCAAATCCGCCAAACCTACAAGGCGCGCCGCGACGTGCTGATCGATGGCCTCGCCGCCGCCGGCTGGCAGGTGCCGTCGCCGCCGGCGACCATGTTCGCGTGGGCGCCGATTCCGCCCCTTTTCCAACATCTCGGCTCTCTCGAGTTCTCGAAGCTGCTGTTGAGCGAGGCGGAGGTCGCGGTGTCTCCGGGCATCGGCTTCGGCGAGCACGGCGACGGCTTCGTCCGCATCGCGCTGGTCGAGAACCGCCAGCGCATCCGCCAGGCGGTCCGCAACATCAAGTCGTTCCTGGTCGCCCACGGCCAGAACGTGACGGGAATCGCCGGGAAACGGGCGGCCTCCAGTTGAAGGCGCCGCTGAAAATCGGCATCGCCGGCCTCGGCACGGTGGGCGGCGGCACCGTTCGGCTGTTGCAGGAGCGCGCTGCCGCGCTCGCCCTCAACGCCGGCCGCGCGATCGAGATCGCGGCCGTTTCGGCGCGCAAGAAGAAAGCCAAGCGCTCTGTCGCCGTCGGCAAGTACCGTTGGGTCGCCGATCCGCTGAAGCTGGCGACGGATCCCGGCGTCGACGTGGTGGTCGAGCTGATCGGCGGCTCGGAAGGCGTCGCCAGGAAGCTCTGCGAGAAAGCGATCGCCAATCGCAAGCACGTGGTTACCGCCAACAAGGCGCTGATCGCCCATCACGGCACGGCGCTCGCCAGAGCCGCCGAGAAGGCCGGCGTGTCGTTACGCTACGAGGCGGCGGTGGCTGGCGGCATCCCGATCATCAAATCGCTGCGCGAGGGGCTCGCCGCCAACCGCATCCGCCGCGTCTACGGCATCCTCAACGGCACCTGCAACTATATCTTGAGCGCGATGACCGACCAAGGCCGCGAATTTTCGGACGTCCTCAAGGAATGCCAGAAACTCGGCTACGCCGAAGCCGACCCGAGCCTCGACGTCGATGGCATCGACACCGCGCACAAGCTCGCCATCCTCGCCAGCGTCGCGTTCGGTTGCGAGATCAATTTCGACGCCGTCCACGTCGAGGGCATCCGCCACGTCTCGCTGATGGACATGACGTTCGCGCGCGAGCTTGGGTATCGCATCAAATTGCTCGGCATCGCCTCGGTGTCGAAGAGGGGCCTCGAGCAGCGGGTACATCCGTGCATGGTGCCGGAAAGCTCGCCGATCGCCCACGTCGGCGGCTCGTTCAACGCCGTCGTTGCCGAGGGTGACTTCGTCGACACCATCGTCCAGGAAGGGCGTGGCTCCGGCGCCGGGCCGACCGCGTCGGCGGTGGTCGCCGATTTGCTCGACATTGCCCGCGGCGCGCAAGTGCCGACGTTCACGGTGCCGGCCACCAAGCTGAAGAAAATCAAGCCGGTGCCGATGGCGCGCCACTACGGCGCCTATTACGTCCGCCTGATGGTGGTCGACCGGCCGGGCGTGTTCGCCGACGTGGCGGCGGCGTTGCGCGACCATTCGGTGTCCATGGAGTCGGTGCTGCAGCGCACCCGCGATCCCGGCGAGCCGGTGCCGGTGGTGATGACCCTGCACGAGACCGAGGAAGCGAGCATGGTGCGGGCGCTGAGGAAAATCGCGGCGGCAGAAGCGGTTGTCGAACCGCCGCGGATGATCCGCATCGAATCGCTTTAGGCGCGCCTGAAATTACTGGCCAACGGCGACGGATCGGGTCAAATTTAGCCATGGCCAAGGACAGCGCCGCCGACCGCAATCTCGCCCTCGAATCCGTCCGCGTCACCGAGGCCGCGGCGATTGCGGCGTCGCGCTTCATGGGTAGTGGTGACGAGAAGGCCGCCGACCGGGCGGCGGTGCAGGCCATGCACAAGGCGCTGAAGCGGTTGGCCATCGGCGGCACGGTGCGCATCGGCGAAGGCGCCAAGGGTGACGCCGAGGAACTCTACGTCGGCGAGAAGATCGGCACCGGCGACGGCCCGAAGGTGGACATCGCGCTGGTCGCGCTCGAAGGCACCACCATCGTCGCTCGCGGCGGGCCCAACGCCATGGCGGTGCTGGCGATGGCCGAGGACGGCGGATTCCTCACCGTGCCCCGCATCTACATGGACAAGATCGCCGTCGGCCCGGGGTTGCCCGACGGCGTCGTCGATCTCGACGCGGCGCCGGCCGAGAACCTGAAGAATTTGGCCAAGGCCAAGAATGTCTCCGTCGGCGACCTGGTGGTGTGCATGCTGGACCGGCCCCGCCACGCCGAGCTGATCGCCAAAACCCGCGAGTCCGGCGCCCGCATCCGGCTGATCCTCGATGGCGACGTCTCCGGCGTCATCGCCGCCACTCAGCCGGAAGCCGGGGTCGATATTTTCTTAGGAATCGGCGGCGCGCCGCAGGGCGTGCTGGCGGCGGCCGCGTTGCGCGGCGTCGGCGGCCAGATGCAGGGACGGCTGGTGTTTCGCAACAACGACGAGAAAGGGGCGGCGCAAAGCCTCGGCATCCAGGAGTTGGACAAGAAGTATTCGGTCGCCGAGATGGCGTCGGGAAACGTCACCTTCGCCGCCACCGGCGTCACCTACAGCGCCATGCTGGAGGGCGTCCGCCACGTGCCCGGCGGCGCCATCACCCATTCAATGGTGCTGCGCTCGATGACCGGCACGGTTCGGTTCATAAAAGGCCACCATGATTTCATCCGTTGGCCTGAAAAATCCTGAGACGGCCGGCGCCGACTGCTTCCTCGGCGTCGCGAGCTCGCTGACCGGCAAGCGCTGGATCAGCCGCGCCGCCGACGAGCGGCAATCGCTGGCGCTCGCCCAGCGCTTAGCCGTGCCCGAGATCGTCGGCCGCGTGCTGGCGGCGCGCGGCGTCGGGCTCGAGGAGGCGCCGGCTTTCCTGGCGCCGACCTTGCGGGAATTGCTGCCGGACCCCAGCCGCCTCGCCGGCATGGACGACGCCGCCGAGCGGCTGGCCAGCGCCGTCATGCAGGGCGAGCGCATCGGCATCTTCGGCGACTACGACGTCGACGGTGCCACCTCGGCGGCGCTGCTGACGCGCTTTATTGCCGCCATCGGCGGCCGCTCGCTGACCTACATTCCCGATCGCCTGAAGGAAGGCTACGGCCCCAACACGCCGGCGCTGCTGAAGCTGAAACAGGACGGCGCTTCCGTCGTCGTCACCGTCGATTGCGGCACCGCCGCCCACGAGCCCTTGCAGGCGGCGGCCGCCGCCGGCCTCGACGTCATCGTCGTCGACCACCACGAGGCCGAGGCCAAGCTGCCGACGGCGTGCGCCGTCATCAACCCCAATCGCATCGACGATGAGAGCGGCCAAGGCCAACTCGCCGCCGTCGGCGTCGCGTTCCTGCTCGCCGTCGCCGTCAACCGGGCGCTGCGCGCCGCCGGCTGGTACAAGACCAGGGCCGAGCCGGAGCTGACGCGCTGGCTGGATCTGGTGGCGTTAGGGACCGTCTGCGACGTGGTGCCGCTGACCGGCGTCAACCGCGCCCTCGTCACCCAGGGCCTGAAGGTGATGGCGGCCCGCGGCAACCCCGGACTGAGGGCGCTGGCCGATGTCGCCGGGCTGAACGAGCCGCCCGGCACCTATCACGCCGGCTTCGTGCTCGGCCCCCGCATCAACGCCGGCGGGCGCATCGGTGCTCCCGACCTCGGCACCCGGCTGCTCGCCACCGACGACGCGGCGGAAGCGGCCGAGCTGGCGTGCCGCCTCGATGGCCTCAACCGCGAACGGCAGGCGATCGAGGCTGCGGTGCTAAAGGCGGCGCTGGCGCAGATCGAGGCCGCCGGCGACGCCGGGCCGGTTGTCATCGCCGCCGATTCCGGCTGGCACGCCGGCGTCATCGGCATCGTCGCGTCGCGCTTGGTCGAGCGTTTCAACCGTCCGGCTTGCGTCGTCGCCTTCGACGGCAACACTGGAACCGGCTCGGCGCGATCGGTCGCCGGGGTCGATCTCGGCGCCGCCGTGATCGCGGCGCGCCAAGCCGGGCTGCTGACCAAGGGCGGCGGCCACAAGATGGCGGCCGGCTTCACGCTCGCCCGCGACCGGCTCGATGATTTCAGGGCGTTCCTCGGCGAGCGGGTCGCCAACACCGTGCGCGAGAAGGGCATCCGACCCAGTCTCTATCTCGACGGTGCGATGAAACCAGGCGCGGCGACCATGGACGTCGCCGAGAGCCTGCAGCAGATCGGCCCGTTCGGCTCCGGCAACCCGGAGCCGCGCTTCGTCATCCCGTCGGCCCGTCTGGGTTACGCCGCGGTCGCCGGCGACAACCACGTGCGTGGCCGGCTGACGGACGGGCAGGGCGGAAGCCTCGCCGCCATCTCGTTCAACAGCCTCGATACGGCGTTGGGCCAGGCGCTATTGAAGAGCGACGGCGCGCCGCTGCATGTCGCCGGCCGGCTACGGGTCAACACTTGGCAGGGCCGCTCGAGCGCGCAACTGCTGATCGATGATGCGGCGCCCGCGTGGTAAGGTGACAGTACGGTGACGGCCCAAGGAGCGGCCAGGTGACGGCCGAGGGGAGGCGGGGGATGGCGAAATCGCGCAAGCTCGACAAGTGGGACCACCGGTTCCTGGCGCTGGCGGAGCACATTTCCCATTGGTCCAAGGACCCGTCGACCAAGGTCGGCGCGGTGATCACGCACCGCTCGAAGC
Source organism: Rhodospirillales bacterium (assembly GCA_036393575.1). Lineage (GTDB taxonomy): Bacteria > Pseudomonadota > Alphaproteobacteria > Rhodospirillales > Casp-alpha2 > JACPJY01. The sequence continues at coordinate 3,801 of DASWGT010000040.1, read as the reverse complement.
GCGTGGTGTCGATGGGCTTCAACGGCCTTCCCGCCGGGGTCGAGGACACCGAGGAACGGCTGACCAACCGCGAAATCAAGTACGAGATGGTGGTGCACGCCGAGCAGAACGCGCTGATGTTCGCCGGGCCCCGCGCCGAGGGCTGCACGCTCTACGTCCATCCGCTGCCGCCGTGCGCGCGCTGCGCGGTTTTGGTTATCCAGGCCGGGATCGTGCGCGTGGTGTGCGATCAACCCGACTTCGACCACCCGCGCTGGGGCGAACAGGCGCGCATCGCCGACACCATGTTCCACGAGGCCGGCCTACGCGTCGACTACCGCAAGGCCGGCGACAAGCCCGGGAAATGACCGTCGGCAGCGAGCGCTACTTCTTCTTGTTCAGGATCTTCCGCACCCTCGGCGCCGACAGCCGGTAGGGCTCCGGCATCTTCTCGCCGACCAGCGGCCGCAGGTAATCGTCGAACGCCTTGGTGACATCGGTGCCCGAGCGCGCGACGAACGCCGCCGGCATGACCCGGGTCTTGCCGGCCACGTCCGCGAGCGCGACGAACTTGAACTCGGCGGCGTAGCGCTTGCCTTTCTTGCGGCCGATGGCGACCGAGCCGTCGCGGCGCTCGCGGGCGGCAAACTGCACCGCTTTGACGCCGACGGCGCGGGCTTCCTTCTGGTCGACGTCGGAGACGCAGCCGAGAAACGACCGCTGCAGGTAGCCGAAGGTATCGCCGCGCACGCGCTTGATCGGCGTGTTGGCGCGGATGGCTTCGCACAACAGGTCGGCGAGCACCCCGGTGCCGGAAAGCTGCACGTTGCCGTGGGCGTCCTTCTCGATCTGCTTGGCGAGCGTCATGGCGATCGGCTCGCCGGTCGAGTCGTGGATGCCTTCCGAGACGGCGATCACGCAACGGCCGTGCCTGTCCCACGCCGCCTTCACGTCGGCGAGGAACTGGTCCATGACGAAATCGCGCTCCGGCAGGTAGATCAGGTGCGGGCCGTCGTCCGGATACTTGCGTCCGAGCGCCGCCGCGGCGGTCAAAAATCCCGCGTGGCGGCCCATGACGACGCCGACGTAGACGCCGGGCAGCGCCCGGTTGTCCAAATTCGCGCCGGCGAAGGCGCTGGCGACGAAGCGGGCGGCGGAGGGATAGCCGGGCGTGTGGTCGTTGACCATCAGGTCGTTGTCGATGGTCTTCGGGATGTGGACGCAGGTGAGCGCGTAGCGCGCCTTCCGCGCCTCGTCGGCGAGGATGCGCAGCGTGTCCGACGAATCGTTGCCGCCGATGTAGAAGAAGCTGCCGACGCCGTGCGCCTTCAGGACCGCGAAGATCGCCTGGCAGTATTTCAGGTCCGGCTTGTCACGGGTCGAGCCGAGCGCCGAGCACGGCGTCTTGGCGACCTTTTCCAGGTTGGCCGCCGACTCCTTGCCGAGGTCGATGAAGTCCTCATTGACGATGCCGCGTACGCCGTGGAAGGCGCCGTAGACGCCGGCGACGCCCTTCACCCGCTTGGCGGCGAGCACGGCGCCGACCAGCGACTCGTTGATCACCGCCGTCGGTCCGCCGCCCTGGGCGATCAGCACCTTGCCCTGGATCATCTTAAATAGTTCCTCCCGGCTCCCTGTTGTGGCGATTTTAGGGCAGGGCGGGCGGCCTGCAACCCCCGAGGCTAACACCGACCGGGGCACCGGCTGGGGCGGGGAAGTGCTTGAATTTCGGTCCCGGCCCGTATACCTAGCGGTGGCCTCGCGTCCCCATCGTCTAGAGGCCTAGGACTCCACTCTTTCAAGGTGGCAACACGGGTTCGAATCCCGTTGGGGACGCCATTTTCGCGGCCGCCGCCGATGGCTTGCGGGGGCGCGCCGGGGAGGGGTGATGCCGACTTCCGCCGCGAAGCTGCCGATGTGGCCGACCATCGCCCGCGCCTACGGCAGCCTGGTCGAGAGCCCCGGCTTGTTCGCGCGGGCGGGATGGGCGTGGATGGCCGTCGCCTATGCGGCCCAGTTCGCGAGCGGCCTGTTCGCCGTCCGTTACGTGGGCACCATCGTGCATTTCCTGGCGTTGACGGCGTTCGCCGTGGTCTGGCACCGCGGCATCCTGTTGGGCGAGCGTCCGCAAGGCCTCGTGCATTTGCGCGTCGGCCGGGAGGAGGTGCGTTATTTCCTGCTCGGCCTGCTGCTGACCGCGGCGATCCTGGCGCCGGCGATCGCCGTGCAGCAATGGGCGGTCGCCGTCGCGCCGCACGCGTCCGGGTTGGCGGCGGTGGCGATCATGGTGGCGCTGCTGGCGGTCGTCGCCGTGTCGCTGATCGCCGTCACCCGGCTGACGCTGGTCTACCCGGCGACCGCCATCGGCGCGTTCGCGCTCGGCTTCGGGCGCTCGTGGCGGCTGACCCGCGGCAACACCTTGCGCATCCTCGGCGGCGCCGTGCTGGCGACGCTGCCGTGGACGGTGGTTTCGATGACGCTGAATACCGTGGTCAAGGATAGGGCGATCGACCCCGGCGGGTGGATGGTGGCGGCACCGCTGCTGGCCGTCGAGATCGTCATCTCGTTCGCGCAAATCGCGGTGTGCGCGGCGTTCCTGTCCTACGCCTATGAATTCATCGTTGGTGACGAAGGGGCGGGGGTTCGACTCGACGCTCAGGCGTAGGCGGCACGGCCGCCGGTCCTGCGGAACAGCGCCTCGATCTCCTTGTCCATGCGGGCGAACGACAAGATGTTGGTGTTGGGCTTGCCGAACAGATAGCCCTGCACGTACTCGACGCCGCATTCGCGCACGAATTCGAGGCCCTGCGGGCTGTCCACCATCTCGGCAATGGTGTGCACGCCCAACTCCGAGCAAAAGCGCGCCAGCGCCTTCAGGAACGCCTTGCCCTTGGCTGCCTTCTGCGCGTTCTGGATGGCCGAGCCGTCGAGCTTGACCACGTCGACCTCAAGGGTGCTCAGGTATTGGAAGCTGGCGGCGCCGGCGCCGAAGTCGTCCAGGCAAACCTCATAGCCGTCCTTGCGCAAGCGCTGGATGAACTTGTTGGCGGACTCAAGATCGGCCATGCGCGCCGATTCCGTGATCTCGAAGAGGACCCGACTGTTCGCCCACTCGTTCTGCTGCAGGAGGGTATCCAATCCCGCAAGGTACTTCTCGTCGGCGACGGAATGGCCCGAGATGTTGACCGCCGCCTGGTAGCGGTCGGGGATGTTGGCCAAGTGCGCGACGACCTTGCCCGCCATCGCCAGGTCGAATTCCGGGATCAGGCCGGCCTCCTCGGCGAAGGTGATGGTCTCGAACGGCGACACCCCGGACGCGTCCTTGCGGAAGCGGACCAGCGCCTCGTAATGGTGGATGTCGCCGGTGATGGTGTGCAGGATCGGGTGGAAAGCGACGTCGAACTCGGCCGCCGCCACCAGCCGGCGGAAGTCGCGCACCCGGTCGGCGGTCTGGTCGATCAGCGACGAGAACGAGGTCGCCAGGTTCTTGAGGTCGAATTCGCCCTTCTCGGACTTCTGGAACATGCGAAGCGTGTACGAAAGCCCGCTGGCGATGTCGTCGGGACTGACCTCTTCCTTGGCGACCTGGAGACTGGCGGCCTCGGCGGCGACGCCCTGGCCGGTCGGGTCGGCTTCCCGGGAGAATTCGGAAAGCTTCTTTTCGACTTCCTTGACGTCGACGCTGGCATCGTGGACCAGGCTGTATTTGCCGTCGCCGATCCTGGACGCCATGTCGCCGCCAAGCGAATTGGCGCGCAGGTAGGTGCCGAGGGTGTCGAGGAGTTGCTGTTCGGTGTCCTCGTCCAGTCGCTGGCGCAGGTC
>DASWGT010000039.1:0-14864 GCA_036393575.1 Rhodospirillales bacterium | reverse complement strand
GCCAGCAGCTGCGATACCATCCGCGACATCTGATCAATATCGGCACAAAGGGCCGCGGCGATTTTCGAGTCCTGAATATTATCGAGCTGCGCCCGCAGCACGGCGAGGGGCGTTCTCAATTCATGGGCGACGTCGGCGGCGAAGGTTCGGTAACGGTGCTCGCTGGCGCGCAGCGCCTCCTCTCCGGACTGAATCTCGTCAAGCTGCCGGAGCAGCGTCGCGGTAACCGTCTGGGTCTTCCGCACGAACACGTAGGCGGTCGCGGCGAATACCAGGATGACGACGCCGATCAGCGGCAGCAGCCATCGCAACATGCCCCACGCCGGCGACTCCACGCGCCACGTCAGGTAGCCGAGCGTTGAGCCGTCGGCCGCTGAGAGCGGAAGGGCCGTGGAGAGCGCGGCACTCTCCGTGCCGACCAGGCGCAGGCTCTCGAGCCGGTAGCTTTCGGCGATGTTCGCCAACAGTTTTTCATCGAGCCGGCGTGTAAACATCAGGACCCATCCGGTACCGATCTTGCGTTGGCGGTCGTTGACGTTGAAAAAATTGGTCAACACGCTCACGGCGGCGATATGGATCGCCTTTCCGTCATGGAGGATTCCCGCGACCGGCTTCGGGGCTTCCGTGGGCGGATTGGCGCGCGTGCGCGCGATCAATCGATCAACGCCGCCGGAAAAGCGCAACAGCGGGTTTTCGTCGCGGCGCTTGCCCGCCATCATGGCATAGACAGGCCGGTTGTCGGCATCGAGCACGAAGCTCGAGTCGATGCCGAACTTGTCGTACATGTAGATGCCGATGTTGTTATCGGCCCAGTCGAGATTGCGGTTGGCGACCAAGTTGGTGACCGCCTCGTCCCAGTAGCTGTAGTCGAGAAGCTGGTCGGCGAGCCGGCGTTCGATGGCGGCGAGGACGGACCGCGTCAGATGGACGGAATCGCGGGTTGCGATCTGATTCTGGCTGTTCGCCGCGACGACCACCAATCCGCCGATCAAGGCGACGCTGACCACCAGGACCAGGGCGAACGCGAAGAGAATAAAGCGAAGCGTCGGGAGCCCGGCTTTCGAAGCGTTTTCCATCGCCGATTTCCCACACCCATAAGCAATTCAACCGCCGCCCCAATGACGTGAAACCGCGGGCGGCAGATTCTTGCGTATCACGCGCCAATAGTAAAGATGGGCGCGCCCGGCGGGAAACGGCCATCTTTTGTTCCCGCCCGCAGCGGCCGCCAACGATGGCTGGGGTGGAGGTGGGGCGGTCGATAAGATATGATGTTCGGCTTTCCGGGGCGTGTGGCGCCGGACAACCGCCGATACCGGCGAGACGGCGCGGAGGAGACGGAGACAGGGTGTGGCGCATCGCGACAGCTATGTTGATGGCCGTTATCGCCGCCGCATGCGCGGGGATGGACGAACGCGAACTGCCGATGTCGCTGAAGATGAACGCCATCGGATCGCAGTTCGCCGACGCGTTCCCCATCGGCGACAAGCGAATCCCCCTGCCGCCGGGCGCCTGGACGGTGATCGGAACCGAAATCAGGAAGGACAGCGATCCGGCCTTCCACGTCGCCTACATGCTGGCGAAGATCGAGGACAACGCCGTGAAGGCGGCAACCGAGATTTACGCCAGCCTTTACATCAAGAAGGCAAGCTCGGGCGGCCTTTTTTCGAGCGGTACGTCGGGCATCGGCTGGGTGACTCATCGCAGCTGCGTCCGCGACGACATGCATTTCGTCAAGGTTTATTCCAATATCCGCCTCGGCGATCAGGATTGCTGGTGGGTCAACCATTGGCGCATGAATCGCGCCGGCAGCGGCGATTCGGAGCATTGGTCGGAATCCAGGAAATATCTGGAGCGGAACCAAATCCTGGCGCCCATGGACATGCTCGGCGTGTCCTTTCGTCTCGCGAACGAAACCGATTACCTGACGGTCAACTATTTCTTCGATCCCGCGACCGCCGGTTTGACGCCGATGGGGGACGCCCATTGGAGCATCCGCACCTGGGAGAGCAGCGAGTGGCATCCCGACCGAATCAAAGGCGACGAAAAAAAACTCGCCTACATCAAGCGCCTGATCTCGTGGGGCGAAACCTGGCATCCGAAGGTCAAGGCGTCATTTGACAAAGGATAACGCCGCCATCGCGGTCGTTCTTGGAGCATGCGGAGAATGAGCGAGTCGCCAACTAGAGCCCGAGCGCATGATTGCCTCGCCATTGTGGCGGCGGCGGCGTTGCTGGTGGCGCCGGTGGCGATCGTCTGGTCGGCGCTGCTCTTCCAGTCGACGTCGGCCCTCGCCAAAGGCGGCGGGGGTGGCGGCGCCGGCGGTGGCGCGGGTGGCGGCGCGGGTGGTGGTGCCGGTGGCGGCGCGGGTGGTGGCGCCGGTGGTGGTGCCGGTGGCGGTGCGGGCGGTGGTGCCGGCGGTGGCGCGGGTGGTGGTGCCGGTGGCGGTGCCGGTGGCGCCGGCGGCGGTGCCGGTGGTGCGGGCGGTGGTGCCGGTGGCGCCGGCGGCGGTGCTGGTGGCGCCGGTGGCGCGGGCGGTGATGCCGGCGGTGGCGCGGGCGCCGGTGCGGGTGGTGGTGCCGGCGCAGGTGGCGCCGGCGCGGGCGATGGTGCCGCCGGAGCCGGAGCAGCAGGCGGCGGCGCGGGTGCTGCTGGAGCAGGCGCGGGTGGCGCCGGAGCGGCGGGCGCTGCCGGCGCTGCGGGCGCCGACGCCGGCGGCAGCGGCGGCGCGGGCGATGGTGGCGCGGGCGCGGGCGGCGGCGCCGGCGATGGATCTGGCGGCGGCAGCCTATAGCCGATTGCGGCGGCCGGCCTCGGCAACACGCGAACAGTGGTTCGGCCTACGGCGGCGCCTCTTCGGCACGGTCACTGTTGCTTATCTTTGCCTTCGGATTCGCGGCGCATTTTCGCCTTGTCCTGCTGGAAGGCCTTGGCCAGGTCCTGGAACGCCTCGCTCAGGCCCTTGCGCTCGTGCTCCGGCACCGAGGCGTAGATCAGCGCCCAGCCGACCAGGGTGGCGATGAACACCGCCATCGCGATGCGCCCGAACCACGGCCGCACGCGCGTCTGCACCCATTGGCCGAACCTGTTCGACGGATCGTTGACGACGCGCCGCGCCTTCACGGCGGCGGCGATGGCGGCGACGAACAGGGCGAGGATCAGCCATTCCAAGGGATCGTCTCCGTTGCGGGCTTGCGAAAGGTTGCCGGCGGCCCGGCGCCGCAACCGGCCCCTAGGGATATACGCCGTTGCCGGAAATGAAAAGGCCCGCGGAACGTCCGCGCAGGAACGCCGTCTCCGCTTGACAGCCGGCGGGTCGGAAGCCACGCTTCCGGGACGGCGCCCGCCGGGCGCGCATCGAATTTCCAGCAAGGAAAGGTTGCCATCCCGTGACACAGCAGACGATTTTCCGCGTTTTCTCCGCCGCGCTGGCGCTCATCGCTTTCGCCGCCGCGCCGGCCGAGGCCCACACCATCGATACCGGCAGCGCACTAGCGCACGGCTTCGCCCATCCGTTCACCGGCCTCGACCACGTGCTCGCCATGATCGCCGTCGGCCTATGGGCGGCGCACTTGGGCGGCCGCGCCCGCTGGCTGGTGCCGGCGAGCTTCGTCGGTACGATGGCTCTGGCCGGCGGGGCGGCGATGGCCGGCGTGTCGCTGCCCTTCATCGAGACCGCGATCGCGTTGACGGTGGTGGCGCTGGGCGCGCTTCTCTTCGCCCGCGTGCGCATGCCCGCCGTCCTCGGCATGGCGGTGGTCGGAAGCTTCGCGCTGTTCCACGGCCTCGCCCACAGCCTCGGGGCGCCGGACGCGGCGGGATTGGCTTACGGTCTCGGCTTCGTCGCCGCGACCGCCATCCTGCACGGCGTCGGCCTCGGCTTCGGCGTCGTGATGATGCGGAACGAGGGCGGCCTGCCGCGCCTGGCGGCGCGTCTCGGCGGCGGCGGCGCGATCGCGGCCGGAGGAGTCCTGTTGGCAATCGTCTAGGGCCTGTTCGCCCGCCCTTGTTCGCCCACCCCTGTTCGCCGGACCTATTCGCCGGAAAGGTGCAGCACCAGTTGCCGCGTGTGCGGCCGGCGCCGATGCTCGAACAGGTAAATCCCCTGCCAGGTACCGAGCGTGAGCCGGCCGTTGCCGACCGGGATGGCCAGCGACACCGGGGTGAGCGCGCTCCTGATATGGGCCGGCATGTCGTCGGCACCCTCGGCGGTGTGGCGATAGAGGCTCTCGTCCTCCTTGACCAGGCGCTTGAAGAAGGTTTCGAGGTCGCGCCGCACGTCCGCATCTGCGTTCTCCTGCACCACCAGCGACGCCGACGTGTGCCGGCAATAGAGGGTGAGCAACCCGGTCGTAACGCCCAGGCCCTCGACCCAGCGCGCCACCTCACCGGTGATCTCGGTCAGCCCCTGGCCCGGGGTGGCAATGGAGAGCGTGCCTTATACTTGCTTCACACGCGCTTCTTCCGCCCGGCTTCGCGCTCGGTAGCGAGCAACTTCCGCTTCCGCTCGACGCCCCAGCGGTAGCCGGTGAGCGCGCCCGCCGCCCCGACGGCGCGGTGGCATGGCACCACGACGGCGACCGGGTTCGAGGCGCAGGCGCGCCCCACCGCGCGGGCCGCATTGGGACGGCCGATCATCTCGGCGATGGCGCCGTAGCTCATGGTCTCGCCCAAGGGGATCTCCTGCAACGCCCGCCACACCCGGCCCTGGAAGGCGGTCGCGCGCACGTCGAGCGGCAGCGCCGCCGACGTTTTCATGCCGGCCAGCCGGGCGAGGACGTTTTCCACGTGGCCCGCGAGCCGGCCGCGGTCGCGGCTGAGGCAGGCGAGCGGGAACTCCCGGGCCAGTTCCTGCTCGAGCATCTCGTCGTCGTCGCCGAGGGCGACCATGGCGACGCCCTTATCAGTCGCCGCCACCAGCAACCGCCCGAGCGGCGAGGAAGCGGTCGCGAACGCGATCGCGGCGCCCTTGCCGCCCTTGGCATAGGTGGCGGGCGTCATGCCCAGATGCTTCGGCGCCTTCTCGTAAAGGCGGCTCGAAGACCCGTAGCCGGCGCCGTAAAGCGCGTCGGCGACGCCGCCGCCGTTCCTGAGATTCTCCTTCAGCCGGCCCAGCCTCAGCGCCTCGCCGTAGCGGCGCGGGCTGAGGCCCACCAGATCGGTGAACAGGCGCTGCAAATGGTGCGGGCTCAGGTTCGCGATCTTTGCCAATGCCGCCAGCGTCGGCGTGCCGTTGTCGCTGTTGGCGATCGCCGCCAACGCGCACCCGATGGCTTCGAGCCGCGGATCGCGGGCCTTGGCGTCGGCCGGCCGGCAGCGCTTGCAGGCGCGGAAGCCTGCGGCCTCGGCGAGCGCCGGCAGCGCGAAGAAGGAGACCTTGTTGCGGGCTGGCCTCCGGCTCGGGCACGACGGCCGGCAGTAGACGCCGGTCGAGGCGACGGCGTAGACGAAGGCGCCGTCGAGGCGGGCGTCGCGGGCCAGCACCCGCGCCCAGCGCGTCTCGTCGGTCATGGGGTCGGTCAAGGAGTCGGTCATGGAAAGGGCGATGTCGTCGATCATGGCGGCCATGGTAACGCCGCCCGGGGCCCATGATCTATCCGAACCTTGCGATGGAAGTCGCAAATTTCAGCCGTAGCGGTGCAACCGCTCGCCGTGGTCGTCGAGCCAGCGCCTGGCGGCCTCCGCGTTGGCGGTCAGCGTCGCGACGGTGCCCCAGAACCGGGGCCCGTGGTGGTTCCAGCGCAGGTGCGCGACCTCGTGGGCGACCACGTAGTCGAGTACCATCATCGGCGCCATCACCAGCCGCCAGCAGAACGACAGATTGCCGTCGTGGGAGCACGAGCCCCAGCGGCTGCGGGTGTCGCGGACGGTGATGCGGCCGGGAGTTCGGTCGAGTGCGCGCGCTTTTTCCTGCACGCGGGTCGCGATCTCGCTCCGCGCCTGCTCGCGCAGCCAGTCGCGCACTCGGCGCGCCAGGTGCTCCGTGCGCCCGGAAACGACGATGGCGAGGCCATCGCGCCAGACGCCGCCACGGCCGTCGGGCCAGTGTCGGATTTCGTGGTCGACGCCGCCGAGCGGGATGCGCGCGCCGGCGGAGAACGGCACCCTGGGCGCCAGGCGCTCGAGCCGCTCCAGCACCCAGTCGCGCTTCAAGCGGGCGAGTTCCAGGCCCTCGGCAAGGTCGGTGCGGCGCGGTAGCGTCAGCACGATGCCGTCGCCGTCGTCGCCCACGCCGTCGACGCGCAGGATAATCTGCCGCGCCCGGGGATTGCGATAAACGCGGATCGGGACGTCCCGGCCCCCGAGCGCGATCACCGTATCCAGGACCGCCGTCTTAGCCATGGCCACCGACGATCAGGCCGCCATCGGCAACTCGAAGCCGATGGCGTCGAAACCATGGAACAGCTTTTCCTTTTCGGCGGTGCTCATGCGCACGAGCGGCGGGCGGATGTTGAGCCACTGGTCGTTGCCGGTATGGCGCGCCATCAGCGTCTTCAGCGCCGACGACAGCGGGAACTGGGCGATGGCGCGGCGCACGTCGCTGAGCGTCCGGTGCACGGCCTTGACGTCCTTGCCCTTGCGGAAGCCGCCGAACACCTCGGCCGCCAGCACCGAGGCGACGTTGGCGCAGGCGGTGATGCAGCCGGCGCCGCCCGCCTCGATCAGCGGCAGCAGCAACTCGTCCGAGCCCGCGAACACCGCGAAGCCTGGGAAGTTTTTGGCGGCGCCCGTCATGTTGGCGAGCTCGCCCGACGAATCCTTCATCCCGACCACCGTCTTCGGATATGCCTTCAGGAGCTTCTCGATCAGCCCGTAGGTGATCGGCACCCCCGACATCTGCGGGAAGTGGTAGAGGCAGATCCGGAGCTTTCCGTCGCCGACCCGCTGGATGACCTCGGAGTAGGCGGCGAACAAGCCGTCGTCGCTGACCATCTTGTAATAGAATGGCGGCAGCATCAGCACGCTCGAGGCGCCGTGGGCGAGCGCCGCCCTGGTCAGCGCCACCGTGTCGGGAATGGCGCAGCAACCGGTGCCCGGCATCAGGCGCGTGCCTGGAATGCCGGCACCGGCGAGCGCGTCGAGGATGGCGATCCGCTCCTTGAGGCCGAACGAGTTGGCCTCGCCCGTGGTGCCGAGCACGCCGAGCCCGTCGCAGCCGTTCGCCAGTAGCCATCGGCAATGGGCCGCCATCAATTTGGTGTCGGGGTCGAGCGTCTTGGTCATCGGCGTCAGCACGGCGGTATAGACGCCTTCGACGGCGAACTTCGGTTTGGCCACGGTGGTTCTCCTTGTCTATCCGGTTTACGCCCCGCGGTTACGGGCGGGGCTTGCGTGGGATTTTACTTATATCATGCCTACTTTGGCCAGCCGACGACGTGGTTTTCCAGATCGTCGGTGTCGCGTTCCGAGACCACCCGGCCGCGCACCGAGATGCCGGCCGCGTGCACCGTCTCCGGATCGCCGGAAACCAGCGGGTGCCACCAGTAGAGGTCCTTGCCCTCGGCGACCAGCCGGTAAGCGCAGGTGGACGGCATCCAAGTGAGCTTCTTGACGTTGGCGGCGGTCAGGATCACGCAGTCGGGCACGAACTTCTTGCGGTCCTTGTAGCTGGTGCAGCGGCAAGCGTGGGTGTCCAGCAGCCGGCAGGCGACGTCGGTGTACTGCACCTCGCCGGTGGCATCGTTCTCGAGCTTGTTGAGGCAGCAGCGCGCGCAGCCGTCGCACAGCGATTCCCATTCGCTCTTGGTCATCTGGGTCAGCGTCTTGCGCTTCCAGAACGGCAACTCGGCCTTGTCGCCGGCGGCTTTCCTGGCGGCGGATTTTCCGAACACCGTCGGCACTCTCCTCACGCCCGCGTTGGCCGGATATTTCCGGCGCCGGGCCGACCAAAGGCGTAGCGCTTCCGGCCGCCCGAGGCAACGGCCATGTGACGGTGCCGCCCTCAGCCTTGCTCGCGGTCGATCAGGTGGATGAACGAGCCCATGACGTTGCCCGCCTTGAGGCCGGCGGCGCCGAGGCTCGCGGACTCCGCGTCGGCGGCCTCGAACAATGGCTCGCCCGGCCCCTCGCTCGCGGTCTCGGCGTAGTGGAACTCGTGGCCGCGGTAGCGGGCGCCGACGGCGCCGAGCGGCCCGGCGTCGAGAAGCTTCGCTCGCCGGTAGCCGAGGTGCAGCCGCGGGCGCGCGAACGAAGTTTCCAGCGCCAGCAGCCCGGCCATGGCGTGGCGATGGCCCTCGGCGTCGACGAGACCGCGGCCGAGCACCATGTAGCCGCCGCATTCGCCGTAAACGGCCGCATTTCGCGCCGCCGCGGCGAGAAGCCCGGCGAGGAAATTGCCGGCGGCGGCGAGCCGGCCGGCGGCGAGCTCGGGGTAGCCGCCGGGGAGGTAGACCGCGTCGGCCGTCGCGTCGGGGGGCTGATCGGCGAGCGGCGAGAACGGCACGACCTCGGCGCCGGCGGCACGCCAGCCATCGATCACCAGCGGATACGAGAACCGGAACGCGTTGTCCTGGGCGACGGCGATGCGCCGGCCTAATGGCGGAATGGGGGGCGTAACCGGCGCGTTCTTCCTACCGTCGACCGTGAGCGGCCGCGCCAGCTCGACCAGCGTCGCTACGTCGAGATGCTCGGCAACTAGCGCCGCGGCGGCATCGAGGAAGTTCTCGAGATCCGGATGCTCGGCCGCCTGCACCAGCCCCAGGTGCCGTTCCGGCAGCGCCAGGCCGTCGGCGCGCGGCAGACAGCCGAGGATGGGAACGTCAGGCAGCGCGCGGCGGCAGGCGTCGATGAGGATCTTCGCGTGGCGCGGGCCGCCGACCCGGTTGAAGACGCATGCGGCCACGGCGACGCCCTCGCGGAAATCGTGGAAGCCCTTGACCACGGCGGCCGCCGAGGCGGCCTGGGCGCCGGCGTCGACGACCAGCACCACCGGCCAGCCAGTGCAGCGGGCGAGCGCCGCCGTCGAGCCGTCGTTCGCGTCGTCGGCGCCAGGGTCGGAAATGGCGGCGCCGTCGAACAGGCCCATGACGCCCTCGCAGACGACCAGGTCGGCGCTATCGCAAAGGCTTTGCGCGGCGGCGGCGAGGGTCGCTTCGCGCATCGCCCAGGCGTCCAGGTTCAGGCACGGCCGGCCGGTGGCGGCGGCGTGGAAGGCGGGATCGATGTAGTCGGGCACGGCCTTGGCCGAGGCGACGCGCCGGCCGGCCTTGGCCAGGTGACGGAGCAGGCCGAGGGTAAGCGTGGTCTTGCCGCTGCCCGACGCCGGGGCGGCGATCACCACGCCCGGGCCCGGCGGGCGCGTCACAGAAACTCGCGGATCTTCTTCGCCATCGCGTCGGCGCCGGTGCCGTGCGGGAAGTGCGCCTTCAGCCCGCCTTCTGGCCCCATCAGGTAGATGATGGAAGTATGGTCGACCAGATAGTCGAGGGCGTCCGTGGCCTCTTTGCTCTTTGCCTTGGCGTAATAGACCCGATAGGCCTTGGCGGCGGCGGCCACCTGCTCGGCCGTGCCGGTCAGGCCGACGAACCGCGGGTGGAAGTAGGCAAGGTATTCCTTCAGGTGCTCGGGCGTGTCGCGGGCGGGATCGACGGTGACGAACACCGGTGCCACCTTGTCGCCCGCGGGTCCAAGCGCCTCGACGGCGTTGCCTATCTCGGTCAGCGCCGTCGGGCAGACGTCGGGGCAGTAGGTGTAGCCGAAATACACCAGCATCAGCTTGCCTTTGAACGCCGCCTCGGTGACCGGATTGCCGTTCTGGTCGGTGAGCGCGAACGGCCCGCCGACCACCGGTACCGCCGTCGCCTGAGTCCCGCCCGCGGGAGTCCGGCCGGGGTACTGGTAAAGCTGGTAGGCGGCGAAGCCGAGCGCACCCACGATCAAAACCACCGCCAACAGTCCGGTACGCCGGCGAATGAACGGCGTCGCCCCCGGCTTCGCCGGCTCGCCGCCGCTGCTCGCGCTGTCTTTTTCCGGTTTTGCCATCGCCCGAGCCCTCCCCGGCACTGCCGATCTCCTTATGATAGGTCAGAGGCCCGGATCATCAAGCCACAAGGCCCTGGATAAGGCACAAGAATCAAGAATAAGGCCCCAGGATAAGACCCAAGGATAACGACCCGCGGCGGCCGGCGGTGGTATGATCGAGGGGTCCCGAGGATCGACGCCATGACCGACCGCCAGACAGCCGAACGCCGGCCGAGGAAGGCCCTGAAGCGGGGTTGGACCACCGGCGCTTGCGCCACCGCCGCCGCCACCGCCGCCTATCAGGCGCTGATCACCGGCGACTTCCCCGATCCGGTGACGATCACGCTGCCGAAGGGCGAGGAGCCGGCGTTCGCCCTCAAGCGGGCGGAGTTGGCCGGCGGTAAAGCGATCGCCAGCATCATCAAGGACGCCGGCGACGACCCGGATGTCACCCATGGCGCCGAGATCGTCGTCACCGTGGCGCTCGGCAAAAAGGGCGAAGGCATCCGCTTCCACGCCGGGCCGGGCGTCGGCCGGGTGACGCGGCCGGGTTTGGCGCTCGCCGTCGGCGAGCCGGCCATCAACCCGGGCCCACGGGCGATGATGGAAGGCGTGATCAAGGACCTCGCCCGCCGCCACGGCAGGAGCCCCGACGTCGCCATCACGGTTTCCGTTCCCGGCGGCGAGCAATTGGCGAAGAGGACGATGAACGGCCGGCTCGGCATCGAGGGCGGGCTTTCCATCCTCGGCACCACCGGCGTGGTGATCCCATATTCGTGCGCATCCTGGATCCACTCCATCCACCGCGGCATCGACGTGGCGCGGGCCGGCGGCCACCATCACGTCGCCGCCGCCACCGGCGCTACCTCGGAGGCGGCGGTGCGGAAACTGACCGGGCTGCCCGAGGTGGCGTTGATCGACATGGGAGACTTCGTCGGCGGACTCTTGAAGTATTTGCGTAAGCACCCGATCGAAAGGCTGACGCTCGCCGGCGGCTTCGGCAAGATGGCGAAGCTGGCGCAAGGCCACGTCGATCTGCACTCGTCGCGCTCGCGGGTCGACATGAAGGCGCTGGCCGACATGCTAGGATCGCTCGGCGCGCCGCCAGCCGCCGTGGCCACGGCCCGGAAGGCCAACACCGCGGCGGAGGTGTTGGACATCGCCGAGCAGCACGGGCTGGCGCTCGGCGATCTGGTCGCTAGGCAGGCCCGCGAGACGGCGCTGGCAACGCTCGCCGGCGACACCGCGGTCGAGGTGGCGGTATTCGACCGCGAGGGCGGCCTCGTCGGACATGCCCTCTAAGACGGTATTGATTCTCGGCGGCACCCACGAGGCGCGCGAGCTCGCCAGACGCCTGACGCTCGAGATGGGGAAAAGGCTGCGCGTCATCACTTCCCTCGCCGGGCGGCGCGAGTCGAAGCCGGGGCTGGCAGGCGAGGTGCGCGTCGGCGGCTTCGGCGGCATCGCCGGGCTTTCCCAGTATCTCGCCGATACCGGCGTCGACCTGGTGGTCGACGCCACTCATCCGTTCAGCGCCACCATCTCCGACCACGCCGGTGTCGCCTGCACGGGGGCGGGCGTGCCGCGCTTGCAACTCCGCCGTCCGGCGTGGCGGATGCCGAAGAAGGCCGACTGGATCGAGGTGGCGAGCCTGGCCGAGGCGGCGGATATCCTGCCGAAGTTCGCGAGGCGCGTGTTGCTCACCACCGGCGCTCGCGGGATCGAGGCGTTCGCGAAGCTTCCCGGCATCTGGTTCCTGGTGCGCCTGATCGACGCCCCGAAGGGGCCGTTGCCGCTCGCCCGCTATGAGGTGGTCACCGGCATGCCGCCCTATGGGCTGGAGGACGAGCGGGCGCTCTTGAAGCGCCACGACATCGACACGCTGGTCGCCAAGCGCTCCGGCGGCCAGGCGACGGCGGCCAAGATCACGGTGGCTATAGAGGCCAAGGTCAAGATCGTGCTCATCCGCCGGCCGCCGCCGGAGCCGGGCCCGCAGGCGGAAACCGTGGATGAGTGCCTGGCCTGGGTGAAGAACTACCTCTAGCCGCACCCGCCAATCCTGGAAAAAAATAACCAACCACCAAGACACAGAGGCACAGAGATAGATCATTTCTTGCGTGCGTTCGCGCGCGAAGGGTTTCCCTTCTCTGTGTCTATGCGTCTCTGTGGTTTTCTTCGTGCCGGGCGCAAAACGTGGTGGTGGTCGGCGGCATATAGGCGGCTCGGCTCGAAGTCCGGCCGCCCAAGCACCCGGCCGACCAGGATCAGCGCCGTACGGGTGATGCCAGCGTCCTTCACCTTGTCGCGGATGTCGGCGAGCGTGCCTTGGATGATCCGCTCGTCCGGCCAGCTCACCCGGCAGGCGACGACCACCGGGCAGTCGCGGCCGTAATGGGGCGCGAGATCGGCGACGACACGCTTGAGGTTGTTGACCGAGAGATGAATGGCGAGCGTTGCCTTGCTAGCGGCGAGGCTCGCCAGCTCCTCGCCCGGCGGCATGGCGGAGCTGCGCACCGCGGTGCGGGTCAGCACGATGGTCTGGGTGATCTCGGGCAGCGTCAGCTCGCACTTCAACGCCGCGGCGGCGGCCGCGTACGCCGGCACGCCGGGTGTGACGTCATAGGCGATGCCGAGCCCATCCAGCCTTCGCATCTGTTCGGCGACGGCGCCGTAAAGGGATGGATCGCCCGAATGCACGCGGGCGACGTCGAGGCCGGCGTCGGCGGCGGCTTTCATCTCGGCGATGATCTCGTCGAGGGTCAGGGCCGCGGTGTCGACGACGCGGGCGCCGGCAGGCGCGGCGGCGATCACGCCGGCCGGCACCAGCGAGCCGGCATAAAGCACCACCGGCGCGGCCTGGATAAACTTAAGCCCGCGCACCGTGATTAAGTCCGCCGCGCCCGGACCGGCGCCGATGAAATGCACGGTCATCGGCCGGGACCCAAGTTTTTGGCGACGTCCGCCATGACGTCGAGGATCCTGCCGGTCTTGCGTTCGATCAGCATCACGTCGTCGCCGACGATGACGCGCTGGGTGCCGGGCGCCGGCTTCCCCAGTTGCGAATCGAGCGCTTTCGGCAGCGCCCGCCGGGGCAGGTCCTGCGGCAGCACCTGCCCCCTTTCGAGATCCCGTTTCGCGGTCTGGGTCGCCGGCTTCGCCTTGTCGGCGGTCTTGCCGTTGGTCTTGTTTTTGTCCTTGCCCTTGTCCTTGCTCTTGTCCTTCCCCTGGCCTTTCTCGGGCGCCTTCGGTGCGGTCGGTTTCTTCGGCTTCTCGACCTTCTTCTTCCCAGGCGCCTTGCCGGACGTCTTGGCGCCGTTTTTCGTCTTGTCGGTCTGCTTCTGCTGCTCGGCTTTCCTCGCCCGCTCCGCCTCGGCCGCCTGTTGCGCCTGCTTCTGGTAGAACTCCTGGATGGCGGCGCGCTGGGCGTCGTCTAGGAGCACCTCCGACTGCGCCGCGGCAGCGGCCGGTAGCGCCAACGCGAACACGAGCACCAGGGCGACAGCGGACTGCATCTAATCCTTTCCGGATTGGTCGCGCCCGCCCAGAGCAGCGGATCCGGCGGCCGGCGCGGCAGCGAGTCTATCGCCGTAGCCGCGCGGCGTATAGAGCCAGCGCCGGTGCCCGGTCTCGATGGCGCGGGTTTGGCTGGAGCCGACCAGTACCAGGGTCAGCATGTCGGCCATTTCCGGCGAAAGCTCGGCAAGGGAAACCACGCGCACGGATTCGCCCGCGCGCCCGAGGTTGCGCGCCAGTACCACCGGCGTCTCCGGCGGACGCGCGCTGAGCAGGATGTCGCGGGCACGGGCAAGCTGTCGCCGCCTTCGCTTCGAGACCGGGTTGTAGAGGGCGACGACGAAATCGCCAGCGGCCGCCGCCCCAAGGCGTCTTTCTATGTCCGCCCACGGGGTCATCAGGTCGGAGAGCGAGATGGCACAGAAATCATGGCCCAACGGCGCGCCGACGCGGGCGGCGGCCGCCTGCAGCGCCGAGATGCCCGGCGCCACGGTGACGGCGACGCGGTTCCAGCCGTCGCGGGCCTCGCGCGCCATCAACTCGAACACCAGCGACGCCAGCCCGTAGACGCCGGCGTCGCCGGAGCCGATCAGCGCCACGCGCTTTCCCGCCTGGGCGAGGTCGAGGGCGAGGCGGGTGCGCGATTCCTCTTCCGTCAGCTCGGAGGCGTGCAGCGTCTTGCCGGCGACGAGGTCGCCGACGAGATCGAGATAGAGCCGGTAGCCGACCACGTGCTCGGCGGCGAGGAGCGCTGCCGTCGCTTCCGGCGTCCGCCACGCCGCTTGGCCGGGGCCGATGCCGACCACGGCGAGGCTGCCGCGGGCGCAGCCGATTGTCGCGGCATCGATGGGCCCGGGGGCGCGGGCGACGGCGACGGTGCACCGCTTGGCGGCGCGCTTTTCGACGATCAGCAATCCTTGCGCGCCCGCGGCGGCCAGCGCCGCGCCTTCGGCGACGCCGTGGCAGCCGACCTCGCGGAACACGATGTCCGAGGGGTTGGCGAGGCGCGACGCCTCTGCTTCCAGTTCGGCCGCCGAAAAGTAGCGCGCCGGCACGCCGAGACGGTCGGCCACGGCCAGCACCGCGTCCTCGTCCATCTTCACGTCGATCGACGCCACGCAGGCGACGGCGCCCGTGGCGAGGCCGGCGCCGGCGAGCGCCATTTCCGCGAGCTCGATCAGGTTGGCCGCGTCGGCGCCGCGCTCGCACCCGACCCCCAAAACGAGCACCGGCGGGTGCAGCACCAGGTCGCCGCCGGGCGTGGCGACGGCGCGGTCGGTAACGCGCACGGCAAGATCGGCGTGTTCGGCGAAGGCGATGGCCGAGCCGGAGAGCCAGCCGCCGTCGCCAGCTTCCAACGCAAGCCTGACCGGCCCGCCGGCCAACAGCACACC
>DASWGT010000038.1:0-2911 GCA_036393575.1 Rhodospirillales bacterium | reverse complement strand
CTGCCGGCCGGCGACCACGGCTTCCACGTCCACGAGAAGCGCAGCTGCAACCCGGCCAAGGCCGCGGACGGCAAGATGGTGCCCGGCCTCGGTGCCGGCGGCCATTACGACCCGGACAAGGCCGGCAAGCACGAGGGTCCGGCCGGCAAGGGCCACCTCGGCGACCTGCCGGCGCTGAAGGTCGAGGCCAACGGCTCGACCAAGGGCACGCTGATGGCGCCGCGCCTTAAGGTGGCGGACCTTAAGAAGCGCGCGCTGGTGATCCACGCCGGCGGCGACAACTACTCCGACCAGCCGGCGGCGCTCGGCGGCGGCGGCGGCCGCATCGCCTGCGGCATCTTCTAGCGGCGATAGGGCGACGGCATTCCAACGGGGCGGTGGCCCGGTCATCGCACCGGGCGCCGCCCCGTTCGCTAGCCCGCAATTCCAACTTGAAATCAAAGGCTTAACAGCCGTTTACACGGTTGTAACACGGCGTTCAACAGCCCGTCACACCTGTCCCCTAGGGTGACGATCAAGCGCCGCGCGACTTTCCGCCGGCGCGTCCGGGCGGAGGACGGGCTTCGTGCAAAGCTATGACCTCAGCAAGTTGAAGGTGCTGATCGTCGACAGCCAGCCGCCGATGCGGATGCTGTTGCGCCAGATTCTGCGCGAGTTCGGCGTCGGCCATATCGTCGAGGCCGACAGCGTCGACGAGGGCTTCCGTGAATTCAATCGCGTCGTTCCCGACCTGATGCTGGTCGACTGGTGCCCCGAGTTCGACGGCCTCGCCCTGGTCAGGCGCATTCGCACCGGCAAGGATAGCCTGTTTCCACAGGCGCCGATCATCATGGTCACCGCCTACGGCGAGACCCAGCGCGTGTTCCAGGCGCTCGACGCCGGCATGAGCGAATACCTGGTGAAGCCGGTGTCCCCGAGCCTGCTCTACACGCGCATCGTCAACGCGATCGAGAACGCGCGGCCATTCATCCGCAGCAAGGCTTACACCGGTCCGTGCCGCCGCCGCCATGCGCTGTCGTTCGCCGGCCCCGAACGCCGCCGGTCCGGCGCCAAGGCCGCCGGTGCCGGGACGAACAAGCCGACACCCGCCCCCGTGGCAACCCCCGTGACCACTCAAGAAGCCGCCGGCGAGGCGGCCCGGCAGGCCGAAGCAGCGTAACGGAGGCGCAAAGCCATCGAATTCATCGCCGCGAACGTTGAAGGAAAACTACCTCCCACCCCCAACTGGCCCCGCTTCCCTCATCCCCCCGAGAGAGCGGGGCTTCTTTATTGGCGGGCAGGCGGTTTCGGTGCCGCGTTTGCGCATCGGGCGCGGCGATTGTTCGGCGCCGCCCGACTGTGGCAAGATGAAGCGATGATTCGCGCTTCCGCTCATCGATCCCTGACGCTGGCGGCCCTGGTGCTGCTCGCTGCCTGCGACGACTCCGGCAGCGATTCCCAGGCGAAGACGGCGGCGGCCGCCCTTACCGATTACTATTACCGGGCCTGGCAGGCGCCGAGCCCGGAATGGAGCGTGACGAAGGTGCGCATCGGCAAGGACAACGCCGTCACCGTCGACGCCGCCGTCACCAACGAGACGATGTCGAAGACGATCATGGAGCGCAGCCGCTTCGAGCAGATGGAGATCGCGCGCAAGGCCTGCCCGGCCGTCACCGACAAGGTGTGGCAGCAGGTCGGCAAGAAGCAGCAGATCGGCGTCGCGCTGTCGGGCTCCGCCGGGCACATCATCAACGCGCTGTGCAAACGGCCCTGAGTCCGATTAACCACAGAGGCACAGAGACACAGAGAAGAAACGAATTGTTGCGCGCTGCGCGCGCGGGGCGCCTTGCAGTCGACAGCTGTCATTCTTTGCGCCGAAGGCGCGATAAATCTCTCTTGCTTCTCTGTGCCTCTCTGTCTCTGTGGTGAGTCTTACTCTGTGGTCTCTGTGCGCTCTGTGGTTCACGAACCCTTCACCTTGTTCTTCAGCACGCCGATGCCGGACCATTCGATCTCGAGCTCGTCGCCGGGCCTCAGGAATCGCTGCGGCTCGCGGCTGCCGCCGGAGCCGGCCGGAGAGCCGGTGGCGATGATGTCGCCGGGCATCAGCCGCATCACCGTCGAGACGTAGTTGACGATGGAGGGAATGTCGAAAATCATGTCGGCGACGGCGGCCGACTGCACCAGTTCGCCGTTGAGCCGGGTCGAGAGCCGCATCTTCTTCACGTCCTCGATCTCGTCCTTGGTCACGAAACACGGCCCCGAGGCACCCGACGCGGTGAAGTTCTTGCCGGCCGGCACGCTGTGCTTTTGCCAGGCGCGGACGCTGCCGTCGTTCATGATGGTGAAGCCGGCCAACACGCCCATCGCCTTTTCCTTCGGCACGTCGCGGCATTCCCTGCCGATCACCAGCACCAGCTCGCCCTCGTAGTCGAAGGTCTGATTCGCCGGCGGCTTCGGCTGCCGCAGCGGCTCGCGGTGGCCGACCAGCGCGCCCTCCCACTTGGCGAACAGTGTGATGTGCTCGGGCGGCGGCGCCGCCCCCAGCACCGGATGGCGCTTCGGGTAGTTGACGCCGACGCAGATCACCTTTTCGGCGTCCCACAGCGGCGGCAGGTAGCGCACGGCGTTCAGCTTGTGGTCGGGCTTGCGGCCCCTCGCCCACCTGGCAAGCTCCGGGAAGCCCTTGTTTTCGATGACGGCGCGGATGGACGGAAATTTCTTGGCCAGCCGGCCCTTGACCTCGATGATGCCGGCGTCGGTGTAGACGCCGAGCCTGGGCTGGCCGCCCGGGCCTTTGCGGAAGCATGCGAGCTTCATGGATTGTCCCTTCTCCTCCCTTTTGTCGCCCCGGCCGCCAGTTCGTTGCGGACGCGGCGGCGCCGATGGCGGCGGCAAATGTCTAGCACGATTTTTCCGCCGGCGGCAGCGT
>DASWGT010000037.1:0-13453 GCA_036393575.1 Rhodospirillales bacterium | reverse complement strand
AAGAACACGCCGGCGATGCAGCCGAACAGCAGGCGCACGAAATCGCTGTTTCCCTCCTTGTCCCGGAACTGGATGCCGTGTACGGCGATGAACCCGGTAACCACCAGGAAGATCAGGTTGACGAGGGGCGCGGCGTCGCCGGCGAACTTGAACATGACGGGACATTACCTACCGGCGCCGCCGCTGACAATACGGATAGGTGATGGAAACGGCCGTGGCGCGTCAGTCGCGGGGACGCGGCGAAGCGCCGTAATCTCCGCTACCGCCGGGCACGACGAATTTCTCCCGGCCGCCGGCTTCGAACCGGGCGTCGTGCGGGCCGCGCCGGAAGTCCTGCTTCTCGAAATACGGCGGTAGCAACGACATCGGCGAATCGACCATCTGGTTGGCGAGGTAGATGCTGCCGAATACGGTGATCAGGATGCAGGCGGAGGCGAAGCAGAACCGCTGCACCCCCTGCGGCACCGAGGTGCGGTAGTCGTGGTCGTAGCGGTGGAAGCGGGGCGCGTTGTCGTCGATGTCGCCGCGCTCGCAGCCGTCGATGATGCGCCGCGCGTAATGCCGCGCCCAATGCGGCACCTCATGGTGCAGCATGTAGGAGGTGAACAGCTTCGCCACCAGCGCCTCCGGCAGGTCGTGGTCGAACCACTCCCGATACGCCAGCTGCAGCAGCTGGAACTCGCCGACCTGCAGCTGGTTGGCGGCGGTGATCACGATCAGCCGATCGCTCATCTCGATCTCGTCGTGGTCCGGCTTGATCAGGGTATCCCAGAGGCTCGACATCGGTGCTGTGTGTCCGTTGGCGGTAATGCGCAACCATAACGCGATTCCGGGTCGCGGTCGAGGCCGCGGCAGGATCGCGTATCGGTCAAGGCTCGCGGAAGGGACCGGTAGGGGAGGGGTGGTGGGCCCGGCAGGATTCGAACCTGCGACCAGACCGTTATGAGCGGTCGGCTCTGACCACCTGAGCTACGGGCCCCGCGCCAAGCGACGCGTTCCGGGGATTATACAGGCGGCGGTCGGGAAAATCTCGCCGCCGCGACGGGGTCTTGCGGCGGCGGAGGGGTGATTCGCGGGCGGCCGGGCGGCGCCGACGGCCGTCCGCCGTGCAATCGGGGCGCCTCAATAGTCTAGGAAACTGCGCAGCTTGCGCGACCGCGACGGGTGCTTGAGCTTGCGCAGCGCCTTGGCCTCGATCTGGCGGATGCGCTCGCGGGTGACCGAGAACTGCTGGCCGACCTCTTCCAGGGTGTGGTCGGTGTTCATGCCGATGCCGAAGCGCATGCGCAGCACCCGCTCTTCGCGCGCCGTCAGCGACGCCAGCACCCGGGTCGTGGTCTCGCGCAGGTTCGCCTGGATGGCGGCGTCCAGCGGCTGCACCGCGTTTTTGTCCTCGATGAAGTCGCCCAGGTGAGAATCCTCCTCGTCGCCGATCGGGGTCTCGAGCGATATCGGCTCCTTGGCGATCTTCAGCACCTTGCGCACCTTCTCGAGCGGCATCGACAGCTTCTCGGCCAGCTCCTCCGGCGTCGGCTCGCGGCCGATCTCGTGCAGCATCTGGCGCGACGTGCGGACCAGCTTGTTGATGGTCTCGATCATGTGCACCGGGATGCGGATGGTGCGCGCCTGGTCGGCGATCGAACGCGTGATCGCCTGGCGGATCCACCACGTGGCGTAGGTCGAGAACTTGTAGCCGCGCCGGTATTCGAACTTGTCGACCGCCTTCATCAGGCCGATGTTGCCTTCCTGGATCAGGTCCAGGAACTGCAGCCCGCGGTTGGTGTATTTCTTGGCGATCGAGATGACGAGGCGCAGGTTGGCCTCGATCATCTCCTTCTTGGCCTTGGAGGCCTCGCGCTCGCCCTTCTGCACGGTGGCGACGATGCGCCGATATTCGCCGATCGGCAGGCCGGCCTCGCGCGAAATCTCGGTGATCGCCTCGCGCACCGCCTTGACGTCGATGCCGTAGCGGGTGACGAAGCGTTTCCAGTTCTTGGTCGGCAGGCGGCCGATCCGTCGCAGCCAGCCCGGGTCGAGCTCGAAGCCGCGGTAATGCTCCAGGAAATCCTCGCGCTTGATCTTCGACGTGGTGGCCATGCGCAAAAGCTTGCCTTCATGGCTGATCAGCGACCGGTTCAGCTCATAGAGCTGCTCCACCAACTGTTCGATGCGGGCGTTGTTGAGGTGCACGTCCTCCATCAACGCGATCAGTTCGTTGCGCAGCTTGCCGTAGCGCTTCTCCTGCGACGGCTTGATCTCGTCGCCCTTGCGCATGGCTTCGAGCCGCACACCCTGCAGCTTGTGCAGCTTCTTGTAGGTCTTGGTAATCTTCTCGAAAGTCTCGAGCACGCCGGGGGTCAGCTTCGCCTCGAGCGCCGCCAGCGACAGGTTCTGTTCCTCGGAATCGTCGTCGTCTTCGCCGTCCCCGCCTTCCTTGCGCTCACCCGCAACGTCCCCGTCGCCGCCGTCTTTCTTCGCCGCCTTCTTGTCGTCCTTGGTCAAGTCTTTCTTGGCCTCCTCGGCGGCTTCCTTGGCGCCGGGTTGGACGGGGGCCGCGACCTCCACGCCGACGACGTTGTCGGCGATCGCGGCGCCGGGGCCGCCGCCGTGGGTGGCCTCCAGGTCGATGATGTCGCGCAGCAGCATTTCCTCGGACACCAGCGCGTCGTGCCACTGCACGATGGCGCGGATGGTCAGCGGGCTTTCGCAGATGCCGCCGATCATCATCTCGCGGCCGGCCTCGATGCGCTTGGCGATGGCAATCTCGCCCTCGCGCGACAGCAGCTCCACCGAGCCCATTTCCCTGAGGTACATGCGCACCGGATCGTCGGTGCGGCCGAGATCGGCCTCGTCGACGTTGCCGCCGCTGGGAGTGACCTCGGTTTCGGCGGGTTCCTGGGCGGTCGCGGCTTCCTCGGCCTCCTCGGTCTCGACCACGTTGATGCCCATTTCGGACAGCATGGTCATGGTGTCTTCGATCTGCTCCGAAGACACCTGATCCGGCGGCAGGGCCGCATTGAGGTCGTCGTAGGTGACGAAGCCGCGTTGCTTGCCGACGGCGATCATCTTCTTGACGCCGGCGCCGAGAGTATCGAGGAGCGGGCTGTCGCCGCCCTCCTGGGGTTCCCTGGTTTCCGCGGTGGCGGTGGTGGTGGCTGCTGCCTTGGCCAAAGTCAAACCTTTGCTGGTGGTCGCGGCAGCGAACGGCCCGTTGTCGTGCGGGGCATCGCCGTGCCGATCCGTTCCGTGATCCGCCGACCGCGCGTCGCCTTGCGAGCGGCCGAGAACGACATCATTCCCCCGTTTTGGGGCCGGCCGACCGCCGGGCCCCCGAAAAACCACAGGCTAAAGGTGGTTTTCGGATGGCGTTTATTCAAGCCCCAAGGTGGGGCTGGCGCTCTTAAAAACGCATGGCCCGGCTTTGTCAAGCGCCGGCGCGGGAAAATGCCCATTTTCCAAGGTATTCGCCATTCCCGGCGTGGTTCGTCCCGGACCCGGCAAGGGGCGCGGAGGGAGGCCGCCAGCATGGCCGGCAAGCCGGATTCCCTCACTCCCGGTGCCCGGGCATGGTCTCGGCGATCAGCGCCTTCCATTGTTCCCAATCCTGCTCGCTGATGCCGGTCCCGGCCGAGTCCTTGATCCTGGCCACCTCGGGCGCGCTCTCCAGGTGCTTCAGCAGCGCCACGTTCTCGTGCCACAGCGGCTCCACCTTCTCCGCCGGCGCGTCCGACCTGATGACCCGGTTGGCGCGGATCAAGGGATCGCGGAACAGCACGTCGAGGCTTTCCGCGAAGCCGCGCTCCCGGAGCACCCGCTTGACGCCCTCGGTCTCCAGCTGCGCGTCCTTCAGCAGCACCGAGATCAGCTCCTGGCGCAGCTGGTCGAGGCGCGCCTCCGCAAAACTCAGCTTGCCGAGAGTCTCCTCGACGCCGTCGAACATCCGCGGATGGTTGATGAGGGTTGCCAGCAGCACCCGCTGCGCGCGGGCGACGGCGTCCACCGGCGCCGCCGGGCCGGCCTTGTGGTCGAGCGCCATCGACGGCGTCCAGCCGCCCTTGCGCCGCTCGCGGCGCGGCTGTGCCCACAGCCGGTCGTTGAACAGCGCCGCGAAATGGGCGCGCAATGTCGGGTCGGTGATGCGCCGGGCATAATCCTTCATCCGCTTCTGCAGGCCGGCGCGCTCTTCCGGCGTCTGCGGCACCCGGCCGCCGGTCTCTATGCGCCACAGCACTTCCGACAACGGCACCGCCCGGGCGACGACGGCGGCCATCGCCTTGCCGCCGGCCGATCGGATCAGGGTGTCCGGGTCCTCGCCCTCCGGCAGCAGGGCGAAGCGCAGGCCGAGCCCGGACTTCAGCAGCGGCAGCGCCCGCTCGGCGGCGCGCGCCGCCGCCATCTGGCCGGCGGCGTCGCCGTCGAAGCACAGCACCGGCTCCGGCACGATCCGCCACAACAGCCGCATCTGCTCCTCGGTCAACGCCGTGCCGAGCGGCGCCACCGCGTTCTCGAAGCCGGCGCGGTGAAGCGCGATCACGTCCATGTAGCCTTCGGTGACGATCATGGTACCGGCCTGGCGCGCCGGCCCGCTGGCGAATTTCAGGCCGTACAGCACCTCGCCCTTGTGGAACAGCGCGGTCTCCGGCGAGTTCAAATATTTAGGCTCGCCGTCGCCAAGAATTCGCCCGCCGAAGGCGATGACGCGGCCGCGCGCGTCGGCGATCGGGAACATCACCCGGCCGCGGAAGCGGTCGTAGGAGGCGCGCTCGCCGTTCTTTCGTTCCCCGTCGGGGCTGCGCCCCTCCACGCCTCTTGCCTCCGGCCGGATCACCAGCCCGGCGGCGAGCAGCAGGCCCTCGGGGACCCCGTCCCGGGTCAGCGCCGCCTTCAGCTGCCCTCGCGAATCGGGGGCGAAGCCGAGGCGGAAGCGGGCGATGGCGGCGTCGTCGAGGCCGCGGCCCTTGAGGTAGTCGAGCGCCCGCCGGCCTTCCGGCATGCGCAGCTGGCGCTCGAAGAACGCCGCCGCCTTCTCGGTGACGTCGTAAAGGGTCTGGCGCTGCCGCTGGCGCTCCTGCTCCTCAGGGCTGTCGCGGGGCACCTCGAGGCCGGCTTCTTGGGCCAGCTTCTCCACGGCTTCCGGGAACGTCAGCCCGTCGGTCTCCATGACGAAATCGAAGACGCTGCCGTGCGCCCCGCAACCGAAGCAGTGGTAGAAGCCCTTCTCCTCGTTGACGGTGAAGCTGGGCGTCTTCTCCTTGTGGAACGGGCACAGCCCCAGGTGCTCGCGGCCCTTGCGCTGCAGCCGCACGCGGCGGCCGATGACCGAGGCCAAGCCGGCGCGCGCCCGCACCTCGTCCAGGAACTGATCGGAAAACGCCATTTTAGGCAGCTTCACCGTTTGGTTGATCGTTATCTGCGCTTTGACGTTTTGCCGTCAGATTTCTACGTTGTTCTTGCCAGGTTGAAACAAGAAACGATGCCATCGTAACCGATGAGAAGATTTTGAATTAGCTCAATCTTTTCTATTCGTAATTGAGTGTCTGTTGACGTGGAGATTGATTGACCATCTTTTCCTCTGATTCGATCAGAGTCGACCAAACCTGCCTCGCGAGCCAGCCAATTTACCGCATCTGAGAACGAGAGGCCTTTCGTCTCCATAATGAAATCGAAGACGCTGCCGTGCGCCCCGCAGCCGAAGCAGTGGTAGAAGCCCTTCTCCTCGTTGACGGTGAAGCTGGGCGTCTTCTCCTTGTGGAACGGGCAAAGTCCCAGGTGTTCGCGGCCCTTGCGTTGCAGTCGCACGTGACGGCCGACAATCCCCGCAAGAGAAACCCGGGTACGGATGTCATCGAGAAATTGAGGCGAAAACGCCATTGCCGCAGTCTATACCCGCCGCGCCGAAGCCGCCGCCGCCCACTGCCGCGGTGACCGCAGGATCACTTTAAGCCGTCCGAGGGGCGGCCAAAAGCCTTTGTTATTCAACACTATCCACAGGTTTTCGGGGGAATTGTCCACAGGCCTCCCGCAGTCGCGACGAGAGCCGCCCCGCCGGCGTCGCCGCGCCGGTGGTCGGCCGAATTGCCGCGAATCGGGTAGGGGTCGACGGGCCGCTCAGCCGCCCCACTCAACCATAAGACTCAACCGTAGGAGACGCAGCGCGCGCAGACGGTGTCGCGCACGTCGCCGGAAAGATGGGCGCGCCTGAGGTCCTGGAACTTCGCCGACTTCCACGCCTCCATGAACGGCGTCGTCTTCAGATCGCCCATGCGGAAGCGGCCGTCGTGGTCGAAGCAGCAGGCCGAGAGATAGCCGTCGTGGGTGACGCGGGCCTCGGTGAACAGCGACCAGCACGGCACCGGCTCGCGCATGTTGGCGAACCGCCCCGGGTTGCCGCCCTTGATGGTCCAGCCCTTGTCCTTCTCGGCGACGCTGACCAGATCGGCCTGGGAATACAGCGGCAGCGCGTAGACTTCGTCGAGCAGCGGCGCCATCTCGGCGACCACCTCTTTCATCCGCTCGCCTTGGGCGCCGTCGTAGTTGATGTAGGAGGCATAGAGCCCGCAGTCGTAGCCGCCGGCGTTGCGGATATCGACCGCCGATTTGATGTTGGCGATGACGTCGTTGAACAGCGCCTTCTTGACTCCGGTGACTTCGGCGAACTGCTGCTCGTCGGCGAAGTTGAGCGAGAATTTCAGGCTGTTGAGGCCGGCCTCCATGCACGCCTCGACCTTGTCGGGAAAGGCGAGCGAGCCGTTGGTGGTCAGGAACACGTAGGGGAAGCCCTCGTCCTTGGCCGCCTGGATGGCTTCCGGCAGCCACGGCAAGAGGAAGCTCTCGCCGAGATAGAACATGCCGACCTCCTCGACCCCGGCCGCGCGCAGGTCCTTCAACAGCTTCAGGTAGAAGCCGCGGTCCATGTCCTGCTTGTCGCGCAGCTTCAGCGCCGTGGCGCAGAACGAGCACTTGAAGTTGCAGCGCGCCGTGAGCTCGATCTTGACGCTGCGCGGGCACGGCGGCGCCGGCACCCGGCGTTCATCGGCGATGCCGGTGATGGCGTCGACGCGTTCGGTGATCTTGCCAATGGCCATGCCCCCAACTCCTTATTGTATTTGCCGCGCGGCTCGGCGGCCGCATGCGTTGTGCCTAAGCGCCGGCGGCACCAAGGCTGCAGGCATTTTGAACCATTAAAAAGCCGCCGCCTTGACCTATATCAAGCAGTCGGTCCCACGGAATGGCGCGGATTTCCGCGGCTTTTCAGCCTACGGGCGGGCGGCGGCGGGAGGCAGCGGAGGGATCGGGAGGAGGGGGAAGAGGGGGAGACGCGGGCCGGCGGCGAAAATCAGGACTCAGCTCAGCCGCGCCTTGACCAGCGCGCTCGCCTTGCCGAAGTCCATCTTGCCGGCGTGCTGCTGCTTCAAGGCGGCCATCGCCTTGCCCATGTCCTTGAGGCTGGTGGCGCCGACCGCGGCGATGACGGCGTCGATGGCGGCGGCCATCTCGGCCTCGCTCATCTGGGCGGGCAAAAAGCCCTCGATGACGGCGATCTCGCCGGCCTCCTGCCGGGCCAGGTCCATGCGCCCGCCCTTCTCGTAGGCGGCGATCGATTCGCGGCGCTGCTTGATCATCGATTGCAGCAGGCTCAACAGCTCGCTTTCCGGGATGCCGTCCTTGTTGCCCTTGCCGCGGGCGGCGATGTCGCGGTCCTTGAGGGCGGCCAGGATCAGCCGCAGCGTCGACACCGAAAGCTCGTCCTTGGCCTTCATCGCGGCTTTCAAGGCGTCGTTGAGACGCGGGCGGAGCATGGTCGGATCACCACGGGTATTGCGGGGAAACCGTGAACCTATCTAAAAACATCCGGAAAGGCAACCCCGCCGACCAAAATAACCTGTTGATAATCAAAGTATTTTTATGGCCCCGGGGCTTGACCCGGAAGGCGGCTTTGCTTATGTAGGGCCACCTTTTTCACCGCCCGCCCCCGAGGCGTCACCGATGACGGACGTAGAAGCCCCCGCCGTACCCGCCGGCACCGCCGACCGGGGGGCGGCGTTTTCGGCTGCCGCCGACGCCGCCCTGGTGCTGGCGTCGGGCGAGGTGTTCTGGGGCCGCGGCGCCGGCGCCGCCGGCAAGGCGGTCGGCGAAGTGTGCTTCAACACCTCGATCACCGGCTACCAGGAGATCATCACCGACCCCAGCTACGCCGGCCAGATCATCACCTTCACCTTCCCCCACATCGGCAACGTCGGCACCAACGCCGAGGACCTGGAGTCGACGACGCCGGCGGTGCGCGGCTGCGTCATCCGCACCGACATCAGCGAGCCCGCCAACTGGCGCGCCGCGCAGCACCTCGACGCCTGGCTGAAGGCGATGCGGCTGCCCGCCGTCACCGGCGTCGACACCCGGCGGCTGACGCGGCTGATCCGCGACAACGGCGCGCCGACGGGGTGCATCGTCCATCGGCCGAAAGGGCATATCGACGTCGAGGCGCTGCGCGCCGAGGCGCAGGCGTGGCCGGGGCTCAAGGGCATGGACCTGGCCAAGGACGTGACCTGCCGGCAGACCTATACGTGGGAGCAGACCGAGTGGGCCTTGGGCAAGGGCTACGGCCGGCTCAAGAACCCGCGCTTTCACGTCGTCGCCGTCGACTACGGCGCCAAGCGCAACATCCTCCGCTGCCTGGCCTCGGCCGGCTGCCGGGTGACGGTGGTGCCGGCGACGGCGACCGCCGACGATATCCTGCGCCACGCCCCGGACGGGGTTTTTTTGTCGAACGGCCCCGGCGACCCGGCGGCCACCGGAACCTACGCGGTGCCGGCGATCAAGGGCGTGCTGGATAGCGGCCTGCCGCTGTTCGGCATCTGCCTCGGCCACCAGATGCTGGCGTTGGCCCTCGGCTGCACCACTTCCAAGATGCATCGCGGCCACCGCGGCGCCAACCAGCCGGTGAAGGACCTGGAGACCGGAAAAGTCGAGATCACGTCGCAAAACCACGGCTTCGTCGTCGACAGGGACTCGATGCCGAAGGGCGTCATCGAGACCCACCGGTCGCTGTTCGACGGGTCGGTCGAGGGGCTGCGCGCCGACGGCCGACCGGTGTTTTCGGTGCAGTACCACCCGGAGGCCTCGCCCGGCCCCCAGGATGCGCATTACCTGTTCGAGCGGTTCGTGAAGCTGATGGCGGAACGGAAAGGGTGATTTGAACCACAGAGATCACAGAGAACACAGAGATTCATTTATCGGATTTTTAACGTGACTGAGGAACGAGATCCATTAACCAAAAAAGTTATCGGCGCGGCGATCGAAGTGCATCGCGCCTTGGGTCCGGGCCTTTTGGAGAGCGCTTATGAAGAATGTCTTTGTCACGAATTGCATGCGTCGGGATTGTCGTTCAAACGTCAAGTCGGAATCCCCGTTGAGTACAAGACGGTCCACATCGATTGCGGATTCCGAGTCGATCTCTTGGTGGAAGGCACACTTGTTATGGAATTGAAGGCCGTCGAAAAAGTCCTGCCGATTCATCACGCGCAAGTATTGACCTATATGCGTCTTGGCGGTTTCTCTCACGGCCTTTTAATAAATTTCAATGAAAAAGTTCTGAAAGATGGGATCAAAAGGTTTGTCTTGTAATGAATCTTCTCTGTGGTCTCTGTGATCTCTGTGGTTGATACCTGAATATGCCTAAACGCACCGACATCGCGAGCATCATGATCATCGGCGCCGGGCCGATCGTCATCGGCCAGGCGTGCGAGTTCGACTATTCCGGCGCCCAGGCGTGCAAGGCGCTGCGCGAAGAGGGCTACCGGGTGATCCTGGTCAACTCCAACCCGGCGACCATCATGACCGACCCCTCGATGGCCGACGCCACCTACATCGAGCCGATCACCGCCGACATGCTGGAGCTGATCATCGCCAAGGAGCGCCCGGACGCGCTCTTGCCGACCATGGGCGGCCAGACCGGACTCAACGCCGGCATCGAGCTGGCCGATTTGGGAGTCCTCGCCAAATACGGCGTCGAGATGATCGGCGCGCGCGCCGACGTCATCGCCAAGGCCGAGGATAGACTCAAGTTCCGCGACGCCATGACCAGGATCGGCCTGGAGGTGCCCAGGAGCCGCCTGGTCGGCTCCGTCGCCGAGGCCAAGGACGCGCTCAACGAGATCGGCCTGCCGCTGATCGTGCGGCCGTCGTTCACCTTGGGCGGCATCGGCGGCGGCATCGCCTACGCGGCGGAAGATTTCATCGACATCGTCAAGGGCGGCCTCGACGCCTCGCCGGTCGGCCAGGTGCTGGTCGAGGAGTCGGTCTTGGGGTGGAAGGAATTCGAGATGGAGGTCGTCCGCGACCACAAGGACAACTGCATCATCGTCTGCTCGATCGAGAACGTCGACCCGATGGGCGTCCACACCGGCGACAGCATCACCGTGGCGCCGGCGCTGACCCTCACCGACAAGGAATACCAGATCATGCGCAACGCCTCGATCGCGGTGCTGCGCGAGATCGGCGTCGACACCGGCGGCTCCAACGTGCAGTTCGCGGTCGAGCCGGCGACCGGGCGCCTGCTGATCATCGAGATGAATCCAAGGGTGTCGCGGTCTTCGGCGCTGGCCTCGAAGGCGACCGGCTTCCCGATCGCCAAGGTGGCGGCCAAGTTGGCGGTCGGCTATACCCTCGACGAGCTCGCCAACGACATCACCGGCGTGACGCCGGCGTCGTTCGAGCCGACCATCGACTACGTGGTTACCAAGATCCCGCGCTTCACCTTCGAGAAGTTCCCGGCCACCAAGGCGCTGCTCACCAGCTCGATGAAATCGGTGGGCGAGGCGATGTCGATCGGCCGCACCTTCGCCGAGTCGCTGCAGAAGGGCCTGCGCTCCATGGAGACCGGCCTCACCGGCTTGAACGAGGTGCCGCTCGACGGCTCGCAAGGCGGCAAGCTGACGGACAAGGCGGCGGCCTTGAAGGCTTTGGGCGAGGCGCGGCCGGAGCGGGTGCTGATGATCGCGCAGGCCTATCGTTTGGGCCTGACGACGGCCGAGATCCACGCCGCCTGCCAGTACGACGCTTGGTTTCTGGAGCAGATCGCCGGCCTGGTCGAGGTGGAGAGCCGCGTGCGCGCCCACGGGCTGCCCGACGACCGCGCCGGGCTGTTGGGCCTGAAGAAGCTCGGCTTCTCCGACGACCGGCTGGCGGAGCTGGCGTTGCGCCCGGCCGCCGACGTCGCCCGCCTGCGCCGCGAGCTCGTCGTGCATCCGGTCTACAAGCGCGTCGACACCTGCGCCGCCGAGTTCGCGGCCGAGACCGCGTATATGTATTCCGCTTACGAGGGCGTCGGCGCCGAGGCGCCGGAGTGCGAGGCGGAGCCGTCTTCGCGCCGCAAGGTGGCGATCCTCGGCGGCGGCCCCAACCGCATCGGCCAGGGCATCGAGTTCGACTACTGCTGCTGCCACGCCGCTTACGCGCTGAAGGAGGCCGGCATCGAGGCGATCATGGTCAACTGCAACCCGGAGACGGTATCCACCGACTACGACACCTCCGACCGGCTCTATTTCGAGCCGTTGACCGCCGAGGACGTGATCGAGCTGGTGCGCGTCGAGCAGTCGAAGGGCGACTTCCTGGGCGTCATCGTCCAGCTCGGCGGCCAGACGCCGTTGAAGCTGTGCCAGGGGCTCGCCGACGCCGGCATCCCGATCCTCGGCACCTCGCCCGACGCCATCGATCTCGCCGAGGACCGCGAGCGCTTCCAGGTGCTGCTCCAGAAGCTCGACCTCAAGCAGCCGGCCAACGGCATCGCCCGATCGCAGAAGGAGGCCGAGAAGGTCGCCGACGTGATCGGCTATCCGCTGGTCATTCGGCCTTCCTACGTGCTCGGCGGCCGCGCCATGGAGATCGTCCACGACTTGAGCCAGCTCAAGCGCTACATGGCCGAGGCCGTGCGCGTCTCCGGCAACAACCCGGTGCTGCTGGATTCGTTCTTGCAGGACGCGATCGAGGTCGACGTCGACGCCGTCTGCGACGGCGAGGACGTGTTCGTCGCCGGCATCATGGAACACGTCGAGGAGGCGGGCATCCACTCCGGCGATTCGGCGTGCTCGCTGCCGCCCTATTCGCTCTCCAAAAAGCTTATCGCCGAGCTCGAGCGGCAGACGGCGCTGCTGGCGATGTCGCTCGGCGTCGTCGGGCTGATGAACGTGCAGTACGCGATCAAGGGCGACGACATCTACATCCTCGAGGTCAACCCGCGCGCCAGCCGCACGGTGCCGTTCGTCGCCAAGGCGACCGGCGTCGCGGTGGCCAAGATCGCGACCCGGGTGATGACGGGCGAGAAGCTGAAGTCGTTCGACCTCAAGCGCGTCGCCCGCGGCCGCCACATCGCGGTCAAGGAGGCGGTATTCCCGTTCGCGCGTTTCCCCGGCGTCGACGTGATCCTCGGCCCCGAGATGAAGTCGACCGGCGAGGTGATGGGCATCGATTCCGACTTCGAGCGGGCGTTTGCCAAGTCGCAGCTCGGCGCCGGCACGCGGCTGCCGCTCGCGGGCACGGTGTTCATCTCGGTCAAGGATTCCGACAAAGTTGCGGCGTTGCCGCTCGCCCGCCGCCTCGCCGGGCTCGGCTTCGCACTGATGGCGACCGACGGCACCCAACGGTTCCTTGAGGGGAAGGGCCTCGCGGTCCGGCGCGTCAACAAGGTGCAGGAAGGCCCGCCGCACTGCGTCGACGCCATCACCGCCGGCGAGATACAGTTGATCATCAACACCACCGCCGGCGCCGAGGCGATCGCGGACTCGTATTCGATCCGCCGCTCGGCGCTGGTCGAAAACGTGCCCCATTATACGACCATGACCGGCGCTTCCGCCGCCGTGCGCGCCATCGAGGCATTGCGGCGGGGCAGCCTTGAAGTGGCGCCGTTGCAGGCTTATTTTGAAGCTTCGTTCTGAGGCTCCAACCGCAACGAAAGCCGACGGAAGCGACGATGGACAAGGTACCGATGACCGCCGATGGGCTGAAGAGCCTGCACGCCGAGCTCGACCGGCTCAAGAACCGCGAGCGGCCGGCGATCTCGAAGGCCCTGGAGGCCGCCCGCGAGCACGGCGACATCGCCGAGAACGCCGAGTACCACGCCGCCAAGGAGCGCCAGAGCTTCGTCGAGGGGCGGCTGGCCGAGCTCGAGGACGTCATCAGCCGCGCCGACGTCATCGATATCTCCAAGCTCTCCGGCTCGACCGTCAAGTTCGGCGCCACGGTGATGTTGGCCGACGGCGACACCGACGACGAGATCACCTACATGATCGTCGGCAGCCACGAGGCCAACGTCTCCAACGGCCGGCTCTCCATCACCTCGCCGCTGGCCCGCGCGCTGATCGGCAAGACCGCCGGCGACGTGGTCGAGGTGCCGACGCCCAAGGGCGGCAAGTCCTACGAGATCATCGAGGTTACGTTCGTCGCCTTCGGCGGCGAGTAG
>DASWGT010000036.1:0-6374 GCA_036393575.1 Rhodospirillales bacterium | reverse complement strand
GCCGGCGCGAGCGCTCTGCCGCCGCGCGAAAGGCGCTCCCCGTAAGGGGAAGCGCCTTTTTTCGTTGCCTTTTTTTGTTGATGGCGCGGGTTCGCGATACACTCCCCCGCCATGGACTGGACCCTTTCGGCGGCCGTCGCGGCCCTCGTCCTCGTCGCCTCGTTCTCGGGCACCGGGGCGATCATGCGGTTCCTCCGCGACCGCGCCATCTTCGACCATCCCAACGAACGCTCCAGCCACGTCTTGCCGACGCCGAAGGGCGCCGGTCTCGCCGTCGTGCCGGTGGTCGCCGCCGCCTGGTTGGGGGCGGGGTGGATGGCGCCGGTGGCACACGTCGGTCTAGTCGTCGGCTGCGCGCTGGCACTGGCGGCGTTGTCGTGGCTCGACGACTTGCGCGGACTAAGCCCGCTGCTGCGGCTGGCCGGCCAAGCCGCCGCGATCGCGGCGGTGCTCGCCGTCGCGCCACCGCCGGGACCGGTGTTCGCGGGCCTGCTGCCCGGCTGGCTCGACCTGGCAGCGGCGGGCCTTCTGTGGCTGTGGTTCGTCAACCTGTTCAACTTCATGGACGGCATCGATGGCATCGCCGGCGTCGAGACGTCGGCGCTCGGTTTCGGTGTCGCGCTGGTGACAGTGGTGGCCGGACTGCCGCCGGCATTCTTCGTCCACGGTCTGGCGCTGGCGTGCGCCGCCCTCGGCTTTCTCAGGTGGAACTGGCATCCGGCAAAAATATTCTTGGGCGACGTCGGCAGCGTGCCACTCGGCTTTTTGCTCGGCTGGCTGCTGATCGGTTTGGCCGCCGCCGGGCAGTGGGCGGCGGCGCTGATCCTGCCGCTCTATTACCTGGCCGACGCCACCATCACGCTTCTCCGCCGGGCGCTGCGCGGCGAGCCGGTGTGGCAGGCGCACCGTGAGCACTTCTATCAGCTTGCGGTCGGGCGCGGCCTCAGCCACGCGCAAGTCGTCGGCCACGTGCTGTGGGTCGATGTCGTGCTGGTGGCGCTGGCGGTGGTGGCGGCGGGCGGCCTGCCGGAGATGGCGCTGGCGGGCGCATTGGTGGTGGTGGCGTGGCTGCTGTTCTTCCTCGGCGCCGGCGCCAGGCCCGGGACGTGACGGCTGCCGGCGATGCGCATTTTGTTCCTGACCGAGAACTTCCCGCCGGAGACCAACGCCGCCGCCACCCGCGTCTACGAGCGCGCCTGTTACTGGGTGAAATGGGGGCACGCGGTGACGGTGATCACCCAGGCCCCCAACTTCCCAGAGGGCCGTCTTTATCCCGGTTACGCCAACCGTTGGCGGCAGGTCGAGGAGATGTCGGGCATTCGCGTCGTCCGGGTGAAGACGTTCATCGCCCCCAACAAAGGGGTCGTCCGCCGCAGCCTTGATTTCCTCAGCTTCATGGTCGCCGGCGTGGCGGCCGGGTTGCGCGAGCCGGTGCCCGACGTCGTTGCCGCCACCTCACCGCAGTTCTTCGCCGCCGTCAGCGGCTGGGCGCTGGCGGCGTTACGCGGCCGTCCGTTCGTGTTCGAACTCGGCGATTTGTGGCCGGCGTCGATCGCCGCGGTCGGCGCCATGCGGCGAGGATTCTTGCTCGGTCTGATCGAGATTCTGGAGCTGTTCCTCTATCGCCGCGCCGAAGCGGTCGTGGCGTTGACCCAGGCGTTCAAGGACAACCTCGTCCAGCGCGGTATCCGACCGGAGAAGATCGCCGTCGTCCCCAACGGCGTCGACCTGTGGCGTTACGGGCCGCGCGACCGCGATGCGGATCTCATCGCCGAATGGGGGCTTGCCGGCAAGTTCGTCGCCGGCTACGTCGGCACTCATGGCATGGCGCATGGGCTTGCCAATGTGCTCGACGCGGCGGAGCGGCTGAAGGACCGCGACGACGTGCGCTTCCTGCTGGTCGGCGCCGGCGCCGAGCGCGACGCGCTGATTGCCGACGCCCGGCGGCGAAACCTCGAGAACGTCCTTTTCATGCCGTCGCAGCCGAAAGACTCGATGCCGCGGGTTTGGAGCGTCTGCGACGTGGCGTTGGTGCACCTGAAGGCCGACCCGCTGTTCGCCGGCGTCATCCCGTCGAAGATGTTCGAGGCGATGGCGTGCGGCCTGCCGCTGCTTCTGGTGGCGCCGGCGGGCGAGGCCAGCCGCATCGTCGAGGCGACCGGCACCGGTGTCGCGCTCGCGCCCGGCAACCCTGCGGCGCTCGCCGATGCGGTGCGGCGGCTTGCCGGCGACGCCAAGACACGCAAGGCATTCGCTGCCAAGGGCCTGGCGGCGGCGCCGCGGTTCAGCCGCGAGCGTCAGGCCCGCAACATGCTCGGCGTGCTCGAGCTTTCCGCCAGCCGCCGCGGCAACGAGGCGGCGGCCGCGGTCGCCGCCGAAGGCGCAGCCCCGTGACCCGGATACTGGTCACCGGCGCCTCGGGCTTGGTCGGCCGCGCGCTCGTGCCGGCGCTCGCCGCCGCCGGTCACGACATCGCCGTTGCCGTCCGTCGCCCCGATGCCCCCGGCCTGCTGTCGGGGCTATTCGCCAATGCCCGCGTCCATGTCGTCGGCGATATCGGACCGGACACCGAATGGGGCGCGGCGCTGGCCGGCGTCGAGGCGGTGGTGCATCTCGCCGCCCGCGTCCACGTGATGAAGGAGGGCGACGGCGACCCGTTGATGCTTTACTGCCGGGTTAACGCCGAGGGCACGGCGCGGCTGGCGACGGCATCGGCGGCAGCCGGCGCAAAGCGGTTCGTGCTCGTCAGCACCGTCAAGGTGATGGGCGACAGCGATCGCGGCCGGCCGCTCACGGAGGACCAGACGCCAGCGCCCGCCGACGCCTACGGGCTTTCCAAGTGGGCCGGCGAGAAGGCGCTGCTCGACGTTTGCCAACAAGGACGCATGCAGCCAGTGATCCTGCGCCCGCCGCTGGTCTACGGGCCCGGGGTCAAGGGCAACATGCTGAGCCTGCTGAAGCTGCTGCGGTGGGCGCCGCCGCTGCCGCTGGCCGCAATCGACAACCGCCGCAGCCTGATTTCGGCCGCCAATCTGGCCGACGCGATCGTCTGCTGCTTGCGCCACCCGCGGGCAGGCGGCATCTATTTCGTGCGCGACGCCGAGGACGTATCGACGCCGGAGCTGATCCGCCGCCTGGGCGCAGCCATCGGCCGGCCGGCCCGGCTGTTCCCGGCGCCAGGGGTAGTTCTCCGACTGGTCGCGGCGCTGACCGGGCAATCCGGGGCCGCCGCCCGGCTGTTGGATTCGCTCAGGGTCGACGACGCAAAAATCCGCCGCGATCTGGGCTGGACGCCGCCTTACGACATGGTACAAGGTCTGGGTGAAATGGCGTCCTGGTTCGCATCACCGAGAAAATCCTCGACGGGGGTCGCCAGCCGATGACTTATTTCCATAGGATTTCGGGCCGCGGGCTGATCGCCTATGGGCACGACATCGTCATGGCGGGAGTGTCGTTCGGGCTGTCGCTTTATCTGAGGCTCGGAGACGACATCGTCTACTACGTCGGCGAACACGTTCTGCAGGCCGGCATCGTGTTCACCGTCATCTGCGCCATCGTGTTCTGGATGTCGGGCCTTTACCGCGGCGTTTGGCGCTATGCTTCGCTCAACGACTTGTGGGCGATCACCCGCTCCGTCACGATGGCGGTGCTGATATTCCTGTTGGTAATGTTCCTGTGGACGCGGTTCGTCAACGTCCCGCGTTCGCTGATCCCGATCAATTGGTTCGTGCTGATGGCGCTCCTCGGGGGCCCGCGGTTTTTCTACCGGCTGTTCAAGGACCGGCGCCTCGACCTTTCCAACGGCACCTTTCAGGGCCAGCGCATCGCCGTGCTGCTGGTCGGCGCCGGCGACGGGGCGGAGCTGTTCATCCGCGCGCTCCGGCAGACCGCGGACGCGAATTATCGCGTTGTCGGCATCGTATCCGAGCGCCCAGACCGGGTCGGTCGGCAGATTCACGGCATCGAGGTCATCGGCACTGCCGATGACGTCGCGTCGGCCGTCGAGACGCTCAAGGCCAAGGGCATGCCCCCGCAGCGGCTGGTGTTGACCAAGGACGACATGGATGGCGCCCGGGTGCGCGCGCTGCTCGACCAGGCCAATGCCCTCGGCATGACGCTGGCCAGGCTGCCGCGCCTCACCGATTTCAGGAGCGGCGTCTCCGACAAGGTGGAGGTTCGCCCCATCGCGGTCGAGGACCTGCTCGGCCGGCCGCAGACCGCGCTCGACCGCGCCGCCATGGCGCGCCTGATCGAGGGCCGCCGCGTGCTGGTGACCGGCGCCGGCGGCAGCATCGGCGGCGAGCTGGTGCGCCAGGTGTCGGAATTCAAGCCCGCCGAGATCGGGCTCCTGGATCACTCCGAGCACGCGCTTTACGTCGTCGATCGCGAGACCGCCGAACGCTACCCGGAGCTGCCGCGCCGCGCCG
Organism: Rhodospirillales bacterium; assembly: GCA_036393575.1. Lineage (GTDB taxonomy): Bacteria > Pseudomonadota > Alphaproteobacteria > Rhodospirillales > Casp-alpha2 > JACPJY01. The sequence goes on along the minus strand of DASWGT010000036.1, from coordinate 1,947 downwards.
TCATCGCCGACGTCCGCGACCGCGAGCGCTTAACCCAGATATTCAAGGAAATCCGGCCGGAGCTGGTGTTCCACGCCGCGGCGCTGAAACATGTGCCGCTGGTCGAGGATAACGTCATCGAAGGCGCCGCCACCAATGTGCTCGGTACCGTCAACGTCGCCGACCTGGCGCACGGCACCGGGACAAAGGCGATGGTGCTGATCTCCACCGACAAGGCGGTCAACCCGACCAGCGTCATGGGCGCCACTAAGCGCATCGCCGAGAGCTACTGCCAGGCGCTCGATCTCCTGCGCGGCGGCGCCCGCTTCGTCACCGTGCGCTTCGGCAACGTACTCGGCTCGACCGGCTCGGTGGTGCCGCTGTTCCAGAAGCAGCTCGCCGACGGCGGTCCGTTGACGGTGACGCATCCCGACATGACTCGTTATTTCATGACCGTGCGCGAGGCCGTCGAGCTGGTCCTGCAGGCCTCCGCGCTCGGTATCGGGGCGGACGCCGGCATCGGCCGTCGCGACGGCAAGATCTTCGTCCTCGAGATGGGCGAGCCGATCCGAATCATGGATTTGGCCGAGCAGATGATCCGTCTTGCCGGGTTCAGGCCAGGCCTCGACGTCAAGATCGAGGTCATCGGCCCGCGGCCCGGTGAGAAGCTGTTCGAGGAGGTGTTCCACGGTTCGGAGGCGCCGGTGCCGACCGAATGTCCCGGCGTGCTGCTGGCCGCGCCCCGGGCCGGCGATGCGCGTGAGCTCGCCGCCGCCATCGCCGAGCTGCGCGAGGCGTGCCGCCGGGGCGACCGCGACCGGGTGCTGGTGCTGATCCGCCGCCTGGTCCCGGAATACCATCAGGAACTGGCCGCCGCCCAACGCGCGGCATCCGTCTGAGATCGGAGACCGCCCGCTTGACCGTCATCCGTCGCGCCCTGATTTCGGTATCCGACAAGACCGGCCTCGACGCACTCGGAAAATTCCTGGTCGATGCCGGCATCGAGGTGCTGTCGACCGGCGGCACCGCCAAGGCGCTGCGGAAGGCCGGCGTTGCCGTCAAGGAGGTAGCCGACGAGACCGGATTCCCCGAGATCATGGGCGGCCGGGTGAAGACCCTGCACCCGAATATCCACGGCGGGCTGCTGGCGCGCCGCGACGTCGGCGCCGATGCCAAGGCGATGAAGGACCACGGCATCCGGCCGATCGATCTGCTGGTGGTCAACCTGTATCCGTTCGAGGCGACGGTGGCGAGAGGCGCCGGCAACAACGAGACCATCGAGAAAATCGACATCGGCGGCCCCGCCATGATCCGCGCCGCAGCCAAGAATCACGACTTCGTCACCGTCGTCGTCGACCCTGCCGACTACGACGCGCTGATCGAGGAGATGAAGGCCGGCAAGGGCGCCACCAGCCCGGCGTTCCGGCGCCGCATGGCGGCCCGCGCCTATGCCCGCACCGCCGTCTACGACGCCGCCGTCGCCGGCTGGCTGGCCGGCCGCGCCGATGATCCGTTCCCGCCGCGATTCGCCTTCGGCGGCACGCTGAAGGAGAAGCTGCGCTACGGCGAGAACCCGCACCAGCAGGCGGCGTTCTATCTCGGAGGCCCGGCGCGGCCGGGAGTCGCCACCGCCAGGCAGCTGCAGGGCAAGGAGCTGTCGTTCAACAACCTCAACGACACCGACGCCGCCTTCGAGTTGGCGGCCGAGTTTACCGACCAGCCCGCCTGCGCCATCGTCAAGCATGCCAATCCGTGCGGCGTGGCGCTCGGCAAGACGCTGGTCGAGGCATACAAGCGCGCGCTCGCGTGCGACACCGAAAGCGCCTTCGGCGGCATCGTCGCCGTCAACCGCGCCCTCGACGCCGAGACCGCCGAAGAGATCGGCAAGCTGTTCGCCGAGGTCGTCATCGCGCCCACAATCGACGCCGCCGCCGTCAAGGTTCTGGCGAAGAAGAAGAACCTGCGGGT
>DASWGT010000035.1:0-2171 GCA_036393575.1 Rhodospirillales bacterium | reverse complement strand
CGCGTAGCCTTCCTTGTTGGACCCCTTGCGGCCGATCGCCCCGGTGGCCATCAGGATGCTTTCCAAAAGCGCCGTCTTGCCGCTGAGATACGGTCCCACGAGGGCCGCGACGCGCGGACCGGACGGGTCTTTGGTAGGCATGGAATCCTCCCAGGATGGCTATTTTGGCGTGGTTCTTTTGGGCGGCGGATCGGTTGCCGCCCGCCTCCTTCCCTTGACCAAAAAGGTTAAACGCCCGTGCCGGGGATGCAAGAGAAAATGCGCGACCCCGGCGCCCGCCGGCCGCCGGTTTCGCGTCGCCGTCGAAGGCGGCTCAGCGCAGCGCCGCGCAGGCGCGCTGGATGCGCTGGCAGGCGTCTTCCAGGAGCTCGGTGGCGGTCGCGTAACTGATGCGGAAGTGCGGGCTCGAGCCGAACGCCGCCCCTTGGACCACGGCCACGCCCTCGGTCTCGAGCACGTAGGTGACGAAGTCCTCGTCGTTGTTGATGGCCTTGCCCTTGGGCGTCTTCCTGCCGATCGTTCCGGCGCAGGACGGATAGACGTAGAACGCCCCCTCCGGCGTCGGGCACTTCAGGCCCTGCGACTGGTTGAGCATGCTGACCACCAGGTCGCGGCGCTCCTTGAACACCTTGTTGTTGCGGGCCATGAAGTCGCTGGGCCCGTTGAGCGCCGCCGCGGCCGCCGCCTGGCTGATCGACGAGGTGTGGGTGGTCGATTGCGACTGCACCTTGCTCATCGCCTTGATCAGCTCCTTCGGCCCGCCGGCGTAGCCGACGCGCCAGCCGGTCATGCAGTAGGCCTTGGAGACGCCGTTCAGCGTCAGGGTGCGGTCCTTGAGCCCCGGCTCCACCTGGGCGATGGTGGTGAACTCGAAGCCGTCGTAGATGACGTGCTCGTAGATGTCGTCGGTCAGGATCCACACCTGCGGATGCTTCATCAGCACCTTGGCCAGCGCCTTCAGGTCGGCGGCCGTATAGGCGGCGCCGGTCGGGTTCGACGGCGAATTCAGGATCAGCCACTTGCTCTTCGGCGTGATCGCCTTCTCCAGGTCCTTCGGCTTCATCTTGAAGCCCGATTCGGCCGGGCAGTCGACGATCACCGGCTTCGCCTCGAACACCCGCGTGATGTCCGGATACGACACCCAATAGGGCGCCGGGATGATCACCTCGTCGCCGGGATTCAGGGTCGCCATCAGGGCGTTGAAGATGATCTGCTTGCCGCCGCAGCTGACGGCGATCTGGTCGATGGTGTAGTCGAGGCCGTTCTCGCGCTTGAACTTGGCGATGATCGCCTCGCGCAGCTCGACCAGCCCGTTGATGTCGGTGTAGCGGGTGAGGCCCTTGTCCATCGCCTTCTTGGCCGCCTCGATGACGTGCGGCGGCGTGTCGAAGTCTGGCTCGCCGGCGCCAAGGCCGATGACGTCGCGGCCCGCCGCCTTGAGATCGCGCGCCTTCTTGGTGACGGCGAGGGTCTGGCTGGGCTTGATCAGGCTGAGACGGTCGGCGATGAAGGACATAGGTTCGGCCCCAAGGACGCGGATCACGGGAAATGGCGTGGCGCGGCGGCGCCGCGCGGCGCAAACACTACGCCCCGACACCGGCCCTGGCAACCGGGAAAACCACTGCCCATGAGCGCGGCCAGCGCCGCGCGCCGTCCTGGTGTTCGTTGGCCCCGGAGGGTAATAAGATGCGCGAAATGATACCGAATCCGGAAATCTTCACGCCCGAGAGGCGCGCCCCCGTCGCCGACGGCAAGCCGTTCACGCTGGCGTCGCCGTTCCAGCCGGCCGGCGACCAGCCGCAGGCGATCGAGGCGCTGACGCAAGGCCTGAGGGCCGGCGAGCGCGACCAGGTGCTGCTCGGCGTCACCGGCTCCGGCAAGACCTTCACCATGGCGCACGCCATCCGCAACCTCGGCCGGCCGACCTTGATCCTCGCCCCCAACAAGACGCTGGCCGCCCAGCTTTACGGCGAGATGAAGGAGTTCTTCCCCGAGAATGCGGTCGAGTACTTCGTCTCCTACTACGACTACTACCAGCCCGAGGCCTACGTGCCGCGCACCGACACCTACATCGAGAAGGACGCCTCGATCAACGAGCAGATCGACCGCATGCGCCACGCCGCCACCCGCGCGCTGTTGGAGCGCAACGACACGATCATCGTGGCGTCGGT
>DASWGT010000034.1:0-5262 GCA_036393575.1 Rhodospirillales bacterium | reverse complement strand
GCCCTCATCCACTGGTCGCTCGGGACGACGGCGATGGTGGTCGCCTTCGTCGCGGGAGTCGTGCTGATGGCGCTCTACCGGCGGACGGGATCGCTGTGGCCCGCGATGGCGGCCCACTATCTGGTCAATCTCTGGGATTTCGTCTGAAGGACTTCCGGCTCAGCCGTCCTGGGTGATGCGGCCGATCAGGTCGAGCTTCACCGCCTCGGCGCGGGCGTGGTCGACCTGGCAAGTGCCAGCGGCGTGGTGGCCGCCGCCGCCGTATTCCAGCATCAGCCGGCCGACGTCGGTCTTCGAGCTGCGGTCGAAGATCGACTTGCCGACCGCGAACACGACGTTCTGCTGGTCGCGGCCCGTCATCACGTGCATGGAAATGTTGCAGGCCGGGAACACCGCGTAGATCATGAACCGGTTGCCGGCGTAGATGGTGTCCTCGTAGCGGACGTCGATGACCGCCAGCTTGTCGTGCATGACCGTGCAGCGCTTCAGCTGGTCGATGAACTTCTCCTGCTGCTCGAAGTAGAGCTCGACCCGCTCCTTGATGTCGGGGAGCCGCAGGATCTCCTGGATCGAGTGCTCTCGGCAGTATTCGATCAGCGCCATCATCAGCTCGTAGTTCGGCACCCGGAAGCCGCGGAAGCGCCCCAGGCCCGTGCGCGGGTCCATCATGAAGTTGAGGAGCGCCCACCCGGTCGGTTGCAGCACCTCCTGCTTGTTGAATTGCGCCGAGTCGGCCCTGTCGACCGCCGCCATCAGCTCGTCGCTGACCCGCGGGAAGGCGTCCTTGCCGCCGTAGTAGTTGTAGACGACGCGCGCCGCCGACGGCGCCTTCGGGTCGATGATGTGGTTCTTGGCCTGGCTCCCCAGGCGCACCACCTCGCTGGCGTGATGGTCGAACGCCAGGTGCACGCCGGGCAGATAGGGCAGGTTGGTGGTGATGTCGAGCTCGGTGATGGTGACCCGGCCCTGCTGCATGTCGTTCGGATGCACGAACAGGATGTCGTCGATCAGGCCCTTTTCCTCGAGCAGGACGGCGCAGACGAGGCCGTCGAAGTCCGAGCGGGTGACCAGGCGGTATTTTTGATCCGACATGGATGTCCCAATCCCTGAACGCCGGGCACCGGGCTCGTCTTGGCCTCGGTTGCCGGATGGAATCCGATGATAAAGGTTTTGCGGTTTGCCGGTAAACCCCGTTCGCGCGACGCCTCATCGTCCGCCGCCCGGCCTTGACGCCGATTTTGCCAGGCGTTCCGTTTCGTTAGTCGATTTTTTCCGATTTTCGCCGCCGGAGAACCGCGCGACCCAAGCCCCCCGTTTCATTGCGGGCGGGGCGAAGGGCCCGTGGCCCGGCCGGCTAAGCGCCCCGTAAGCGGCGGGCCTCGTGATCGCCTAATCGCACCCTGATCGCGTCTTGAGGCCCACAACCGAAACGGACAAGCGCCAGCAACACCCCTCGCGCAACCCTCAATCAACGACCAATGGAGAATGACCGATGTCGACTAACATCGAACCGGCGTTCATCAAGCACTTCCAGTCGGACGTCCATCTGCAATACCAGCGGATGGGCTCCAAGCTGCGCAACACGGTCCGGGTCAAGAACAACATCGTCGGCTCCTCGACGACCTTCCAGAAGGTCGGCAAGGGCACGGCCTCGACCAAGGCGCGGCACGGCAAGGTGCCGGTGATGAACGTCGACCACACGCCGGTGGAGTGCACGCTCGCCGACTACTACGCCGGCGACTGGGTCGACAGCTTGGACGAGCTGAAGACCAACATCAACGAGCGCATGGTGGTCGCCAAGGCGGGCGCGTTCGCGCTCGGCCGCAAAACCGACGAGCTGATCATCGCCCAGCTCGACACCGCCACCAACTACGCCGGCGACGGCTCCGACGGCCTGACCAAGGCCAAGGTGCTGATCGCCTTCGAGAAGCTCGGCGAGGCCGAGGTGCCGGACGACGGCGATCGCTTTGCCGTCGTCGGCTGGAAGCAGTGGAGCGAACTCCTGGCCATCGACGAATTCGCCAACGCCGACTACATCGGCGACGACGAATTGCCGTGGAAGGGCACCCAGGCCAAGCGCTGGCTGGGGACTCTCTGGTCGCCGCATTCGGGCCTCACCAAGTCCGGCTCCGTGCGGAACTGCTTCTGGTACCACAAGACCGCCGTCGGCCATGCCGTCGGATCCGACGTCAAGACCGACATCACCTGGCACGGCGACCGGGCGGCCCACTTCATCAACAACATGATGAGCCAGGGCTCGTGCCTGGTCGATATGAGCGGCGTGGTGTCCCTGCGCTGTCTCGAAGCCTAAGGAGGATCCCGTCATGGCCTTCCAATCGAAGAACCTCAGCGTGCTCGCCTACGCCAACGGCTTCACGCTCTGGCACTACACCACCCAGGACGCGGCGGCCGACGTCGACACCGCCGGCTACTTCAACGCCGCCGCCGCAATGGTACGCGTCGGCGACATGATCCTGGCCAACGTCGATACCGACGGCGCGCCGGCGAGCGGCATCTTCCTCGTCAACGCCAACGCCGCGGGCGTGGTCGATGCGGCCGACATGACCGCCGTCGGCGGCACCGACACCGACTAGGGCAGCAAGCCCGAACGGGCGGCGAAAACCGCCCAACCGCCGGCGCCCCGGGGACTTAGCCTCCTCGGGGCGCCGGTGTTTTCTCGCCCATAACATGTACGAAAAACATAGTTAAATCATAGCGATAACAATAATTACTGTTTTTCAGTTAACTTACTTTTCCGGCTTACGGACGACTTTCCGGATTATCGGAAAAATATCGTTAACTGAAATCGTATTAATCGCTCCCCGACCCCGAAAGGAGACCTTCCATGGCGCTTTCCACCATCGCGCTCGCCTCGCGGGCGCTGTTGAAGCTGGGCGCCGGCACCATCGCGTCGTTCGACGAAGGCACCGCCGAATCCGAGATCGCCGGCAATCTCTACCCCAGCTTGCGTGATGCCCTGATCTCTGCGCATCCGTGGAGCTTTGCCACCGCGCAAGCGACGCTGCCGAGGCTGGCCGCCGAGCCGGTGGCCGACTACGCCTTCGCCTATCAGCTGCCGGCCGACTTCCTGCGCGCGTTGTCGGCGGGCGCAGGCCCGCGCGGCCGCGGCATCGACTACCGGATCGCCGAGCGGCGGCTGCACGCCGACTCAGGCGAGGTGGTGCTGACCTATGTCTTCCGGCCCGACGAGATCGACTTCCCGCCGTTCTTCGACCAGGCGCTGATCGCGCGGCTGGCGGCCGAGTTCTGCATCCCGCTGACCGAGAGCACGACGCGCGCCGAAAGCCTGCACAAGCTCGCCGACATCGAGTTCCGGCGCGCCAAGATGATCGACAGCCAGCAGGACTCGCCCGGCCGGATAGAAGACTTCTCGCTGGTGGAGGTAAGATCCTGATGCCCCGGCTCACCACCACCAAGACCAGCTTCACCGCCGGCGAGATCTCGCCCAGCCTGCTCGGGCGCGGCGATCTCAGCGCCTACGACAACGGCGCCGCGCGGCTGCGCAACGTGTTCATCCATCCGACCGGCGGCGTCAGCCGGCGCCCCGGTCTGCGTTACGTCGATACCGCCCGCGGCGACGGCCGCCTGGTCGCCTTCGAGTTCAACACCGAGCAGGTGTACCTGCTGGCGTTCACCGACCAGTTCGTCGACGTTTACCGCGACGGAGCCCTGGTCGCCAGCTTCGCAACACCCTGGACGGCGGCGCAAGTGACGCAGATCGCCTGGGTGCAGAGCGCCGATACGCTCTTGGTCGTCCACCCCGACGTGCCGCCGAAGAAGATCACCCGCACCTCCGACAGCGACTGGACCATCGGCGATTGGAGCTTCGTCGAGGACCAGGGGCGCATCCATCAGCCGCACCACAAGTTCGCCGCCGACGCGGTGACGATGACGCCGAGCGCCACCACCGGCGCCATCACTCTCGCGGCGTCCGCCGATGTGTTCGTCGCCGGCCACGTCGGCGCCCGCTTCCGCATCCAGGACAAGGAGGTCGAGATCACCGCCGTCACCTCGGCGACAGGGGCCCAGGCGACCGTCAAGCAGACTCTCGTCGGCACCGCCGCCAGCAAGGACTGGGAGGAGCAGTCGTTCTCGGCGGTCCGTGGCTGGCCGGCGTCGGTCGCCTTCCACCAGGACCGGATGGTGATCGGCGGCTCCCGGGATTTGCCCAATCGCCTGTGGCTGTCGAAGTCGGCGGAGCTGTTCAACTTCGACCTCGGCGAAGGGCTCGACGACGAAGCGATCGAGTTCGCCATCCTCTCCGACCAGGTCAACGCCATCCGCGCCGTGTTCTCCGGTCGGCACCTGCAGGTGTTCACCTCCGGCGCCGAGTGGATGGTGACCGGCGATCCGCTGACGCCGGCCAACGTGCAGCTGCGCCGCCAGACCCGCGTCGGCTCGCCCATCTCGAGGACCGTGCCGCCCCGCGACGTCGACGGCGCCACCTTGTTCGTTCCCCGCAACGGCCCGGAGCTCAGGGAGTTCCTGTTCGCCGACGTCGAGCAGGCCTACCAGGCGACCGACTTGGCGACGCTCGCCCGGCACCTGATCGAGGCGCCGGTGGACCAGGACTTCGACACCGCGCGGCGGTTGTTCTTCGTGGTCATGGGGAACGGCACCCTCGCCACCGTCACCATCTTCCGCGCCGAGCAGGTCACCGCCTGGTCGCTGCAGGAAACCGCCGGATCGTTCCGGTCCGTCGCCGTCGTCGACGATCAGCCGCACTTCCTGGTCGCCAGGGCCGGCGGCGTGTTCATCGAGGTCCTCGACGACGAGCTGTTCGTCGATTCGGGACTGATCGGCTCCGAGGCGACGCCGCAAGCGACGTGGACCGGCCTCGACCACTTGGAGGGCGAGACCGTCGCTATCGTCGCCGACGGCGCCCAGCGCGCCGACGGCGTGGTCAGCGGCGGCGCCGTCACCCTCGACGAACCGGCGAGCGAAGTGCGGATCGGGCTTGCCTATAGCCATGCCATCGTGCCCCTGCCGCCGGCTATACAGACCGCCCAGGGCGGCACCTTGGGCGGAAAGGTGCGCCCCGTGGCCATCACGCTCCGGCTCCAGGACACAGCCGCGCTCCGATTCGACACCGGCCGCGGCTTCGTCGACGTGCCGTTCAAGGGCTTCGGCGACGATCTTCTCGACAGGCCGCCGCAGCCGTTCACCGGCGACAAGCGGGTGCGGGCGCTGGGCTGGCGCCGGGACGGCACCGAGCCGTTGTGGCGGATCGAGCAGGCGACG
>DASWGT010000033.1:0-22895 GCA_036393575.1 Rhodospirillales bacterium | reverse complement strand
CTGGTCGATGACGGCGTGGATCAGCTCGGTCGGGTTGCCGGCCTCGCCGAAGCCCGAGATCAGGACCGTGTCGCCGTCCTTGACGTCCCGGACGGCCTCGGCCGGGGTTTTCGCGCGCTTGTCGATCATCGTCCCCCCGTTTCCCGCCGCTTACTCTCCGGCGGTTCGGGGCCCTCGTCAATGGCCGCGGCCCTCCGGCCCTTCCGCCTGCAGCCAGGTGCCCAGCCGTTCGTCGGCCCCTGACGGCAGGGGCCGGCGGCGGTCGGCGATCCAATGGGCGATGTCCTTCCATGGCGCCAGCGAGCCGAGATCGCGCAGCAGCATATGGTAGCCGTTGCCGTAGATGGCCACCCGGCGTTCCACGGCGGCAGTCGGCGGCAGGCTTTCGAGCATCGCCCGGGTCGGCGCCCGCGGGATGATCTCGTCCTTCTCGCCGTAAAGGATCAGCGCCGGCGACTTCAGCGATGCCGCGCTGGCCAGCGCCTCGTCCATCAGGTTGGCGAGCCCCCACACGGCGTCGATGCGGGTCGCCTTGCGTACCAGCGGATCGGCGCCGAGCGCATACAACATCTCGATGTTGTCGGAGGGCTTGATGCGCAAGCCGCGGCCGGTGATCTCGACCCACGGCATGACGCGGACGCCGACCCACAAGGCAAAGCGCTGGTACCACGCCATGGTGGAGCGCCCCCACACCGCCGGCGCCACCAGGATCACGCCGTCGGCGGCGAGCGGCTCGGGGCCGGCTTCCGCGACCATGATCACCGCGCCGCCCATGCTGGAGCCGAGGAGATAGAGCGGCACGCCCGGATGACGGGCGCGGATCACCTTGGCGAATGCGCGAACGTCGGCGACCAGAGCCTCGGTCCCCGGCCACAAGCCGGCGTCCGGGCCGGCGCCGAACCCGCGTTGGTCGTAGGCGTAGGAAGCGACACCGGCATTGGCGAGATAGAGCGCCGGGGCGACGAAAAAGTTGGAGTAGTCGTTGAAGCCGTGCAGCGCAATGACAGCCGCCTTCGGCGGATTGTTGTCGGGAAGCCAACTCTTGACCGGCAGCACGGCGCCGTCGGCGGCGTGGAAGCCGGCGGCGTCGACATACGGCTCCTGCACCGAGCGGCCCGGCGCGTTGACGAACGGCGCACACGCCGCGATCAGCAGCAGCACCGCCAGCGCGACGCGTTGCCAACGCGCCGTCATCGGCCGCCGCGGCCTTCGCGGCCGGTCAAGCTCAGGAAGATGTCCTCGAGCTCGGCCTGGCGGGTGGCGATATCGACGACGCCGAGGCCGGCCTTGCCGATGGCTGCCAGGATCTCGCCCGAATGCACCTTCGACGGCGGATACGAGAAGACGAGCTCGCGCCCCTGACGGCACTCGACCTTGAAGCGCTTCAGCGCGTCGGGCACCTGCCTGAGCTCGCGATCGACGGTCACCGCCATCTCCTTGGTATCGAGGCGCTTCAGCAGGCTCGAAGTCTTCTCGCAGCAGATCAGTTTTCCCTTGTCGATGATGGCGATGGTGTCGCACAGCGCCTCGGCTTCCTTCAGGTAGTGCGTCGTCAACAGCACGGTGATGCCCTTGCGGTTCATCTCGCCGACGTTGGCCCACAGCTGGCGGCGCAAATCGACGTCGACGCCGGCCGACGGTTCGTCGAGCACCAGCACCGGCGGCGAGTGCACCATCGCCTTGGCCACCAGCAGCCGGCGCCGCATGCCGCCGGACAGCGAGCGCGCATACGCGTCCGCCTTGTCCGCCAGACCCACGGCGGCGAGCACCTCGGCGGTGCGCCGCATCGCCTTCGGCACGCCGTAAAACCCGGCCTGCACGTCGAGCAGCTCGGCCGGAGTGAAGAACGGGTCGATGTTGAGCTCCTGCGGCACGACGCCGATCGAGAGCCTGGCGCGGCGCATGTCGCGCTCGATATCGTAGCCCCAGACGCGGGCCTCGCCGGAGGTCTTGATCACCAGCCCGGCGAGAATATTGATGAAGGTCGACTTGCCGGCGCCGTTGGGGCCGAGGAGCCCGAAGAACGAGCCGCGCGGAATCCGGAGCGACACCTCCTTCAACGCCTCCACCGGTCGGCCACGGCGTTGCCCGTAGGTCTTGCAGAGCCCGACCGTCTCGACGGCGAACTCGGGGGAGCGCTCGTTCGGCATCCCGGATCCTTTGGAATGTTGAGTTGCCGGGATGGGCCGACGTTGGCTTGCCCAAAGCGGCAATTGATTGTCCGGCGGCAATCGGTATCATCCGGTCCGAGGATCGGTCAACCGTATTGGGGTGCCGGCATGGACGACGGCGAGCGGATCGAGGTGAAGACGGCGACCGTCGGCTGCGACGGCGGCGGCGGCGCGCTCGGCCATCCACTGGTCTATCTCAAGATCGGCGACAGCCGCGAGATCGTGTGCCCCTATTGTTCCCGCCATTTCGTGCTCGCCGAGGACGCTGCGGCCGAGACCGGCCACTGACGCCGGCGCCCGCCAGCCGGCGGTTATTCCCTCGTTTCAGCGCCCGATGGGAGTCCGCGGGGAACAATCGGCTATTTATTCCAGACGATACTGTCTCCGACGGCAAACAGCTCGCACTCGACATCCAACAGGAAATGGGTGTTTTTCTTTTGGTCCTTGCATTTTTGCATGGCCATGGTTTCGGCGTCTTCCCGGGTCCTGCCCCATCCCCCGCCGCATGCATAAGATTTGAGGGATTTCTTGTCGGCATAAATAAAGACCGTATACGGATTCGTTGACACCCGCTTGAGGTAACTTTCGAACGCCGCCACGCATTTCCTTCCGAGCAAGAATTTTGCCTTTTCGATTGCCGCATCGCGCGCCGCCGGGACGCTCGGGGCGGATTGCGGGATCACGGCCGCGAGTTGATCTGGAAGGCTCGGAGGATACTGAATGGTAAAGTGCGCGGGTTCGCCGTTGAGACCTCTGCCGAATCCTTCAAAGCTGTTCTTTTCGCCGGGACGGAACTGACCTGTGAATCGTTCCGTATTCATGCACGACAGCGTCCATTCCCCGGTCGAGACGGCCGCCGTTCCGAAACAATCGCCGCCATACATGCTGACGTTCAGTTTGATCTCGTTTCCATCGGCGGAAATCCGCGCGCGCCCCGAATAATTGATCGTGGATTTGCCGTGTGTGATGGAAATCATCAGTGTGTGCCCGTCCCACGCCGATTTCGGATACGAGATCGGTCCTTTCCAGACGATGTCCCCCGCGTGGGCGAATAACTTACAATCGAGGCCGGATTGATCCTTGCATCGTTGGAGCGTCTTGCCGGGATCGAGCCCCATGCAACTGCCGCCGGTCGGGCAGGAATTGAACGAGTAGCTGGAGCCGTCAATGGTGACGGCGAAATACAGCGGATGGGTGGTCTGCTTGTATTTCTCGAACCCGTCCACGACCGATTGCGAGAGCATGATGGGGGTCGTTCCCGCGTCGTAAAAGGTCGTCTGGCAGGCCGCTGTCGCCACCGCCACCCCAAGCCACGCAACCGCGACCGATAGAAGTCTTAGCATGCCGCCCCGCGGATCCGGCCTTTCCGTGCCGGGTTTCTCTTTTTGCGCGCAAAGGCGAAGTTTACGTCGCTCATGGCGCGTCGTGCAACGGCGCGGTGGCGGGCATTCCCAAGTCGACAGGAAACCCTGTGATTCCCTTATCGATTGAATAGTCCCTATGGTTATCAACAGTGTCCTTTACGGGCGAGAGCACAACGTGCTTGCGCGATGGAAACTTCCCCGAATCCGCTTGCGACCGCAGACTCGAGTGACCGCCGCCCGGGCCACCGCTGCATCCCATCGGTCGGGAATCGCACCCGCCACGGACGCGCTTGGCAGACCTTTCGACTCCGGCCGCGCGACGGGCTAGATTCGGGGTGGCAACGGTGAGAAGAAAACCGACCGGGCAAGGGAGGCCGCGCCAGCCGTGACCAAGAAGCCGGACCACGTGTTCCTGATCGACGGCTCGGGCTTCATCTTCCGCGCCTATCACGCGCTGCCGCCGATGACCCGGCCCGACGGTACGCCGGTCAACGCCGTGTTCGGCTTCACCAAGATGCTGATGAAGCTGATCGGCGACACCGACGCCGAATACGTCGCCGTGATCTTCGACAAGGCGCGCAAGACCTTCCGCAACGAAATCTATCCCGACTACAAGGCCCACCGGCCCGATCCGCCGGAAGACCTGATCCCGCAGTTCGCCCTGGTGCGCGAAGCCACCGAGGCGCTCGACGTGCCGGCCATCGACATGGAGAATTACGAAGCCGACGACCTTATCGCCACTTACGCCCGCCTGGCGCGCGAGCAGGGCCACGAGGTCACCATCGTGTCGTCGGACAAGGACCTGATGCAGCTGGTCGGGCCCGGCGTCGTCATGTGGGACGCTATGAAGAACAAGGTCATCGGCCCGGACCAAGTGGTGGAGAAGTTCGGCGTCGGCCCGGAGCGCGTCATCGACGTGCAGGCGCTGGCCGGTGATTCGTCGGACAACGTGCCCGGCATCGCCGGCATCGGCGTCAAGACGGCGGCGCAGCTGATCAACGAATACGGCGATCTCGACACGCTGTTGGCCCGCGCCTCGGAGATCAAGCAGCCGAAGCGCCGTCAGGCGCTGCTCGACGGCGGCACCGCGGCGCTGGTGTCGCGCCAGCTGGTGACGCTCAAGGACGACGTGCCGATAAAACACAAACTCGAATCGTTCGCGGTCAGGAAGCCGAAGCCGGAAAAGATCATGAAGTTCCTGAAGGCACAGGCGTTCCAGTCGTTACTCGCCGTCGCCGAATCCCGTTATGGCGCCGCGCCGGCTGCGGAAGCGAAGCCGACGAAGAAAGTCGCCGGGAAAGCCGAGGCGGGCTATACCCTGGTGCAGGACCTGGATACGCTTGAGGCCTGGATCGCCGAGGCGACCGAGGCCGGCGCCGTCGCCTTCGACACCGAGACGACCTCGCTCGATGCCGTCGTCGCCGAGCTGGTCGGCTTCTCGCTCTCCCTCTCGCCGGGCCGCGCCTGCTACGTGCCCATCGCCCACAAGACGCCGAAGGCACAAGGCAGCCTCGACCTTGACGGCGACGGGAGCGGCGGCGACCAGGGAAACGGCGAGGCGCCGGAACAGATACCGCTGAAAGCAGCGCTGAAGGCGCTGAAGCCGATGCTCGAGGATCCTTCCGTCCTCAAGATCGGCCAGAACATCAAGTACGACATGCAGGTGATGGCCGGTTACGGCGTCGCCATCGCGCCCGTCGACGACACCATGCTGCTGTCGTTCGTCCTCGACGGCGGACTGCACGGTCACGGCATGGACGAGCTGGCCGAGCTTCACCTCGACCACAAGACGATCAAGTACGAGGACGTCACCGGCTCCGGCAAGGCGAAGGTGAGCTTCGACTACGTGGCCCTCGACAAGGCACGCGACTACGCCGCCGAGGACGCCGACGTGACACTCCGTCTGCACAATGTCCTGAAGCCCCGCCTGCTCACCGATCGCATGGTCACCGTCTACGAGACCCTCGAACGGCCGTTGATCCAAGTGCTGCAGGCGATGGAGCGCCGCGGCATCCGCGTCGACGGCAAGGAGTTGAAGCGCCTCTCGGACGACTTCGCCGTCCGCCTCGCCGACCTCGAGGCCGAGATCCACATGCTCGCCGGCCGCGAGTTCAACATCGGCTCACCGAAACAGCTCGGCGAGGTACTGTTCGAAGAGATGGGGCTTTCCGGCGGCAGGAAGGGCAAGACCGGCGCCTACGGCACCGGCGCCGACGTGCTGGAGACGCTCGCCGACCACGGGCACAAGCTGCCGGCGAAGGTGCTCGACTGGCGCCAGCTCGCCAAGCTCAAGAGCACCTACACCGACGCCCTGATGGGCCAGATCAACCCCGAAACGGGCCGCGTCCACACCTCCTATCACCAGGCCGGCGCCTCCACCGGCCGGCTGGCCTCAAGCGATCCCAACCTGCAGAACATCCCGATCCGCACCGAGGAGGGGCGCAAGATCCGCCGCGCCTTCGTGGCGGAGAAGGGCATGAAGCTGCTGAGCGCCGACTATTCGCAGATCGAGCTGCGGCTCCTCGCCCACGTCGCCGGCATCGAGGCGCTGAAGGACGCGTTCCGACACGGCCACGACATCCACGCCATGACCGCGAGCCAGGTGTTCGGGGTGCCGATCAAGGGCATGGACCCGATGGTGCGGCGCAAGGCGAAGGCCATCAACTTCGGCATCATCTACGGCATCTCGCCGTTCGGCCTCGCCCGTCAGCTCGGCATCGGCAACTCGGAAGCCGCCGAATACATCGACGCCTACTTCGAGCGCTATCCCGGCATCCGCGACTACATGGAGAAGACCAAGGCCAAGGCCAGGAAGCAGGGTTTCGTGACCACGCTCTACGGCCGCAAGTGCCACATCCGCGGCATCAACGAGAAGAACCCCAACATGAAAGGCCTCGCCGAGCGCGCCGCCATCAACGCGCCGATCCAGGGCGGCGCCGCCGACATCATCAAACGGGCCATGATCCGGATTCCCAACGCGCTCGCGGACGCGCGCCTGGAGGCCAAAATGCTCCTGCAGGTGCACGACGAACTGATCTTCGAGGTGCCGGCGAAGGAGGTCGAGAAGACCGCCGACGTGGTGAAGAAGGTGATGGCCGGGGCGGCGCACCTCGACGACGTGCCGCTGGTGGTCGACACCGGCGTCGGCGACAACTGGGACGAGGCCCATTGAGCCGTGACGCCGCGCTTTCGCTCAGCGTGCGGGCGCACCGGCCTTGCCGCGGTCGCGGCTGGCGTCGGCGGCGACGAGTACGGCGGCGCCTTTGGTGGTCCTGGCCGCCTTCTTCTTCAGGTGCGCCGCGATGCGATAGCCGAGCAGCGCCGCGCAGATCAGGGCGTAGACGATCGGCTCGAGCTGCACTCCTTTGCGCATCATGTAGAAGTGGAAGCACGCCGCGATGCCGGCCGGATAGACCAGTCGGTGCAGCTTGGTCCAGCGCTTGCCACCGAGGCGCTTGACCATGCCTTTGGTCGACGTGATGGCGAGCGGCAGCAACATGACGAACGTCAGCATGCCGACGGTGATGTAGTTGCGCTTGACGATGTCCTTCCAGATCGCCCGCCAGTCGAAGAACTGGTCGAGTCCGACATAACTCGACATGTGCAGGCAGACGTAGAAGAAAGCGTAGAGCCCGAGCATGCGGCGGAAGCGCACCAGTTGCGTCCAGCCGGTGACGCCGCTGAACGGGGTCACGGCGAGCGCTATCAGCAAGAACCGGATCGCCCAGTCGCCCAAATGGCGGTTGACGTATTCGATGGGGTTGGCACCGAGTGGGCCCTTGGGGCCGAGATCGCTGGTCGTCACCACCCACGCCAGCCAGACGAGCGGCAGCAAGGCCGAGGTGAAGACGATCGGCTTCGCGACCCAGCGGATGGCGGTTTCACGGGTCATCGCGCGCCGCCGGCTCGCCTAATATTGCTTCCTGAGATCCATGCCGGCGTAGAGGTGCGCGACTTCCTCGGCGTAGCCGTTGAACATCAGGGTCGGGCGCTTCAGGAACTCGCCGATACGGCGTTCCTTGGCCTGACTCCAGCGCGGGTGGTCGACCGTCGGGTTGACGTTGGAATAGAAGCCGTATTCCCGCGCCGCCGCCTCGTTCCAGGATGTCGGCGGCTCGGTCGCCTGGAAGCGCATCTTGACGATCGACTTGATCGACTTGAAGCCGTACTTCCACGGCGTCACCAAGCGGATCGGCGCGCCGTTCTGGTTCGGCATCGCCGCGCCGTAAAGCCCGACCGCGAGTATCGCGAGCGGGTTCATCGCCTCGTCGATACGCAAGCCCTCCTTGTAGGGCCACTTCAGCACCCGCCGGTTCTGGCCCGGCATCTGCTTCGGATCGAGCAGCGTTTCGAAGGCGACGTACTTGGCATCATTGGTCGGGCCGAAATGCTTGATGACGCCGGCCAGCGGGATGCCGACCCACGGCACCACCATCGACCATGCCTCGACACAGCGCAGCCGATAAACGCGCTCCTCGAGCGTGTGCGGCTTGATGAAGTCCTCGAGGTTGTAGGTGCCCGGTTTCTCGACCGCACCCTCGACGGCAATGCTCCACGGCCTGGTCTTGAAAGCGCCGGAGTTCCTTACCGGGTCGTCCTTGTCGGTGCCGAATTCATAGAAGTTGTTGTACTTGGTGATGGCGTCGTAGTCGGTGAGCTTCTCGCCGAGGCTCTCTTCGGTCCACTTGCTCTTGACGACCCCCTCGAGCTTCGGCCCGCGGGCGGCGTGCGCCGGAAAGGGCGTAGTGATGGAACCGAGCACGACGCCGGCCCCGGCGACGGCGGCGGTCTTGAGGAACTGACGGCGGTCGAGGTAAAGCGAGCGCGACGTGATCTCGGACGGCTTGATGTCGGAGGGCTTGGCGATCTTGATCAGCATGGCGGCCTTTCCCGTGGTCGGGTGTCTCCCGCGTTCATCCGGCGGCCCCGCCGCGCCCGCCGGGCGGGTCCGGGCGGGAACCGCGGGCTTTCCAGAATGTGCGCACGCGGACGGCGATTACAAGGTATCGATTACATAGCCTGGACGTCGGGTGGCTGTCACCCCGGCCGCCGATCACTTCGCCGCGAGCGCTTAGGCCGGCCGCGGGTTCCCGGGCTCCCGGGCTCGCGGCCCGGCGCGGCTTTCGCTATTTTACCGCCGGGCCTTCCGAGATAGGGTGCCGGTGATGCGCGTGCTTTACCACCTCTGGCTGTCGCCGTTCTGCCGCAAGGTGCGGATCGTGCTGATGGAGAAGCGCCTGGAGTTCGAGCTCAAGGCCGAGAACGTGTGGGATCGGCGCCAGGAGTTCCTGGCCCTCAACCCGGCGGGCGACGTGCCGGTGCTGGTCGAAAACGACGGCACCGCGATCTCCGGCAGCGACGCCATCTGCGAGTTCCTGGACGAAGTCCATCCGGACCCGGGGCTGATAGGCCGCCAAGCGCTTCACCGGGCGGAGGTGCGCCGGCTGGTCCATTGGTTCGACAAGAAGTTCGACCGCGAGGTGACCGAGAACCTGGTCGGCCAGAAGATGATGAAGCGGTTTTTAGGCCTCGGTGCTCCGGATTCGAAGGCGGTGCGCGCCGGCCACGCCAACATCCACCATCACCTGGACTACATCGGTTACCTGACTGAGCGGCGCACCTGGCTCGCGGGCGACGACTTCTCGCTCGCCGACGTCGCGGCGGCGGCGCATCTCTCGACCGTCGACTACGTTGGCGACGTGCCGTGGAGCGAGCACCCGGAGTCCAAGAACTGGTACGCGCGGGTGAAGTCGCGGCCGAGCTTTCGCTCGCTGCTGCAGGACCACATTCCCGGTGCGCCGCCGCCGAAGCATTACGCCAACCTGGATTTTTGAGGGCGCGGGATTTTTTTTGAGGGGAATGGCGGTGCCGGCCGCCGCGCTCCGTCATTTGGTCTTGACGTCCATGGCCTCCAGGTTGGCGCGCGCCGCATCGGCCGCCGGGCTCTTGGGCGCGAGCCGCAGCACCTGCAGCCAGTCCTGGCGGGCGCCGGCGTCGTCGCCCTTGAGGCGGCGCAGGATGCCGCGCTCCAGCAGGCCCTCGACATGGCCGGGCTCGAGGACCAGCGCCTTCTCGACGTCGGCGTCAGCGAGCTCGAGCCTGTCGAGGAAGCGGTAGGCGGTGGCGCGGAACACGAAGGCATCTGGCCGCCGGTTGTCGCGGCGGATCGCCTCCGTCAGGTCGTCGACGGCGCCCTGGTAGTTCTTCTGGCCGGCCTTCGCCTCAGCGCGGTCGACCAGCAGCGCCGCATCGTCGGGCGTCAGCTTCAGCGCCGCCGTCAGCACGCCCTCGGCGCGTTGCGACTTGCCGCCGAGCAGCCACGCTTGCGCCGCGTGCGCCAGCAGCCCGGCCTTGACCTGCGGGATGTGCTTGCTCTTGGCGGCGAGCGCCTCGAGCCGGGTGGCGGCGTTGGCGTACTGGCCGAGCCCGATCAGGGCGGCGGCCGCGCAGTGCTCGGCGGCATCGCCGCCGCCGAGGCCGCGCCAGGTGATCGCCCGATCGAATCCCTGTTCGGGGTTGTCGCGGGCCAGCGCCATGCAGGCGTCGTACTGGCGGCGGCTGTCGGCGTCGGCGGCTGTCGCTGTGCCCGCAGTGGCGGTGACGCAGCCGAAGATGTAGATAAGGAAGGTGAAACCGAGGATCCGCATATCAGTCGAGGACGTCCACGTTCTTCAGGTGCTTCGGCCTGTTGCCGGCGAGCATGTCGCGCACGCCGGCAAGCGTGTCGCGCTCGACCCGCTGGAACGCTTCTTCCGTGTACCACGCCAAGTGCGGCGTCAGGATGACGTTGTCGCGCCCGAACAGCGGATAGCCGGGATTGAGCGGCTCGTGGGCGAACACGTCGAAGGCGGCACCAGCGATGCGGCCCGCATCCAGCGCCCGCACCAGGGCTGCCTCGTCGACGATGGCGCCGCGCGACACGTCGATCAGGAACGCCGTCGACTTCATCCTTGCGAGCGCCACCTCGCCGATCAGCCCATGGGTCTCCGGCGTCAGCATGCAGTGCAGCGACACGAAATCGGACTCGGCGAGCAGCCGATCGAGACCGACGAAGCGGACGCCGAATTCGGTGACAGTGGCGGGATCGACGTAGGGGTCCGAGACCAGCCGCGTCATGCCGAAGCCGTGGGCGCGGCGCGCCATCGCTCGGCCGATGCGCCCGAAGCCAACCAGTCCGATGGTCTTGCCCGCGAGATCGACGCCGAAATACTCCGGCGCCGGCCATATCCAGCCGTCCCGCCGCATCGCCCGGTCGAGGAAGGGGATCTTCCGCGCCAGGGCGATCAACAGCGCGAACGCGTGGTCGGCGACGGTGTCGGAGCCGTAATCGGGGCAATTGGCGACCATCACGCCGCGCCTCGTCGCGGCGGCGATGTCGATATTGTCGGTGCCGACGCCGTACTTGACGATGCCTTTCAATTTCCGGGCGGACTCAATAACCTTGGCGGTGATGGCGGTGTAGCAGGTCAGAATCAGCGTCGCGTCGCGGGCGGCGGCGGCGAGCCCGTCCTCGTCGGTGCGCTCGGTGGTTGCCACGTCGGCGGTGGCGCGCAGTTCATCCAGGTATTGTTCGATGATGAAGAGCTCGGCGTCGGTGCGAAGAATCTTCGGCTTCACGAGACTTGGTCTCCGGGTGTGGCGGCTGGGGCGTTCCGGCATCTATATCCCATCTTTGCCGGGAAAAGGAGGTCGCGTGACGGCGCCGCGGCGGGACCCCGCCGATGACTGACGATGCGCTCCGGCCGCGACTGTTCTGCTTCGGCCTCGGCTACAGTGCCGGGCGGCTGGCGCGTGCGCTGATCGCCGCCGGCTGGCGCGTCGCCGGCACCACCCGCACGGCGGCCGGCCAGGCGCAGCTCGCCGCCAAAGGCATCGACGCCTATCGGTTCGACGGCGAAACGCCACTCGCCGCCGCGCCGGCAACGCTCGCCGGCACTACGCATCTCCTTGATTCCGTGCCGCCCGGACCCGACGGCGATGCGGTGCTGGTCCACCACGGCCGCGACATCCGCGCCCTGAAGACGCTGGCCTGGATAGGCTATCTGTCGACTACCGGCGTCTACGGCGACACCCTGGGCGCGACGGTCGATGAAACGTCGTTGTTCAATCCGACGTCGGAGCGAAGCCGGCATCGGGCCGACGCGGAAGCGGCGTGGCTCACGCTCGCGAGCGATCACAAGCTGCCGGTGCATGTGTTCCGGCTCGCCGGCATCTACGGCCCCGGGCGCAGCGCCCTCGACCAGGTGCGGAGCGGGACGGCGCGGCGCATCGACAAGCCCGGGCACCTGTTCTCGCGCATCCACGTCGACGACATTGCCAATGTTCTCCGGGCGTCGATGGCGCGGCCTAACCCCGGTGCCGTCTACAACGTCTGCGACGACGAGCCGGCGGCGCCGGCCGACGTCACCGCCTTCGCCTGTGAACTCCTCGGCGTCGCGCCGCTGCCGGCGATCCCCTTCGAGGAGGCGCGGGTGACGATGTCGACGATGGCACTCAGCTTCTGGCGCGACAACCGGCGCGTCGCCAACCGGCGCATCAAGGACGAGCTCGGCGTCGTCCTGAGATATCCGAGTTACCGCGAAGGCTTGCGCGCCGTGCTGGCGGAAGGCGGATAGGGGCGGCGGGGTTATCCTTGAAGCTGGTCAAGCAGGCGCCCGACGACGCGGGCGAGCCGCTCCAGGTCCTTGGGCTTGGAGAGCCGATGGTCGCCATTCTTGACGAACAGCGTCTCGACGTCCCGCGACCGCAATGTGAGCGCCAGCCGTTCGCTGGTCCGCCACGGCACGTCGGCATCGGCGGTGCCGTGGATCAGCCGCACCGGGCAGTCGAGCGGGATCTCGGCCTTCAGCAGAAGATGATTGCGCCCTTCGTCGAGAAGCGCCTTGGTGATTCGGTATGGCCTGTCGTCGTAAGGGTTGTCGGTCTCGATGAATCCCCGGCGCGCAAGGTCGGCCCGTTGCTTGGGCGCGAGACCGTTCAGGATCAGGTCCTCGGTGAAGTCGGGCGCCGCCGCGGTGCCGACCAGCCCGGCGACCCGTTCCGGCCTGGCGAGCGCCGCCAGCAGCATGATCCAGCCGCCCATGCTGGAGCCGACCAGCACCTGCGGGCCTTCGGTCAAGCGGTCGATCACCGCCACCGCGTCGTCAGCCCATCGGCCGATGGTGCCATTCTCGAACGCCCCCGACGACGCGCCGTGGCCGAAATAATCGAACCGCACGATCGCTTGGCCGCGTTTGCGGCAGAACGCCTCCAGGGCGAGCGCCTTGCCGCCGGTCATGTCGGACTTGAAGCCGGTCAGGAACACGACGCCCGGCGTGCGGCCGGCGACGCGGTGGTAGGCGATGGTGGCGCCGTCCTCGCGTGTTAGTATTCGCGGCTCCGGAGCGGCCTCCGTCGACGGACCGGACGGTCGTGGTGTGTTCATGATAGGCTCGGGCAATGAACGAAGACGCCAACAATAGCACCGCGGCCGCGCGGCCGAAACCACCGGCGATCGCGGCGTTGCAAAGGCGGCCCGCGGGCGAAAGGAAATTCGCGACCATCCTGCAGGTGGTTCCCGCTCTCGGCGCCGGCGGCGGGGTCGAGCGCGGCACCATCGAGATCGCCCAGGCGGTCGTCGCCGCAGGCGGTCGGGCGCTGGTGGCGTCGTCCGGCGGCGCCCGGGCGCATGAAGTGAAGCGCGTCGGCGGCGAGCACATCGAGCTGCCGCTGCATTCCAAGAATCCGCTGGTCATTTACGCCAACATCGGCCGCTTGGCCCGCATCATCCGGGCGGAGAAGGTGGACATCGTCCACGCCCGCTCGCGGGCGCCGGCGTGGAGCGCCTATTACGCGGCCAAGCGCGCGAATGTGCCGTTCATGACCACCTTTCACGGCACCTACACCGCCGGCAACGCGCTTAAGCGCCGCTACAATTCGATCATGACCCGCGGCGAGCGGGTGATTGCCATCTCGCGGTTCATCGGCGGCCACGTGCATCAGAACTACGGCGTGTCGCCCGGAAAGATCCGCGTCATCCACCGCGGCGTCAATCTCGACCGCTTCGATCCCGCCAAGGTCACCGCCGAGCGGGTGGCGAAGCTCGCGGGCCAATGGCGGCTCGGCGACGGGCTGCCGGTGATCATGCTGCCGGGGCGGCTGACGCGTTGGAAGGGGCAGACCATGTTCATCGATGCGGTCGGTCGATTGGGTCGCCGCGATATCCGTTGCCTGCTGGTCGGCGGCGATCAGGGACGGACGAAATACCGTCAGGAGCTGGAGAACATAGTCAATGCGCGCAGCCTCGGCGACATCGTGCGCATCGTCGATCACTGCGACGATATGCCGGCGGCCTACATGCTGACCGACGTGGTGGTGTCGGCCTCCACCGACCCGGAGGCCTTCGGCCGCGTCGTCGTCGAAGCGCAGGCGCTCGGCCGGCCGGTGGTGGCGAGCGACCACGGCGGCGCCCGCGAAACCGTGATCGAGGGCGAGACCGGCTGGTTGTACCCACCGGGCGACGTCGAGGCGCTGACCCAGGCGCTCGACAAGGTGCTGAGGCTGAGCCAGGAAGCCCGCGCCGCGCTGGCGGCGAAGGCGATCCAGAACGTGCGCGACAACTTCTCGCTTGCCACCATGTGCGCCAAGACCCTCGACGTCTACAACGAAGTCCTGCAGTTGAAAGCCGGCAGGTAAATGGCGACGGCGTCCAGTGTCCTGGTCATCAAGCTGGGGGCGCTCGGCGACTTCGTCCAGGCTCTGGGGCCGTTCGCCGCCGTCCGCCGCCATCACCGGGACGCCCGGCTGACGCTGCTGACCACCGGACCGTTCCGGGATTTCGCGCACGCCTCCGGTTATTTCGACGACATCTGGGACTTCGGCCGGCCGGCGGCGGCGGACGTCGTGGGCTGGCTCAGGCTCCGTCACCGGCTGCGCGCCGCCGGCTTCGGGCGCGTCTACGACCTGCAGACCTCCGACCGCAGCTCCTTCTATTACCGGCTGTTCTGGCCCGGACCCTATCCCGAGTGGTCGGGGATCGCCAAGGGATGTTCGCATCCGCACGCCAATCCGGACCGCGACCACATGCACACCGTCGAGCGCCAGGCCGAGCAACTGGCGGTCGCCGGAATTTCCGAGGTGCCGCCGACCGATCTGTCGTGGGCCGCCGCCGCCGTCGGCCATTTCCGCCTTCCCAAGCGGTTCGCGCTGCTGGCGCCGGGCGGCGCGGCGCACCGTCCGGGCAAGCGCTGGCCGGCCGAAAAATATGGCGCGCTGGCCCGCGCGCTGAACGACCGCGGACTCTCGCCGGTGCTGATCGGCGCCAAGGCCGAGGCCGACGTCATGGCCGCGGTGAAGGCCGCCTCACCGGCAGCGCTGGACCTGAGCGGGCAAACCAACCTGTTCGACCTGGCGGCGCTCGGCCGCCGCGCTGCCGCCGCGATCGGCAACGACACCGGGCCGATGCACCTGCTGGCCGGCGTCGGCTGCCGCTCGGTGGTGCTGTATTCCAGCGATTCCGACCCGGCACTGTGCGGTCAGCGCGGGCCAGCGGTTGCCATCCTGCGCCGCGAGCCCCTGGCGGAGCTTGCGGTTTCCGAGGTGCTGGGGGCGCTCGGCCTGTGAAGACGACGGTGACCTACCGGCCGGGCTTCCTTGACAGACCGCCTGCTCCCCCGGCATTTTCGGGCCCCCTTCCGATGCCTTCCAGCGCGTGTTGAAAATGGTCGCCCTTACCCTTCCCGACGGCAGCGTCCGCAAATTCGACAAGCCCGTCACCGGTGCCGAGGCGGCGGCCGCGATCGGCCCCGGTCTGGCCAAGGCGGCGCTGGTCATCCGCGTCGATGGCAAGCTGATGGACCTGAGCCGGCCGATCGAGCGGGACTCCAAGATCGCCATCGTGACATCCAAGGACCCGGACGCGCTCGGGATCCTGCGTCACGACTGCGCTCACGTCATGGCCGAGGCGGTTAAGGAGCTTTTTCCCGAGACCCAGGTGACCATCGGCCCGGCGATCGAGAACGGCTTCTATTACGATTTCGCCCGCGATAAGCCGTTCGTGCCCGAGGACTTAGGACGGATCGAGGCGCGCATGAAGGAAATCGTCAAGCGCGACGAGAAAATCACCCGCGAGGTCTGGGACCGCGACAAGGCGGTGAAATTCTTCAAGGACATCGGCGAGCGCTACAAGGCCGAGATCATCCGCGATCTGCCGGAAGACGAGGAGATCACCCTCTATCGTCAGGGCAATTTTATCGACCTCTGCCGCGGACCGCACCTGCCATCGACGGGCAAGCTCGGTACCGCCTTCAAGCTGACCAAGCTGGCCGGCGCTTATTGGCGGGGCGATTCCAAAAACGAGATGCTGCAGCGGATCTACGGCACCTGCTGGCCCGATGAAAAGCAACTCAAGGCCTATCTCACCATGCTGGAGGAGGCAGAAAAACGCGATCACCGGCGGCTCGGGCGCGAGATGAACCTGTTCCACCTGCAGGACGTGGCCGCCGGCGCGGTGTTCTGGCATCCGAAGGGGTGGACGCTCTATCGCACGCTCCGCAATTACATCCGCCGCCGCATCGCCGCCAACGGCTACGTCGAGGTCAACACACCGCAGATGGTCGACCGCAGCCTGTGGGAGGCATCGGGCCACTGGGAGAAATTCCGCCAGAACATGTTCACCGCCGAGGTCGAGGACGGCGTGCTGGCGCTGAAGCCGATGAACTGCCCTTGCCATGTGCAGATCTTCAAGCAGGGCATCACCAGCTACCGCGACCTGCCGATCCGCATGGCCGAGTTCGGCGCCTGCCATCGCAACGAGCCGTCGGGCGCGTTGCACGGGTTGATGCGGGTGCGCGCCTTCGTTCAGGACGACGCCCATATCTTCTGCACCGAGGACCAGATCACCTCCGAGACCCAGGCGTTCTGCGCGCTCTTGCGCAGCGTCTACAAGGACCTGGGCTTCGAGGACGTGACCGTGAAGTTCTCCGACCGGCCGCCGGTGCGTGCCGGCAGCGACGCCACCTGGGACAAGGCGGAACGGGCGCTCAAGGACGCCACCAAGGCGACGGGTCTCGAAACCCAGCTCAATCCCGGCGACGGCGCCTTCTACGGGCCGAAGCTCGATTTCGTGCTGCGCGACGCCATCGGCCGCGATTGGCAGTGCGGCACCCTGCAGGTGGATTTCGTGCTGCCGGAGCGGCTTGACGCCAGCTACGTCGGCGAGGACGGGGCGAAGCACCGGCCGGTGATGCTGCATCGTGCCATCTTGGGGTCATTCGAGCGCTTCATCGGCATCCTCATCGAGCATTATGCCGGCAAGTTCCCGCTGTGGTTGGCGCCGGTGCAGGCGGTGGTGGCGACCATCACCAGCGACGCCGACGACCACGCGAAGAAGGTTCTGGCCGCCCTCGGCGACGCCGGGCTTAGGGCCGAGCTCGATGTCCGCAACGAGAAGATCAACTACAAGGTCCGCGAGCACAGCATGGCCAAGGTGCCGGTGATGCTGGTCGTCGGCGCCAAGGAGGCGGCCGACGGCACCGTGGCCGTCCGGCGTCTCGGCGGCAAGGCCCAAGAAATTCTTGCGCTAAGAGAGGCAGTTGCTAGACTAATGGAAGAAGCCGCCGGCCCGCCGGCAGGACGCTGAAACAACAACCGAGACCGGCGGAACGACCGGCCGTTCGCAAACAAGGAAAAGGAGAGGGGTAGATAGTCCGACGACCCATGACCCAGACGCCGTCCCGCGACGGGCCGCGCGTCAACCAACAGATCGTTGCCGATCCCGTTCGCGTTGTCGACGCCAACGGTGAAATGGTCGGCGTAATTCCCCTCAAACAAGGCCTTGAAATCGCCTTCCAGGCGGGGCTCGACCTCGTCGAGGTGTCGCCCAATGCCAGTCCGCCCGTCTGCAAGGTGCTGGATTACGGAAAATACAAGTACGAGGCCCAGAAAAAGGCCAACGAGGCGCGCAAGAAACAGAAGGTCATCGAAGTCAAGGAGATCAAGATGCGCCCCGGCATCGACGAGCACGACTATCAGGTCAAGATGCGGAGCGTCCGGCGATTCCTGGACGACGGCGACAAGGTCAAGATGACCATCCGGTTCCGCGGCCGCGAGATGGCCCACCAGGAACTGGGTATGAAGGTCCTGGACCGTATCCGTGCCGACATCGAGGTGCAGGCCAAAGTCGAGCAGACGCCGCGCACCGAAGGCCGCATGATGACCATGGTGCTGGCGCCGAAATAGCCGTCGGCCGCCCTGGCAACGCACCCCGTCCATGGTGTCCACCCGGCCCCTTCGCGGGGGGCCGGGGCCAACGCGTCGGGTGCCTTGCATTCCGCGGGACCTAAGGGTATAACCCGCGCGCGCGAGCGGTCCGGCAAGGGCATGCCCAGCCGCTTTGACGTTCCTCCAGACCAAAAAGGATGAATGAAATGCCCAAAATGAAGACCAAATCGAGCGTCAAAAAACGCTTCCGCCGGACGGGTTCGGGCAAGATCAGGGGCAACGTGGCCTACAAGCGCCACGGCCTCTCGAAGCGGCCCCAGAAGATGAAGCGCCAGGCCCGCGGCACCATGATCCTCAGCGACGCCGACGCGAAGATCGTCAAGATCCACATGCCCTACGGCTGAGGGGGATACGCCATGTCTCATGTAAAAAGAGGCGTGCCCGGCCACGCCCGTCACAAGAAGGTCCGGCGCCTTGCCCGCGGATACCGCGACCGCAACCAGAGTTCGTTCCGCGTCGCGCTCGAAAAGGTCGAGAAGGCGCTGCGTTATGCCTATCGCGACCGCCGCAACCGCAAGCGGTCCTTCCGCAGCCTTTGGATCCAGCGGATCAACGCCGGCGCCCGCGAGCACGGCATGACCTACTCCCAGCTCATGAACGGCCTCGGCAAGGCCGGCATCGAGATCGACCGCAAGATCCTCTCGGATCTCGCGGTCCGGGAGCCCGACGCCTTCAAGGCGCTGGTGGAACAGGCCCAGGCTGCGCTTGCCAAGAACGCTTGAACCCAGAACGACGGTTTGGGGGATATAATCGGGAGCCAGCCACAGCGGTCGGCTCCCGTTTGTGTTTATAAAGGCCGGTGAATGGGGCGATGACGGAACTGGAGGCTCTTCGGTCGGAACTGATGGCCGCGGTCGGCAAGGCCGCTGACCTGGACTCGCTCGATCGGGTTCGCGTTTCGGCGCTCGGCAAGAAGGGCCGCATCACCGAGATGATGAAAGGCCTCGGCGCCATGGACGCCGACGCCCGCCGCACGGCCGGCCAGGCGCTGAACGCGCTGAAGACCGAGGTCGCGGACGCCATCGAGACGCGCAAGCGGTCGTTCTCTGACGCCGAGCTCGACCGGCGTCTGATGCAGGAGCGCGTCGACGTGACGCTCCCCGCCAGGCCGGAACGGCAGGGCCGCGTCCACCCAATCAGCCAGACCATGGACGAAATCGTGGCGATCCTGGGCGAAATGGGCCTCGCCGTCGCCGAAGGGCCCGACATCGAGGACGACTGGCACAACTTCACGGCGCTGAATATCCCACCCGACCACCCGGCGCGCCAGGAACACGATACCTTCTATCTGCCGGGTGCCGGCGGCGACGAGCGCCTGGTGCTGCGCACCCACACCTCGCCGGTGCAGATCCGCACCATGGTGGCGACCAAGCCGCCGATCCGGATTATCGTGCCGGGCCGCACCTACCGTTGCGACTACGACGCGACCCATTCGCCGATGTTCCATCAGGTCGAGGGCTTGGTGGTCGACGAGACCACCCACATGGGGCACCTGAAGGGCTGCCTGATCGATTTCTGCCGAGCCTTCTTCGACATGGACGATCTGCCGGTGCGTTTCCGGCCCAGCTACTTCCCGTTTACCGAGCCGTCGGCGGAGGTCGACATCGGTTGCACGCGAAAAGGCGGCGAGTTCCGCATCGGCCACGGCGACGACTGGCTGGAGATCCTCGGCTGCGGCATGGTGAATCCGAAGGTGCTGGAGAACTGCGGCATCGATTCCGCCCGCTACCAGGGCTTCGCGTTCGGGCTCGGGGTCGAGCGGATGGCGATGCTGAAATACGGCATCCCCGATTTGCGCACGTTCTTCGAATCGGACTTGCGCTGGCTGCACCATTACGGGTTCAGCGCCCTCAAGGTGCCGACATGGTCGGGGGGCTGTAGGCGATGAAGTTCACCTTCGGTTGGCTGAAAGAGCATCTGGACACCAAGGCCTCCCTCGAACAGGCCGTCGAGCGTTTGACCATGACCGGCCTCGAGGTTGCGGGCGTCCACGACCGCGCCAAGGAGATCGGCGGCTTCGTGGTCGGCCGGGTGGTGGAGGCGAAAAAGCACCCGGACGCCGACAAACTTTCCGTCTGCAAGGTCGACGACGGCTCACACGTGGTCGAGGTGATCTGCGGCGCCCCCAACGCCCGCACCGGGCTGGTCGGCGTGTTCGCGGCCGCCGGCTCCTACATCCCGGGCACCGGCATCACGCTGAAGCCGACGAAAATCCGCGGCGTCATGTCGCACGGCATGCTGCTGTCCGAGAAGGAGATGAATCTCAGCGACAACCACGACGCCATCATCGAGTTGCCGGAGGATGCGCCGCTCGGCGCTCCGGCAGCCGAGGTGATGGGACTCGCCGACCCGGTGATCGAGATCGAGGTGACGCCGAACCGCGGTGATTGCCTGGGCGTCCGCGGCATCGCCCGCGACCTGGCCGCCGCCGGCGTCGGCAAATTGAAGCCGCTCGCCACCAAGCCGGTCAAGGGCGCCTTCAAGAGCCCGATCACGGTGCATCTCGATTTCAAGAAGGGGACCGAAAGCGCCTGCCCCTATTTCGTCGGCCGCCTGGTGAAGGGCGTCAAAAATGGAGAAAGCCCGAAGTGGCTGAAAGACAAGCTGACGGCAATCGGGCTCCGGCCGATCTCGGCGCTGGTCGATATCACCAATTGGATGACCATGGATTTAGGCCGGCCGTTGCATGTGTTCGACGCCGCTGCCATTAAGGGCGACTTGCACGTGCGCCTGTCGAATCCGGGCGAGAAGCTTTTGGCGCTCAACGGCAAGGAATACACCCTCGACGGCGAAATGACGGTGATTGCCGACGACAATGCGGCCGAGGCGCTGGGCGGCGTCATCGGCGGCGAGGCCTCCGGATGCACGGAAAAGACCAGCGACGTGTTCCTGGAGTCCGCCTATTTCGATCCGGCGCGTACGGCGATGACCGGACGCAAGCTCGACATCACGTCGGACGCCCGCTACCGCTTCGAGCGCGGCGTCGACCCGGCATTCCTGGTCGACGGCATGGAGATCGCGACCCGCCTGGTGCTGGATCTTTGCGGCGGTACACCGTCGGAGCTGGTGATCGCCGGCCGCGAGCCCGACTGGCGCCGCGACGTCACGCTCCGTCCAGAACGGGTGCGCACCTACGGCGGGCTGGACCTGCCGAAAAAGCGGATCGTCAATATCCTGACCGCACTCGGCTTTACGGTCAAGGAGTCGGGCGGCACGCTTCGCGTCTCGGTGCCGTCGTGGCGTGGCGACATCGTCGGCGAGGCGTGCCTGGTCGAGGAAATCGTCCGCATCGAGGGCCTTGAGAACATCCCCGCCGTGCCGCTCGGCCTCGGCGCGGCGTTGCCGCATCCGGCGCTCCGGCCGGAACAGCGCCGCCGGGCGACGGCGCGGCGGCTGCTCGCCGGCCGCGGCCTGGTCGAGGCGGTGACCTATTCGTTCCTCGACGAAAAGGTGGCGCGGTTGTTCGGCGGCGTCCCGGATTCGCTCAGGCTGGTCAACCCGATCAGCGCCGATCTCGGCGTCATGCGGCCGAGCCTGCTGCCGAACCTGATCCAAGCCGCCGGTCGCAACGCCGCCCGCGGCCTCGGCGACGTACAGTTGTTCGAGATCGGGCCGGTGTTCTCGGGCACTAGGCCGGAGGAGCAGAAGATAGCCGTCGCCGGCATCCGCGCCGGCGCCTACGGCGAACGCAACTGGGCGCCGCCACCGAGGCCGGTCGACCTGTTCGATGCCAAGGCCGACGCGCTGGCGGTGTTGGGCGAGCTCGACGTTGCCCTCGACAGGATCGAGGTCGCGCCGGGGGCACCCGGCTGGTACCACCCCGGGCACTCGGGTGTCATGCGCCTCGGCCCGAAGGCGGTGCTGGCCCATTTCGGCGAGATTCACCCCCGCGTGCTCAAGGACATGGACGTCAAAGGCCCGGTCGCCGGGTTCGAGATCGTGTTCGACGACCTGCCGCAGCCGAAGAAGCGGAAATCCAGCGCCAAGCCGCACCTGGCGCTTTCGCCTTTCCAAGCCGTCGAGCGGGATTTCGCCTTCGTCGTCGCCGCCGCCGTCACCGCCGCCCAAGTGCTCAACGCCGCCCGCGGCGCCGACAAGGCGCTGATCGCCGAGGTCAAGCTGTTCGACGTGTTCGAGGGCGGAAACCTGGGCGAGGGCAAGAAGTCGCTCGCCATCAGCGTCACCCTCAGGCCGACGGAAAAGACGCTCACGGATCCGGAGATCGAGGCCGTGGCCAAAAAAATCGTTGCCGCCGTCGGCAAATCGACCGGCGGCGTGCTCAGGACCTGACCCGGCGGGCTCAGGATTCGACCGTAAACACCTTGGTCGGAGCCTGCCGGCCGCGCACCGTCACCTCGCACACCGGCTTGAAGGCAAAATCGCCGCCACAGGTGGTTGCCGTGCGCTCGGTGGCCATGATGTAGGTGCCGTATTCCTTGTTCAGCTGTTCCAGGCGGGCGGCGATGTTGACATCGTCGCCGTGGACCGTGAACACCAGCCGATCCTTGGTCCCGACTGCGCCGACGACGATCTCGCCGGTGTTGATGCCGCAGCGGGTCTTCAGCGTCACTCCCTTGCCGAAGGTACGGCCATTGACGATCTCCTGGATCGCCAGCGCCGTGCGCACGGCATTGGCGGCGTGATGCTCGTCCGGGGTGACGGCGTTATAGGTGATCAGCATCTGGTCGCCTTCGAACTGGGTGATGACGCCGCCGTACTTGGAGATCACCTCCGACGTGGCGCCGAAGTAGTCGTTGAGCGTGCGCGCCAGCTCCATCGGCGTCATCTTCTCCGACACCGTGGAGAATCCCTGGATGTCGGTGAACATCACCGTCGCCACCTTGGATTCACCGTCCCCTGGCTGGATCGCCCTGTCGGCGGACGTGATCCGGTCGGCGACCTCGGTCGAGACGAACCGCGACAGGTCCTGGGCGGCGGTGCTGTCGAGCACCGCGCGATGCAGCACCCTCTGGGCGCGCATGATGGCGATCGCCAACACCGCGGTGACCAGCAATATGGAGAGGATCTTGTCGACCTCGGCGCCGATCAGGACCGAGTTGGAGGTCAGATACGTCACGTAGTTGCGGGTGATCATCGGATT